>NZ_JAUOSD010000002.1:0-388882 GCF_030548265.1 Marinovum sp. 2_MG-2023 | reverse complement strand
CCGATCTCCCTTAGTCTTTTGGGGGAGAGTGACATTCCTGAATTGCTCATGGGTGACATTTTAGCTTTGCGGCTACAGAGGCCGCGCCCCATAATCAGGATTATGTTATTTTCCGCCGGGGCACGCAGAAGGCCACAATCCACAAGCAGGCGCAGCAACGCCACAGCATCATGCCGGAACAGGCAGCACACACGCCTACAGCCGGTAAACCCGTCGCGCGGTGTCCGAGAATATGGCACGCAGGCTGGCCTTGGGCTGATCTGCCAACAGAATTTGCAATTGCTCGAACTGGCGTCCAAGCGGGCAATTGACTGCCTCAACCGGCAGGTTAGAGCCATAAAGCACCCGCTCTGGTCCCAGGCTGGCCAGCAGATGCGTCACATGCGGAGCCAGGGCAGCGGCCTGCCAGTTTCGGTCAACAGTCCAGAGCCCGGAAAGTTTGACAAAGACATTCTTTGCCTCGGCCAACGCCGAAATCCCCGTATGCCAATCCGCCAGATTGCCCGGTTGGTCCGGTTCCAGCGTGGCAAAATGGTTCAGGACAATCGTCAGGCCGGGAAAGGCACGCGCGAGGTCAAGAACGTCACGCAATTGCGCCGGGACAACCACACATTCGAGGCACAGACCGGCCTCTTCCAGCAAGGGCAGAACCCCGCGAAACCGGTCATTGGCAAGAACACCGGGCCGGTTCGCCACCCGCCAGCGCCCCGCGTCATCCCAGGCGACCGGGGTGCGGATGCCGCGCAAGGCCGGCGATTGCAGATGGGCGGCAATTTGGGCCTCGGCCTCTGGTGTGGTCAGATCGACCTCGGCCACAATCGCGGTCGGCCAGCCGGTGCTGTCTGACAAATCCTGCACCCAGCGGGTTTCGTCCACCGGATCAGCCGCGCCGCAATTGGCCTGCACATGCACGCTTGCCGATAGTGGCAAGTCGCCAAAACCCGCGCGGTAATCCGCCGGAAGGAAATCCCGGCGGATACCGGCCTTGTCCCCGAAACGCGCGGGCGGCGCATCGGGGGCAAGCCAGCGGTAGGGAAAGCGCGACAGCTCCCAAAAATGATGATGGGCGTCGACCAGCGCGATCCCGTCCAGCCAATGCGCCATCAATACGTCGCCCGACCACCCGAAAGATCAAAGACCGAGGAGGTGGTGAAGCTGTTTTCCTTTGAGCAGAGCCAGGCAATCATAGCCGCGGCCTCGTCAAGCTCAAGGAACCGGCCACGCGGGATCTTTGACAGCATATAGTCGATATGCTCCTGTTTCATCTGGTCAAAAATCCGCGTGCGCGCGGCGGCGGGCGTCACACAGTTCACCGCAATATCCTTGTCCGCCAGTTCCTTGCCCAGCGACTTAGTCAATCCAATCACACCGGCCTTTGACGCGGAATAGGCGCTGGCCATTGGGTTGCCCTCTTTCCCCGCGACCGAGGCGATATTGACGATGCGGCCATAGCCCTGTTCGCTCATGGCGGGCACAACGGCGCGGTTGACGTGAAAGGTGCCAAGCAGGTTGATTTCGGTGATCTGGCGAAATTCCTCGACCGGGTAATCGGCCAGCGGCCCGTTTGAGCCCGCAATCCCGGCAGAGTTCACAAGGATATCGGCGCGACCAGCGGTGTCGAGCGTGGTTTTCATCGCCGCTTCGACGCTGGCCCAGTCCGAGACGTCGACCTCACAGGCGAATGCGCCGCCGCCGATTTCCGCAGCGGCCGTGTCGGCCAGCGCCTTGTCACGATCCCAAAGCACCAGACGGGCACCGCCCTGGGCAAGACGATTGGCGACCGCACGGCCGATGCCCTGCGCGCCCCCGGTGACAATGGCGGTCTGGTTGGTAAAATCGGTCATTCTGCGGCTGCCTTCTGGTCTTGTGTGATAATCTGTTCCGCCCCTCGGGCCTTGCCCGAGGCGACGATGGCAAATAGCGTTTCGACGGCGCGCGCGCCGACCTCTCCGGGGCTTTCGTTGCGTCCCTGCCCCAGCCCGATGTCGACCAGCCGATTGGCCGGCCCTTCGCAGCTGTATTTCCACGCGCCTTCCGGCACCTCTGCGACATGGGTTTCGCCGTCGGGAAGTTTCAGCACCAATCGCTCGGTCTCGATGTCCAACAACACCGAACCATGGCTGCCATAGATGCGGATGTCGACCTCGAATCCATGGCCGTTCGGCACCCCGCAGCTGCCGGAAAAGACGCCGGTCGCGCCGTTTTCAAACCGGACCGCTGCCGCGTCATGCAGGTCGATGGTCGAAGGCGCCTCGAACAGCACAGAGCGTGCCGAAGCACAGCGCAGATCGGTCAGCCAGTAAAGGATGCCAAGCGCATGCGAGAGCTGGCCATAGGCATAGCCTCCACCCTGATCCGGGGCCTCCCATGTGCTGCGATCGGGTTGAATGGCGATGTGGTTCCAATTGGCCAACCGCCCGCCGGAAAAGATACTGCGGGTAAAGGATGCCATGTGGCACACCACATGTTCGATCTCTCCGATCTGGCTCACCATGTCGCGCATCGCATCAAGACCGGGCTTGTAGTTCCAGCCATAGGCCACCAGCAATTCGCGCCCTGCGGCCTCTGCCACCCTGACCAGATCCCAAGCCTGGGCCGGGTCAAGGCACATCGGTTTTTCCACCAGCACATGACAGCCCTTTTCAAGGAACGCCTTGGCCTGTTCATAGTGCAGATTATGCGGCGAAGAGATCACTGCGATGTCGATGTCGCGGTCCAGCACCGCGCGCCAGTCTTCGGTCGCAAAGGCAAAGCCGAATTCATCGGCGATCAGATCCAGTTCCTTGCGCCCAAGCCGACAGACGGAATCGAGGACAACCTCTTTGCGCGCCGCCAGAACCGGAATGTGCATACGATAGGCGAAATGCCCGGCGCCGATAATCGCGGCCCGGACGGGGCCGTTGGATGAAGTCATGTGCTTTCCCTGATTTGGAGGTGATAGCCGATGTCATGGGTGGCGGCGTTTTCCGCCTTGCCCTCCAGCCGGTCCATCACCAGGCTGGCCGAGCGTTCCCCGATGGCACGGCCCTTGATTTGGACAGTGGTCATTGGCACCGGCAGCAGCGCCGAAAGGCTAAGATCGCCAAAACCGGCGATGGCCACGTCATCTGGCACGCTGATGCCGTTCGACAGACACCACAGCATCGCGCCATGGGCGGGAAGTTCCGCGAGAAAGAAGATGGCATCCGGTTTTTTCTTGCGCGCCAAAAGCTTGGGGATCAGCGCAATTCCGCCCTCGATGGTGGCGGGGTTTTCGAATTCGACGATTGTGTCATCGGTGACACTGCGCCCCGCCCCGCGCATCGCATCAACAAAGCCGCGCGTCCGGTCCGCCGCCTGGTCGTTGTTTTGCGATGATCCCCCGATCACGACGATATCTTCATATCCCCGCTCAATCAGATAGCGGGTCATCTCGACCGCAGCGGCGTAATTGTCGAATCCCACGGCAGTATCAATCGCATCCTCGCGCAGGTTCCAGGCCTCGACCACGGGGCCGCTGAATTTATCCAGCAGCTTGCGCGTGGTGTCGGTATGGGAAAAGCCGGTGACAATGATCGCATCGGCCTGCCGGGCGATAAAGGTGCGCACCGCTTCTTCTTCTTTCTGCGGCGACCAGTCGGACACCGCGAGCAGCATTTGTTGCTTCTTCGGCTCCAGCACCCGGCTGACGCCCTGTGCAAAATCGGCAAAAAGCGAACTGGCCAGGATCGGCACGACAACGCCAATCATGTCTGACCGCTGCGACACCAGCGAGCGCGCCGTGAGGTTGGGAATATAGCCGATTTCATCAATGGTGCGCTGGATCTTGGCGCGCGTGTCGGCATGCACCGTTTCGGGCTGGCGCAATGCGCGCGACACAGTAATCAGCGACAGCCCCGAGGCTTTCGACACGTCCTTGAGCGTCACTTTCTTGCTGTTGACCTGCGCCATAAGCGGCCTCCTTCCGGCGTTTGATTGCTGGGTTGGTAATTTCCACCGGCCGAGGGTGCGCCACGGCGGCGGTAAAGACAATACAGCAAATTTGCCATTGACACACGAGTATCATTGCCCATAACGTCCGTCAATAGCGAATGACACTCGTATGTCATTCGAAACTGCCGCATCTCGCGGATCGCCATTCACGGCACTAGAGGGAGGACTACATGTCAAATTCAATCAGCCGCCGCAGGTTCCTGGGCACCACCGCCGCCGTCGGCGCGGCCACGTTTTTGCCGGGCACGCCCGCATTGGCCGCCAATGGCGAGATCTCGGTCTGGAAATTCGGCGGCACGCCGCAAGAGGTCGAAGTCTGGGCACAGCGCAATGATGCCTTCAGCGCAACTCAGCCGGATGTCGACCTGAAGTATTCCTATTTCAACGGCCAAATCCGCCGTCAAAAGATCCTGGCCGGTTTTCAGACCAACCGTCTGGCTGATGTGATTATTGCCTTTGGGCAGGACATCCCCGAATTCGCCGGTTTTGGCATGATCCAGCCGCTTGACGACATTGCCGGGGACAAGATGGCGGGCTGGAAAGACCGCATTGTGCCCGAGGTTCTGGAATCGGGCATGCATGACGGCAAACTCTATGCGCTGCCGACCTATGTGGATATGGCCAGCTTCCTGGCGATCAACCTTGATGCGCTGGAAGAGGCCGGTTTTGACCGTCCGCCGGAAACCTGGGACGAGCTGCGCGAATACGCCAAGGCAATGACAAAGCCCGACCTCCCCGGCATCGCCTTCCCGGCCACCACGGCACCGGTGGACATCAACATTTTCGAAGGTCTCGCCTATGCCAATGGCGGTCGGATCTTTGACGAGGAAAGCGGCAAGGTCACGCTGAACGATCCCGGTGTTGTCGATGCGCTGCAATTCTATGTCGATCTGATCTCGGACGGCTCGACCCCCGCCAACACCTCCTTGACCGAAACCTTCTTCCGCGACACCGCGCAGCTGTTTGGTCAGGGCCGGTCGGCGATGTGGATCGGGCTTTCCTGGCTCAATACGCCCTGGGGTGTGAACGACGATGTGCGCTGGACCGGCGTGCCGATGCCGAAACCCGACGCCCCCACCGGCAGTTATGAGCCGGTCAATGCGATCATGGATGGCACCGCCATGCTGATGGTGTCGTCGCGGTCAAAGAACCCCGAAGCGGCAATGGAATATGTCGACTTCTGGTCACAGAACGATCAGCTCGAAATCTGGGGCGGCCAGCCAGAAATCGCGCGCATTCCGGCCGGCAAGGCCGCCTGGGACAATGCCGAATTGAAAGAAGCCTGGCCGAACTGGGTCAAGGCCTATGACGAGGGCAGCCTGTTCCAGGGTGGCGCACCGATGCCGCGTTTCATTGGCGTTTCGGCCATTGAATCCGCGCTTGGCACCGCGATCCAACAGGCCATCCTCGGCCAGAAGACGCCGCAGGAAGCCCTGGATGAAGCGACAACGGCCGCCCAAGGCCAGATCGACCTGATCCGCGGCTAAGCCGTCAACACACTCGAATAAAAAGGAGGGCCTGACGATGCTGCGAAGCGATCGTTTACTGGCGTATGCCTTGATCTTGCCCGTGGTGGCCGCCGTCGTGGCGTTTGTTGTCGGGCCCACTTACAACGTGGCCACGCTCAGCCTCACCCAGGTGGTGATGGGGATGGAACGCGGCTTTGGCACGCTTGGAAATTTCAAGGCGCTGGCCGCTGATCCGGTCTTTGGGCTGGTTCTGAAAAACACCGCGATCTGGATTCTCGGTGGCACATTTCTTTGTGTCACCGTGGGCTTGGGCGTGGGGACATTCCTGGCAATTGACGGCCGCTTGACCGGCTGGTTGCGCGCGCTGATCCTGTTGCCCTGGGTGTTGCCCGATGTGGTGACGGCGATGGCGTGGAAATGGATGCTGCACGGACAGGTGGGCATCATCGGCCAGACCCTGCAACAAAGCGGGCTGACCGAGGGCACGATTTCCTTCATGGGTGATCCTGACCTTGTGATGTGGATGCTGGTGGTGGTGCTGATCTGGCGCAAGATGCCGCTGGTGGCGCTGATCCTGTGCGCCGCGATCCGCGCTGTGCCGGATGATCAGGTCGAAGCGGCCCGGATGGATGGCGCCAATGCCGTCGAGCGGTTCCGCTTTGTCACCCTGCCCAATATCGCCTTTTCGCTGACTGCCGTGACCGTGATTTCGATGATCTGGATCACCGCGGAATTCGCCCTGCCCTGGATCATGACCGGCGGCGGCCCCGCCAATGCCAGCCAGATCATGGCGACCTACATCTATCAACAGAGCTTCGAATTCTTCAACTGGGGCGTCGCCTCGGCCATGTCGGTGATCAACCTCGTGATGCTGGCCTCGATCGTGGCGCTCTATCTTTATGTCAATCGCCGCTCCTGGGCGTCGGAGGGTCAGAAATGAACGAACAACCCCGCACGCTTTACTGGGTTTTCCTCAGCTTTGTCGGCCTCATAATCTCGCTCTATGTGTTGTTTCCGGTGTTCTGGCTGTTCCTTGCGTCGTTCAAGACACAGGCAGAGCTGGCACAGCTGCCGGTGTCCTTCTGGCCGGAATCGCCGACGCTGGATGCTTACAAGGCGCTGTTTTCACCCACCCACCAAAAGGGGCAATTGCTGGATTGGCCGCAGTTGATCGGCAACAGCTTCTTCATCGCCATCAGCTCGACCGTGATCGTTTTGGTCTTTGGCACGCTGGCGGGCTATGCCTTTGCCCGGCTGAACTTCCCCGGTCGCGACCTTATCCTGGGCGGGCTGTTGATCAGCCGGATGTTTCAGGGCGCGGCGCTGTTGCTGCCGACCTATCGGTTGATGTCGATGATCGGATTGCAGGACAGCTTGTTTGGCCTCGTGCTGCTCTATTCCGCCTTTGGTCTGCCGTTTGCGACCTGGATCATCGCGTCATCCCTGCGTGAGATCCCCAAGGAACTGGAAGAAAGCGCCATGATCGACGGTGCCAGCCGGTTGCAAAGCATGGTCATGGTGGTGTTGCCGCTGGCGACGCCGGCGCTGATCACCGCCTCGATGTGGCACTTTGTCGGCGCATGGTCGGAATTCGCCTTTGCCTCGATCCTGTTGGAATCCAATGAAAACAAGACCGTGACCATCGGATTGGCCAGCTTTGTCGAACTCTTCACGCTGGAATTCCAATATGTCGGTGCCGCCGCAACCATTGTGGCCCTGCCGATCATGTTGGTGTTCTTCTTCGGCCAGCGTTACTTCACACGCGGTCTGTTGGCCGGGGCGGTCAAGGGATGAAGATCACCTCGATCACTGCGCGGGCCGTGGATTGCGGCTTCAATTCCCAGAAGCTGCAAACCAGCCGCGTCGCCGCGCCCATGTCCCGCTTTCCCCGCTTTGCCGAGCAGAGGGCAAGCTGGATGTGGCCCACGAAAAAGGTCTTTGTCCGGGTCACGGGCGAAGACGGCAGCACCGGCTGGGGCTGCACCAATGGTGGCGAAATCGTCGAAATGATCGTCAATGCGCATCTTTCGCGGCTGTTGGTCGGCGAAGATCTGAAGGATCTGGCGCTGCTCAATGACCAGATGGCGGCGTCGCTCTTGCCCAACGACCGGTCCGGCTTTGCGATGATGGCGGTGGCTGGTGTTGATATCGCGCTTTGGGATCTATCTGCCAAAGCCGCCAACGAGCCGCTGCTAGAGATCCTCGGCGGCGCGGATGTAGACGACCTCCCCGTCTACATGACAACCCCGCGCCCCGAGGCCTTTGCCGGCGGGCCGTTTCACGGGCTGAAGGCCGCAGCGCCATATGGGCCGGAATCGGGTGATGAGGGGCTGAAAGCCAACATCGCGCTGATGCACCGCTTTGCCGAGGCCGCAGGCGAAGGCGTGCCGATCATGATCGACGCCTTCCTTGCGTGGGACGCGGATTACACCCTGCGTTTTGCCGAAGGCGTGGCCGATCTGAACGTCAAATGGATCGAAGACCCGATCCATCCACAGGACATCGACGGATTGCAGAAGATCCGCCGCGAAATGGACCCGGAAATCGCGCTGGCGCTTGGCAATTTTGCCTTCTCGCGCGCCGATTGCGCCGACCTGCTGCGCTCGGGCGTGGTGGGGGTGTTGCAACCGGACGTGGCCTGGGCCGGCGGCGTGACCGAGGCGCTGCGCATCCTCGACATGGCCGAAGCGGCGCAGGTGCCGGTCATCCTCCACAACACCTGCGAACAGCCCTGGGCGCTGGCTATCGCCGCAGCTCGTCAAACAAACGCGCTGGTCGAATGCGTCGACCGTGGCGAAACCTCGCCGCTTTACGAATTGATGGCCCCGCGCCCTGACCTGACCGGCGGCCGCGTCGCCACCCCCCGTGACCCCAAGGGCCACCGCCCGCCCGCACATGTGCAGGAGGCCTTTGGCCCCGCCGCAACTGAAACCAAGGAAGGATAGACCCATGGGCTCTGTCGCACTTAGAAACATCCGCAAATCCTATGGCGCTGTCGAGGTCCTGCATGGCATCGACCTCGATATTCGCGACGGTGAATTCACCGTGCTGGTCGGCCCGTCGGGCTGTGGCAAATCCACCCTGCTGCGGTCGATTGCCGGGCTGGAAACCATATCGGGCGGCGATATCGCCATCGACGAAACCGTAATCAACACGCTGGTCCCAAAAGACCGCGACATCGCCATGGTGTTTCAAAATTATGCGCTTTACCCGCATATGAGCGTCGCCAAGAACATGGCGTTTTCGCTGCGTCTGGCGAAACAGCCAAAGGACGAAATCGACCGCAAGGTGAACGCCGCCGCCGAGATCCTTGACCTGACGCCGCTGCTTGACCGCTATCCCCGCCAGCTCTCGGGGGGGCAGCGTCAACGGGTGGCGATGGGCCGCGCCATTGTGCGCGATCCCAAGGTGTTCCTGTTTGACGAACCCCTGTCGAACCTTGATGCCAAGCTGCGGGTGCAGATGCGCTCCGAGATCAAGGAGCTGCACCAGCGGCTTAAAACCACCACGATCTATGTTACCCATGACCAGATCGAAGCCATGACCATGGCCGACCGGATTGTGGTCATGCGCGGTGGCCATGTCGAACAGATCGGCACCCCGCTGGAGCTGTATGACAATCCGGCCAGTATCTTTGTTGCCGGCTTCATCGGCTCGCCTGCGATGAACTTTATCCCCGCGCGGGCGAATGGCGCGATGCTGGAAACCGAAGACGGCGCACCGCTGGGTCAGGCCCCGGTGCCGCTCAGCCACGGCCAGCCCGTCACCGCCGGTTTCCGCCCCGAGGACATCCGCCTGTCTGACACGGGCATCCCCGCCAAACTCGCGTTGATCGAACCCACCGGCGCGGAAACCCAGCTGACGCTGCGCGCGGGCGCCAACTCGATCATCATGACCACGCGCGAGCGTGTCAGCCAGTCGATCGGCGATCTGGTGCATTTTTCGGTCATGCCGGGCAAGCTGCACGGGTTTGACCCCAAAACCGAAGAGGCCCTGCGCGGAGGGCATCAATGAAAATCACCGATGTCCGCGTAATCCGGTTTCGCACCCATGCCGACCGCTGGGATATTGGCCATGCGCAATTGAAACCCAAGGCCGAGGTGCATCAGACGATCACCTGTATCGACACCGACGAAGGTCTGACCGGCTATTTCCTTGGCGGTGGCAAACATGGCGATCAGGATGGCATGGGGCCGGACGAACAGCGCCTGATCGAGGGCCAGGTCCGCGACATGATCCTCGGTGCCGATCCGCTGGATCGCGAGCTGATCTGGAAATGGATGTGGGTGCGCAACATCCCCGAAGTGGCGCAAAGCGTGATTGATTGCGCGCTCTGGGATCTGGCGGGCCGTCATGCGGGCCTGCCGGTTTACAAGCTGATGGGCGGGGCGCGTGACAAGGTGCCGGCCTATGCCTCGACCTATCCCAATATCGGCCTGCCACAGGTCTATGCCGAACATGCGCTGGAATGCAAAGCCCAGGGCTATCAGGCCTACAAGATCCATCCGCATTACTTCTGGAACCCCGAAACCGGCAAACCCACCAATGGCCGCCCGTCAAACATCCGCTTTGACATCGAAACCATCAACCTCGTGCGCGAGGCCGTGGGGCCGGACATGGTGTTGATGTATGATGTCTGGGGCACCTATCACACCATCGAAGAGACCATAAAGGTTGGCCGCGAGCTGGAGAAGAACGACTTCTACTGGTTCGAACATCCGATGCCGGAATATAGGGTCGAAAGCTATCGCCGCCTGTGCCGCGAGCTGTCGATCCCGATCCTTGCGCCCGAAATTGCCGCCGGGGGTGTCTTTACCCGCGCCGAATGGATTCTTCAGGGGGCATCAGACATGAGCCGCATGGACATTCGCCGTGGCGGCGTCACCGGATGCCGCAAGACCGCCGTGGTCTGCGAGGCCTTTGGCCAACGCTGCGAGATCCACATGGCGGGCTGGGGCAATCTTCAGGTCATGGGCGCGACATCGGAAGATACCAGCGAATGGTACGAAAAGGGGCTGTTGGCGCCGGGCGTCGATTACGACGCGCCGCATCCCTATCTGAAACGCAATTGCGATCCGATGGACGGTGAGGGCTATGTGCACCTGCCGCAGGCGCCGGGGCTGGGATATGAGATCATCTGGGATCACATCGACGACAACAGGATTGCGGCATGACGCTTTATCGCCGTGCCTGGACCATGCAGCTGCGCGAAGGGGCCGAAGCCGCCTATGAGGCCGCCCACGCCACGATCTGGCCCGAGATGCAGGAGCAGATGCAATCCAGTGGCATCATACGCTTCTTTCTCTATCGCTCTGGCCAGACGATCTTTGCCTTTCAGGAACGTGATCGCCCGTTTACCGGCACAACCGCCCCCCCCAGCGGAGTGACAGCCCGCTGGTGGCGCGAGATGGCACCGCTGATGGAGACCGAGGGCGCCGATCACAAACCTGTCCACCACGAATTGCGCGAGGTTTTCGCGCTCGACACCACCATGGAGGCCGAGACATGACCGGAATCGAGGGCATTGTGCCCATCCTTCTGACGCCGTTCCGCAGCGATCTGAGCATTGACTATGCCAGCCTGCGCCGCGAGGTCGATGCCACACTTGCCACCGGCGTGCATGGCATCGGCATCGCCATCGGCAGCGAAATCTTCAAACTTACCCCGGACGAGCGCCGCGAGATCCTGCGCGCCGTGGTCGATCAGGTCGAAGGCCAGGTGCCGGTGATCATGAACACCTCGGCCCCCGGCACCGCGCCCGCCGTGCAACTGGCAACCGAGGCCGCAGAGGCCGGGGCGGATCGACTGATGATCTGGCCGCCGGACTTCTTTGCGCTGGGGCCTGACCCGGTGATCGAACATCTGTCGCGCATCGCCGAGGCGGCCAATTTGCCGATCATCCTCCAGGACGTGCCGCAAGCGCCAATCTCGCCCGCGCTGGCCCTGCGCATTGCCGAGACCGTGCCGCTGGTCGATACCATCAAGGTCGAAACCAACCCCACCGTGGCCCAGGCCGGTGCCATGGTGCGCGCGGTCGCGGGCAAGCTTACCGTGTTGGGCGGCGCGGGCGGCGGCACCCTGGTCGAGGAACACCGGCGTGGCGCGCGTGGCACGATGCCCTTTGCCAGCCAGGCGGCGGAATTCATGGCCGTCTGGACCGCATTGGAAGAAGGCCGCGAAGACGACGCCGCACAGATCATCGAAACCCAGATCCTGCCGGTCAGCCGGTTGGGATTTCAGTCCGGCGATATGTTCTATCACGTGCACAAGGCGCTGCTGAAACAGGACGGTGTCTTTGCCAACACCCTCGTGCGGCCGCCCACCGCGCAACCGGATGAGATCACTCTCAGCGAATTGGAACGGCTGCTCCGCCGCACCGCGAAACCCGTAGAAAGACACAAGGAAACCGCATGAAACTTCTCCGCACTGGCCCCGAAAACGCCGAACGCCCGGCGCTCTTGCACAGCGACGGCACGATCCGCGACCTCTCTGGCGTGGTGGATGACATTGGCGGCGACACACTGACGCCTGCGGGCCTCGACAGGGTGCGCGCTGTCAACGCCGGTGATCTGCCGGTCGTGGATGCGGGCACCCGGATTGGCGCTTGCGTCGGCGGCGTCGGCAAATTCATCTGCATCGGTCTCAACTATGCCGACCATGCCGAAGAAAGCGGCATGGCGGTGCCGACAGAGCCGGTGATCTTCATGAAGGCCACCTCGGCGATCTGTGGCCCGAATGACGACGTGATCCTGCCGCCCGGTGCCGAAAAAGGCGACTGGGAGGTCGAGCTGGGCGTCGTGATCGGCAAAGAGGCGAAAAACATTTCCGAAGCAGACGCACTGGATCATGTGGCCGGCTATTGCGTGATCAATGATGTGTCGGAACGGGCCTTTCAGCTTGAACACGGCGGTCAGTGGGTCAAAGGCAAATCGGCCGACACATTCGGGCCGACCGGTCCGTGGCTGGTGACCCGTGACGAGGTCGAAGACCCCGCGAACCTGTCCATGTGGCTGGAGCTGAACGGCGAAAAGGTGCAGGACGGTTCCACCAAAACGATGGTGTTCGGTGTGGCGCATGTGGTGTCCTATCTGTCGCGCTACATGTCATTGCAGCCGGGCGATATCATCTCGACCGGGACACCGCCGGGCGTCGGATTGGGCATGACACCGCCCAAGTTCCTGAAGGCAGGCGACAAAATGCGCCTGGGGATCGCGGGCCTGGGCGAACAGCATCAGGTTGTCCGGCAGGGATAGAATACGCCCCCCGCCGGTCTTGCGGCGGGCGAACCACCCCGCCGCCCGCCAAGATTGCGCAAAATCATGCAAAAAACTTGCATTGCCCTCCCTTTCGATCAAGAACAGGGAGGGCATTCATGTTTTCGCCCGATGAAACCTTCAGGCGGGAGTAGCAGATGCGGCAATCCAAAGTCAGACAAGAGGATATCGCACAGGCGGTGGGCGTGTCGGTTTCGACGGTGTCGCGGGTGTTGTCCGGCGCGCCGGGGATCAGCCCCACAACAACGCAAAAGGTGCTGCGCGCCGCTGCCGACCTTGGCACGCCCATCACCCTGCCATCCGATGGCACCGAAATCGTCAATCACCGGATGCAGCGCGCCTTGCTGTTTCTCAAGCAGGTCGATCTGAATTCGGGGTCGGGTTCCATCTATCATTTCGTCATGACCGGCATCCAAAAAGCCGCCCGCCAATACGGATTGCGGATCGAACTGGCCCTGTTGGGCCAGGACGGCAACATCCCCGAAAGCATTCTGGGCGGGTCGGAAACCGGCGTTCTGTTTGCCGGCGTCGATCCATCGCAGGATCTTTTGAAAAGATTGTACGAAACCGGGCATCCGGCGGTGCTTGTCAACGGGCTCGACCCGTCGATGACCCATGATCAGATCGCGCCAAACAACTATCAGGGCGGGCGGCTGGCCGCACAATACCTGATGCAAATGGGACATCGGCGCATTCTTCAGCTGGGCACACGACGTCGGGCGACCCTGGCGGCGCGCACCCAGGGGTTCCTGACCGCGATTGATCAGGCAGAGCTTGAAGGCTTGAATTGCGACTTCATCGAGATGGAAAACGTGACCGAACAGGACGCGCAGATCATCATGAAACGCCTTCTGAACAAAGGGCCCCTGCCCTATTCCGCTGTCTTTTGTTCCGCGGATAGTGTTGCGCTTTCGGTCATGCAAGAATTGCGGATGCGCGGCATCGACGTCCCGCATGAGGTGTCGCTCCTTGGATTCAACGGTTTACCGCTGGCCGAATTCTCTTCGCCCTTGCTCAGCACATTGATCGTGGATTGGGAATATCTGGGGCACGAGGCGATTCGCCTTCTGTGTACGCGCAGCGCCCAGCCCGACCGACCCGCACAACAAATCCTGACGCAGGTGATCCTGAAACAGGCGGAAACGGTGGCGGAACGTATTTAACTGCGAATTGTCAGTCAGTTAAGCGGCAATGCAAGTTTTATGCAAGATTTTTGCATGAAATAGGAATTTCTTGCATTAACGTGCAAACAATGCAAATCTACTTTCGACCGGACGTGTCGCAGGGAGGTTTGGATGCGCTTTTCATCATTGGTTCAACTGACACCAAAAGAGTTCGACATCCATTTTCCCGCCCCCTGTGGTGCTGACCAAATGGCGAAACTGGCGGCGGCAACCAACCTGCTGCACCCCAAACCCATTGCAAATCTGCACGACGCCGCTGTTGTGGCGCATCTGTCAGAGGTCGACATCCTTGTGACCGGCTGGAAGTCCAATCCGATTGACGCGGAATTGCGCCGCAAGATGCCGCGGCTCAAACTGGTGGCGCATCTGGCCGGGACGGTCAAAGGCATCCTTGACCGTGATGCCGCCACGTCCGGCCTGACCGTGATCAGCGGTGCCGAGGCCAATGCCCGCCCCGTTGCCGAATTCACCCTGGCGCATATCCTGCTGCATCTGAAACGGGTCCAGGAATGGCGCGGCGTCTATCACAGCCAGCGGTCGCGCATCGCAACCCGCAGCACAAAACTTGCCGGGACGATCGGCAACACCGGGCGAACCGTCGGCATCATCGGCGCGTCCCGGATCGGACGCCGGGTGGCCGAAGATCTGCGCCGCCATCAGATTGCCGTCCTGCTTCATGACCCTTTTGTCAGCGCCGAAACCGCCGCAGGCTTCGGGGCGAAAAAGGTATCCATGGACGTCCTCCTGTCGCAAAGCGACGTGGTCAGCCTGCACCAGCCGCTGTTGCCCACCACGGAACGCAGCTTCAGCGCGGCGGAATTTGCCCGGATGCGGGACGGGGCGCTGTTGATCAATACTGCGCGCGGGCGGATCATCGACTCTGCGGCGCTGGAAACCGCAATGGCCGATGGGCGGCTGTTTGCGGTGCTGGATGTGACCGACCCCGAACCTTTGCACGACACATCGCCGCTTTGGGACATGCCCAATGTGACGATCACGCCGCATATCGCCGGGTCTTTCGGCTGCGAGGTTTGCGATATGACCGAATTGGTCATCAGCGACATTGCGCGTTTTGCCCGGGGCGAGCCGCTTTTGAACGAGGTCATTATGGCCGATTGGGAGCGGGTGGCATGATCCGCCCCGGTCTTTGCTCGGTCACGTTTCGCGCGCTCACACCGGAGGAGGTCATCGACCTGGCGGCGCGCAATGGCGTGACGGTGATCGAATGGGGTGCTGACAAACATGTGCCGCCGGGCGACCCTCAAAATGCCCGCCGCATCGGCGATCTCTGCCGTGCGCGGGGCGTCGCGCCGGTTTCTTATGGTACTTATGTCCGTGCCGGCACGCCGGATGCGATGCGGGACTTTGGCATGGTTCTGGCAGCGGCCAAGGCGCTTGGCGCGGGCAACATTCGGGTCTGGGCCGGAGAGGCGAAGCGGTCCGACGCGGGCGCGGCGGCGTTCGAAAACGCAGCCCGCGACCTGCACGAAATGGCCCGGATGGCGGCCATGGACGGCATCACCGTCAGCGTCGAATATCACCGCAACACATTGACCGAAGAGGCCGAGGATACGCTGGCGCTGTTTGCCGCCGCCGATCACGACAACCTGTTCAGCTATTGGCAACCGGTTCCGGGACGGGGGCGCGCGCGCTGGCTGGAGGAGCTGGCAATGCTCGCGCCGCACTTGGGCGATTTGCATGTCTTTTTCTGGATCATGACCGATCAGGGCCAGGAACGTCGCCCGCTGGCCGAGGGGGTCGGCGATTGGCGCGCGCTGTTCGACGCATGGACGCCCGCCCCCCGCTGGCCGCACCCGCGCAGTGGTTTTCTTGAATTCGTACGGGCGGATACCGAAAGCCAATTTCAGGACGACGTGCACCACCTGCTGGCACTCTGCCGTCAGTAGACAAACAAGAATTTAGGCACTTCAAGGGAGGAGACCCAAATGCAGAGAATGAATTTCACCGGGATATCACTGGCGGCGCTGGTGGCGCTGGCCGGACCGGCCTTCGGGCAGGACTATACCGAGGCACCGACGTTGAAGGCCGCGGTTGACGCCGGCGACCTGCCGCCAGTCGACGCGCGACTGCCGGAAAACCCGATGGTTGTCACGCCATTGGAATCCGTGGGCAGCTATGGCGGCACCTGGCGCTCGGCGCTCAAAGGCACCTATGACACCGGCTGGATTCGCCGCACCGTGGGCTATCAGCCGCTGGTCGCCTATGACCATGAATGGACCAAGGTTGTGCCCAACGTGGCCGAACGGTTCGAAGTCAACGAAGACGCGACCGAATTCACCTTTTATCTGCGCGAAGGCCACAAATGGTCCGACGGCGAAGATTTTACCGCCGAAGATCTGTTGTTCGCGCTGAACGTGATGCGCAGCCCGGCCTATGGCGGGCGCAAGGCCAACGGGTTTGAATGGGCCAAGATGAGCGGCGAGGTCATTGACCCGCTTACCTTCAAGATCACCCTGAGCGATCCCAACGGTCTGTTTCTCGAACGACTGGCCTCGGTCGAAGGGCAATTCATTGTCAACGCGGCCAAGCATTATTGTGGCAAATATTTCCCCGACGTGAACCCAGAGGCGAATGAAACCGCCCAGGCGGCGGGTTTTGACAGCTGGACGCAGGCGATGGAGCAAAGCTGCTTCTTCAACTTCGTGGATGAGGACCGCCCACTGCTGTTCGCCTGGCGTCAGGTCACGCCTTATGATGGGCTGAACCAATTGATCGAATGGGAACGCAATCCCTATTTCTTCAAGGTCGATACCGACGGCAATCAGCTGCCCTACATCGACAATGTGCAGATGGTTCAGACCGAGAATGTCGAAGACATCGTGTTGAAAGTGATCAATGGCGAGATCGACTTTTCCAACCGTCACTTCGCCACTGTGACCAACAAGCCGGTGATTTTCGACGGACAGGAAAAAGGTGGCTATACTCTGAAATCCACCACTGATGCGCGGATGAACCACGCGATCTTTCAGCTCAACCTGACGCACGAAGACCCGGAAAAGCGCAAACTTTACAACGAAAAGGCCTTCCGCACCGCATTGTCGATGGCGATGGACCGCGAAGAAATCATTGATGTGGTTTTTGCCGGACAGGGCGAACCCTATCAGGCCGCGCCGCGCCCGTCGTCGCAATTCTATAACGAAACCCTGGCCAAGCAATTCACCGATTACGATCCCGACACCGCAAATGAACTGTTGGATGGGCTTGGCCTGACCGAACGCAATGGCGATGACATCCGGCTTGGTTTTGACGGTGAGCCGATCCGCATCCAGCTGTTTTCGCCGTCGGATCAGACCGAGTTCAATGATATTGCCCAGCTGATTGCCGAACAGTGGAAAGAGATCGGCATCGACCTTGATGCGCGCAATGCCGAACGCAGCCTGGTATATGAACGCATTCAGAACAACACGCATGACATGCATGTCTGGTGGGGTGATGGCGGCATGAGCGATGCGTTGCTTGATCCGCGGTTCTATTTCCCGTTCAATCTTGAATCCGCCTTTGCCGAAAAATGGGCACAATACTTTATGGCTGGCGGCAGCACATTGGCCGAAGCGCCCCCCGCAGAGGTGCAAAAGCAGATGGACCTTTATCTGGAACTGATCGCAACCGCCGACAAAGACGCGCAAAAGGCGATCTTTGACGAAATCCTCACGATCGCGGCGGACCAGTTCTATGTGATGGGCACTGTGCTTCCGGCGGATGGCTATATTGTTGCCAACAAAAACCTGGGCAACGTGCCTGAGGGTCAGGTCTATACGTGGGTCTATCCCCAGCCCGGCCCGATGGAAACCGCGCAGCTTTATTACAAAAAGTAATCACAGTCGGGCGTTGGCCAATGGTCCGCGCCCGACCCAATACGCCGCACCAAGGGAGGGGAGCACATGTTGACCTATCTGGCCCGTCGAATGGTCACGATGCTTTTGACGCTACTGGCATTGTCCGTTGTCGTCTTTGTCGTGATCCAGCTGCCACCGGGGGATTTTGTCACCTCCTATATTGCCAGCCTTTCAGCGGCGGGGGAAAACGTCGACCAAGACACGATCATCGCGCTGCGTGACCGGTACAAGCTGGACCAACCGGTTCTTGTGCAATATTTGGCCTGGCTGTCGGAAATCCTGCGCGGCAACTTTGGCTACAGCTTTGAAATGCAGACCCCGGTTGCCGAGATCTTCTCGCAGCGGATTGGCATTTCGCTGGGGGTCGAGCTGACCGCCGTGGTGGTCATGTGGGCCGTGTCGGTTCCCATCGGCATCTATTCCGCCGTGAACCAATATTCGATTGGCGATTACGTGGCCACGATCCTTGGCTTTCTTGGCCTCGCCATTCCCAACTTTCTCTTTGCGCTGGTGTTGATGTACATCTGCTACAACTGGTTCGGCGTGACCATTACCGGGCTGTTTTCGACCGAATACATGAATGCCCGCTGGTCGCTGGACCGCTTCCTTGATTTCGCCAGCCACGTCTGGGCACCGATCCTGGTGATTTCCACCGCGGGTGCCGCGCAATTGGTGCGGGTGCTGCGCGCCAACCTGCTGGACGAATTGAACAAACCCTATGTGCTGACCGCCCGCGCCAAGGGGCTGACCCGGCGTCGGCTGATCTGGCGCTATCCGGTGCGCGTGGCGATGAATCCGCTGGTGTCTACCATTGGCTGGGTGTTGCCGACGGTGATTTCATCGTCTTTCGTGACTGCCATCGTGCTGAACCTGCCAACCCTGTCGCCGATCCTGTTGCGCGCACTTCTGAGCCAGGACATGTACCTTGCCGGCGCGCTGATCATGTTCATGGGGCTGTTGACGCTGGTTGGCACCCTGATTTCCGATCTTCTGCTGGCCTGGATTGATCCGCGTATCCGGCTTGGCATGGTGGGAGCCAACTGATGACCCTCACAACATCCGCAAATTCCCCCGCCCCCGTGGGCGAGGTTGACCCCCGCATCGACCACAGCCACGGCACCGAGAGCCAATGGCAATTGATCCGCCGCCGTTTCGCGAAACACCGTCTTGCCGTGATCAGCCTCTGGGTGCTGGCGCTGTTCGTCTTTGTCGCGATCTTCGCGGGTTTTGTGGCCCCGAACGACCCCGGCAACATCAAGGCGCGCTATACCTATGCCCCACCGCAGGCGCTGCATTTCATTGACCGCACCGACGGCGGCTGGACCCTTCGGCCCTATGTCTATGGCTACAAGGTCGAGATCGAGCCCGAGGCCCTGCGCCGCACCTTTGTGATTGACGAAGAAAAGAAGATCTATCTCAGCTTCTTCAAGCGCAGCTGGGACTACAAGCTGTTTGGCCTGATCCCGACCGACATCCACCTGCTGGGACCAGAGCGCAGCCGCGATCCATTCTATCTGTTTGGTGCGGATCGGCTGGGCCGCGACATGTTCTCGCGTCTGGTCTACGGCACACAGATTTCGCTGTCTGTCGGACTTGTGGGCGTGATCATGAGCCTGTTTCTCGGCGTCATCATTGGCGGCGCGGCGGGGTATTTCGGCGGCTGGTTCGATGCCGTGACCCAACGCGCCATTGAATTCCTGCGGTCGCTGCCGACCATTCCGCTCTGGATGGGGCTGGCCGCCGCCATGCCGTCGGATTGGTCGCCCTTGCAGACCTATTTCGCCATCACGCTGATCCTGTCCTTCCTTGGCTGGACGGAACTGGCGCGGGTGGTGCGGGGTCGGTTCCTTGCCCTCAATGGCGAGGATTACGTCGCCGCCGCACGTTATGACGGCTGTTCGCACCTGCGGGTAATCGTGCGGCACATGGTGCCCGCCTTTACCAGCCACATCATCACCGCTGCCTCGCTTGCCGTGCCGGCGATGATCCTGGCCGAGACCGCGCTCTCCTTCCTCGGTCTCGGCCTGCAGGCGCCGGTGATTTCCTGGGGCGTTTTGCTGCAAGAGGCACAGAATATTCGCACCCTGGCCACCGCGCCCTGGCTGCTTCTGCCGGGGGCTGCCATCGTGATTGCCGTGCTGGCGATGAACTTCATCGGTGACGGGCTACGCGACGCCGCTGACCCCTATGCAAAGTGAGGAACGCATCATGAATGATACCATTCTCGAAGTTCGCGGCCTCTCGGTGGCCTTTCCCCACCGCAAGGGCGAGACGACGGCAATTTCCGACGTCAGCTTTGATCTGAAACTGGGGGAAACCACGTGTTTTGTCGGGGAATCCGGGTCCGGTAAATCGGTGACGGCGCGAGCAGTGTTGAACATCGTCGAACCGGCGGTGATCAAATCCGGCGCGATCAACCTTGTCGATGTGCAGGCCGGGCAGAAGATCGAGCTTTCTGGCCTCGACCCTGATGGTGCCGAAATTCGCGCCGTGCGCGGGGCGCGGATTGCAATGATCTTTCAGGAACCGATGTCGTCGCTCAGCCCGGTGCACACCATTGGCGAACAGATCATCGAAGCGATCCTGCTGCATCAGGATGTGACCCCGTCGCAAGCGCGCGACAAGGCCATCGACGCCCTGCGCGCCGTCCAGATTGCCGATCCGGATCATGCCATCGACAAATACCCGTTTGAATATTCCGGCGGCATGCGCCAGCGGGCGATGATCGCCATGGCGCTGGGGTGTGAACCGGACATCCTGATCGCGGATGAGCCGACCACGGCGCTAGATGTGACAACCCAGGCCGAGATCCTGAAGCTGTTGAAAGGCTTGCAGGAAACCCGCGACATGGCGGTGATGTTCATCACCCATGATATGGGCGTGGTGGCCGAAATCGCAGATCAGGTGGTTGTCATGCTGCATGGTGCGGTGGTCGAAACCGGCGCGGTAGATCAGGTGTTTCATTCCCCGACCCATGCCTATACCAAGAAGCTGCTCAAGGCCTCGATGGGATTGGATGAGGCGCCCCATGGCCGCGCCAAGCCCGCCTCGGACGAGGTGCTTATCGAAACCCATGGGCTGTCGCTGGCCTTTCCCACCAAGAAGAAGCTGCTCCGCAAGGTTTCGGGCGGGGTGCAGGCGCTGGACAATGTCTCGATCGACTTGCGGCGCGGCGAAATCCTTGGGATTGTTGGGGAATCCGGGTCCGGCAAAACGACGCTGGCGCGGGTGCTTATGGGGCGGTTCCAACCGCAAGCCGGGACCGCAGTTTATCACAGTCGCGATGACGGCCCGCTTGATCTGACCGACAAGGCCAGCTTTCGTGACGGACAGGTCTACCGCGAGATGCGGATGATCTTTCAGGATCCCTACGGCTCGCTCAATCCACGTATGACGGTGGAACAGATCATCGGCGAGCCGCTGTTGGTGAACGGCCTGCTCAAGGGCGCTGCCCTGCGCCAACGGGTGGGTGCATTGCTGGAACGGGTCGGCCTGCCGCCCTCGGCGATGGAACGGTATCCACATGCCTTTTCCGGTGGCCAACGCCAGCGGATCGGCATCGCACGTGCCATCGCGCTTGATCCGCGGGTGATCATCGCGGACGAGGCGACCTCGGCGCTTGATGGCTCGATCCGGGCGCAGATCCTCGACCTGTTGCTTGATTTGCGCGACGAGCTGGACCTTGCGATCCTGTTTATCGCCCATGACATCGGCGTGGTGCGCTATTTCTGCGACCGCGTGGCGGTAATGCACAAGGGCCGTGTGGTCGAAACCGGCAGCGCGGTTCAGATTTGCGATACGCCGCAGGACCCCTACACCCAGCGCTTGATCTCGGCAGTGCCGATCCCCGACCCGCGCAAACGACATTTGGTGGCATGATGAAAGATTTCCCAACCAAGACCATGGCCAACCCCATGGCGGGCAACCCCTTCGCCAGCCGCGCCGATGCACAGCGCGCGGTTGCGGACCTGACCGCGCCGTTGCTTGATGCGTTTTCGCCCGGCTGCGCCCGTGTGACCCTTGGCGCGACGGGCGCGCATTTCCACGCGACCGCCGCCGATCTGGAGGGATTGGTGCGCCCGTTCTGGGGTCTTGCGCCGCTTTTGGCCGGGGGTGGACAGTTTGACGGGATCGAGAAATTCGTCACCGGATTGCAAAACGGATCTGACCCCGCGCATCCCGAATATTGGGGCCCCGTCACCGACCGCGATCAACGCATGGTCGAAAGCGCCGCTATCGGCTATGCGCTGGCCCTCGCGCCTGAGGTTTTCTGGGACGGGATGAGCGCGCGCGGCCGCGATACCCTGCGCGATTGGTTGTTGAATTCACTGCAACAGAACCCGGCGCCCAACAACTGGAACTTTTTCCATGTGCTGGTGTCGCTGGGTCTGACCCGTGTCGGCGTGGATCATGACCTGTCGATCATCGAGGGCAATCTGAACCGGCTGGAAGGCTGGGACATGGGCAACGGCTGGTATCGTGACGGATCATCCCGCCAGGCCGATCATTATATTCCCTTTGCGATGCATTTCTATGGGCTGATCTATGCGCAATATGGCCCGGACAGCGACAAGGCCCGCCGTGACCGGTTCCGCGACCGCGCCCGGAAATTCGCGCCGCAAATTGCCCATTGGTACGCCGCCGACGGTGCCGCGCTGCCCTATGGCCGCTCGCTGACCTATCGGTTTGCCCATGCCGGTTTCTGGGGCACGCTGGCGATGGCGGGCGAAGAGGCCCTGCCCTGGGGCGAACTTCGCGGGCTTTGGGCGCGCAACCTGCGCTGGTGGTCGGACAAACCGATCGCTGATCCGCGCGGCGTGCTGACCATCGGCTATGGCTATCCACAACTGTCGATGGCAGAGCGTTATAATTCCCCCGGTTCGCCCTATTGGGCGATGAAGGCCTTTGCGCCGCTGGCCCTGCCAGAAGATCACCCGTTCTGGCAGGCCGGGGAAACCCCGCCACAGCACCGCCCCCAGGTGATAAGCCTGCCCGAACCCGGCATGGTGAAGTTCGAACATCAGGGCGATGTGACCGTTCTGGCCGGCGGCCAGCAATCGCCGACATTCGGGCGCACCGCCGAGAAATACAACAAATTCGCCTATTCCACCCGCTATGGTTTCAGCGTCGAAACCGAAGGCCGGGCGTTTGAAAACGGCCCGTTTGACAACATGCTGGCGTTTTCCGAACGGGGCGAATTGGCCGCTGTGCGCACCAGCGAAAGCATGGCGCGGATCGGGGCGGATTGGCTGTTCTCTGCATGGTCACCTATGCCCGAGGTTGAGGTGGAAACCTGGCTTTTGGCCCGCCCGCCCGGGCATCTGCGCATCCACCGCATTCACACCAAACGGCGGGTTCAGACGGTTGAAGGCGGTTTTGCCCTGCGCCGCGATGATCCGACCCCCGGCCCGGCCTTGCAGCCCGACCTCAGCGCCACATTGGCACGGATCACAACGGCGACGGATATGTCCTCTATCGTCAATCTGCCGCTGTGTCTGAACGGTTCCGAGGTCCGTGTGCCGCGCGTTGCGGCCCCCGAACCCAACACCAACCTGCTGACGCCCCGCACCTGGGTGCCGCAGCTGACCTGTACGCTGGACCCGGGTGATTTCACCTTGGCGGCATGGGTTTACGCAGGCCAACACCAGACCGGCACCGCCGTGCCAGAGGTTCCGACCGACCTGCCAACCAAGGCCGAACTGGACGCAATGCGCCAGGGTGGTGAGGTCATTCGCGTTTGGGATTGGCCCCAGGGATAACGCCATGCCGCCATGGACCGGCCAAGGCGCGACCGGCACATTTCAGCCCCCCAGGACGTTGAGCAAACGTAAAAAGACGACCGCCAAGGCGGTCGTCGAGTTGATCGGCCTTCTTTACATCAAAGAAAGACCAAGGGAGATTACTTGACCGGTGCCAGACCGGAATAGCGGAACGCCTCGTTTTCGAGCGCATCAAGCTCTGCCGCGGAAAGTCCCTTGTGCGCGATATTCATCCGCCCGAGGAAGACCAACGGCAACTCTGCCTCGCGCCCCTCAATCACCGCTTTGATGGCCTCAGCCGCCGCCGCGCCGATGTCATCAGACACCCGCATCGGGGTCGCATCCAGCGTTCCGGCGCGTATCGCGTCAAGTTCCAGCGACGTGCCACCCCAGGCCGTGGTAAAGAACTTGTCGGTCTTGCCAGCCGCGATCTGTGCCTCGACCGCGCCGATCCCCATCGCCGTATTGGCATTGTGGATCACCTCAACCTCTGGAAAGGCGGTCATGATCTGCTCCATCGCCGAATAGCCTTTTTCGCGATTGAAATCGGCATATTGCTCGGCCACTTTTTCCCAATTGCCGTGTTCCTCGACACAATCGGCAAAGGTCTGTGACCGCAGATTGTCGATGGATCCGGGAATGCCACGGATCAGGGCATAGGGTTTGTCGTTGCCCAGTTCCGCAATCATGAATTCGCAAATCGCCTTGGCGCCCGAGGGCGAGTCAAAGTTGAACCATGTGACCGGTTGTTTGGTCAGATCCTTCAGCGGCGTGTGATTGCCCCAGATCATGGTGGTGAAACCATCGGTATCGACAAGACGCTGAATATTGTCGCCCTGCGCCATCAGCTCTGATGGTGCGTACATGACGAAATCCCAAAGGTCGGCGTCATTGACGATCTGCGCCACGAATTGGTTCTGCAATTCGCCCTCGTTCATGCGTGTGGCGAATTCTGTCGTTTCAAAGGGAATGCCCAATTCATTCAGCCGCGAGGTGAACGCGATGTAGTTGCGGTTGAAGAAGTCCGAGGTATCCGCCGAAGGATACACCAGGGCGATCTGGATCGGATTTTCGATGGCAACCGACACTTTGACCGGCGCACCGGCAACCGCCGCTTGCAGCGCCTCCAGCGTGCCGGATTTGGTGACTTGTTCAGGGCGCCAGACTTCGCGCTCGTCGTCATCGGGCAGGGTGAAAAGCGGAAGTTCCTGCGCCGCCGCCCATGTTGGCGCAATTGCGGCCAGCGCGGCGGCAAATGTATAGGTCACGATAGATTTCATAAGTTCCTCCCTTGGTATTCAAATTGGTTTGATAGGTACGGTTCGCGGTTTGCATGCGCGCCCTTGCATCATCCAACGCGCCCGGGTTCTGAAATGTCAGACGCGCTGGATGAGCCGGGATAATCGGTGAACGCTTCAGGCTGCTGCGGCACTGGTGCCGAAGGCAAATCCAAGGATCAAAAGCGCTGCAATCGCCGCGATCAGGCCCCCCAGAAACTTGAGGATCGACAGGTTCTGGCGTGTGGCAATCGCCGCAAGGATACTGCCGTTGCCGTCCTTGTCCTTGGCTTGCAGCCAGGAATATGCCGCAACCGAGATGACAATCACGGCGCCGGCCGCAACCGACTGCCAGAAGAATTCGATCCGCAAGATGATCGTCGCATTTGTGATCATCGCCAGAAGAATAACCCCGCAGAGCCCGCCCAACATCGACGCACGACCGCCAAAGAGCGACGTTCCCCCCACCACAACCGCAGCAATGACATGCAGGTTCAGAAAGCTTGCCGATGTCGCCTGGATCGAGTTCAACTTGCCCGCCAGCATCACACCGGCAAGACCCGCAAGCGCCCCCATAAGCGCATAGGCAAATATCCGTTGCCGGTGCACCGCGATGCCGGCCATTTCAGACGCCTCTGGATCGGAACCGATGCCAAGCGCATAGCGGCCGAAAAAGGTGCGTGTCAGCACGAAATGCCCGGCAACAATCGACGCCAGACCGATCAGCACCGGCACCGGCAAGAAACCTTCGATCCGCCCGCGCCCGATTGTGGTGATGATTTCGGGAAATTTCGCAAGCACCAATCCCTTGGCCAGGACAAGCGCAATCCCGCGATAGACCAGATCCATCGCCATGGTGCCAATCAGGTCAGGCACATTCAGCTTGGTGACAACGATGCCGTTGATCGCGCCAAGCGTCGCACCAATACAGATCGCCAGGACAATGCCGACATAAGGCGAAAAGCCATATTCCTTGATGAGAAAGGCCATGATCAACGCGCTCAGCGCCGCCACCGATCCAATCGACAGGTCGATACCACGTTGCGCGATGACAAATGTCATGCCGACCGCCATCGGCATGAACAACGCCGCCTCCAGCAGAACGATTTCAAAGTTGGAGGCGCGGAAGAACCGGGCAGGTTCAGCCACCAGCATGAACGCCATAAGCATCAGGATCATCGACACCGGGCCAAGCACCGACAGGTTTCGCGATGCCAGCTCCATCAATGTCGATGGCCGGATGTTTTCCTTGGCTGTGGTCGCATCGGTCATGCGGCTGCCCCTTCTGCCTTGGCGCCGACAATCATGCCGAGCACGTCTTCGGTGGTGGTCTCATCGACGCGGACAACGCCAACACGTTGCCCCCGGCGCATGATCTGAATCCGGTCGGCAACATCAAACACGTCGTCCAGAGAATGCGAGATCAAGAGCACCGCCAGACCCTGTTCCCGCAGCGCCTTGATCAGCGTCAGCGTGCGCGCGGTTTCCTGTGGCCCAAGGGCTGCGGTCGGCTCGTCCATGACCAATACACGCAGGTCCGCGTGATAGATCGCACGGGCAATGGCAACCGCCTGACGCTGCCCGCCCGAAAGACTGTCTGTCGGGGCGTACATGTCCGGCAAACGCGTGCCGAACCGTTCAAACAGCACCTTTGCCGCTTCGTCCTGCATACGCGCATTGTCGAGGATCGGAATGCCCAGAACGGATTTGGTCAATTCGTTGCCATAGAAAATATTGGCGGCGGGCGTCAAATCACCGGCCAGCGCCAGCGTCTGGTAAACCGCATCAATCCCAAGTTCGATGGCATGACTGCGCCCGTTCAGGGCGACGGCCTCACCATCGACAAGAATGCGCCCTTCGGTTGGTTTCAAGACCCCGGTCAGGATCTTGATCAATGTCGATTTGCCGGCGCCATTATCGCCGACAATTGCCAGAACCTCTCCGGCATGGGCATCCAGATCGACACCCCCCAGCGCGACTGCCCCGCCAAATCTTTTGACGATCCCCCGCATTGAAACGATCGGCGCAACAGACCGATCAGCCCCCTGCCCTGCACCCCTGTCATCTTCCATTCCATCCTCCCTGGAATCGCAGCGACATCACTGCTCTGGGAATTCATTGTTGCATCATCTACATTTTTGTCAACAATTATTGCCACATTGTTGCGGCGACTATACTGGGGCCGATTTTCATCGCTGGAAATGACTACAAGAACGGGATCAAATTACAACGTAACACTGTGATTTAATTCAAAACTTCACGACCACATGCCGCAACAAAAAGGAGCGCCATCATGGATGGATACACTGATCCAGGCCGCTTCGGTCGGCTTGCACCCCCCCCCGGTCCGGGCTACGAATCCGGCACAACCGACCGCGCCACCGGGGCCAAACCTGTTTCCAAAGAGGGAGTTCTGCGGAATGAATGAGACATCTGAAACCATGCAAAACTGGCATCTTCTGCCCGGCACTCTTTGCACGCCTGCGGTGTTCACCCCGGTTCTGGACTGCCTCGACATCGGCGGCGCGGCGCGCCTGCCGTTTCGGGTCGATCTGCCAACACCCGCCGCTTATGCACCGCAGCTTGAACGCCGTGTCACATCCGGCGACATTGCCATTGGATTTTCCCTCGGCGCGCTGGTTCTGGCCCAAAACCTTGGGGCGCTTCATGCGGCGCGCGCTGTTGTGCTTCTGGCGCTCAACCCGCTTGCCGATGCTCCCGACAACGCAGCAAAACGCCGGGCCGTGCGCGACCGTGTGGTTGCCGGTGACGGCGAAGGATGGGTCGATGAAAATCTGGCGGCGATGACCACCGATCGCGGAACGCGGGTGCGTGACATGATTGTCAGCATGGCGCAGTCAACCATCGACCTGATGCCGGATCAGACCGAGCTGGCCATTTGCCGACCCGATGCCACCGCACAGCTTGTGGCAACGGACCTGCCGCTTGTCTTTGTCACCGGCGCCGAGGATCAGATGACCCCGCCCGGCCCAATCGAACGTATTGGGGCGCAGGCGCGCAACGCTGCGGTGCGCATCCTGCCGGGTCTGGGGCATTTCGCCCTTCTGGAATCGCCAGAGCATGTCGCAAAAGCCATCAGGTCGGGATTGA
Source organism: Marinovum sp. 2_MG-2023 (assembly GCF_030548265.1). Taxonomy (NCBI): domain Bacteria; kingdom Pseudomonadati; phylum Pseudomonadota; class Alphaproteobacteria; order Rhodobacterales; family Roseobacteraceae; genus Marinovum; species Marinovum sp. 2_MG-2023. The sequence continues at coordinate 360,979 of NZ_JAUOSD010000002.1, read as the reverse complement.
GCGAGGTCCTTGGATAGGCGCACCAGCACGCGGATCAATGCCCTGTTCCCGGCGCGGGGCGCAAAACAATCTTGTCGACAATCCCGTGCCGGTCTATCCTGACAATAATTACATGAGCACCGCTGCGGATTGGCCGGAGCGCCCCGATGCTCTCGCGCGAAGGAGATTGATATGCCGACTCAAAGTCACTCGGTCCTGGCCGAGCTATATGAGGACATTGTAATCGGCACATTCTCTTTTGGCACCAAACTGGGCGAGGAAAGCCTGGTCGAGCGTTACGGCACCAAACGCCATATCCTGCGCGAAGCGTTCAGCCAGTTGGAAGAATTCGGATTTGTCGAACGTGTGCCCAACAGGGGCGTCTTTGTGCGCGAACCGCATCCAGATGAGGTGCGTGAGCTGTTCGAACTGCGCGAGCTGCTGGAAATCCGTGCCGTGACGATCATGACCCTGCCCGCACCGGCCGAGATCACCGACAAGATGCGAGAGATCCATCTTCAGCACAGGGCAGCAACACGCGACGCGCATTTCCGCGAGGTTCTGCATCTCAACAATGAATTTCACCGCCTGCAATATTCGGCCTGTGGCAACAAAACGCTGGCAGCCGCGATTCAGGATTATGCGACCCGCACCCATCTGATCACGACCATGAAATTTGTTGATCCCCAGATGATGGACAATGTCATTGCCCAGCACGAAGCAATCATCGAGGCAATGATGGGCACGGATCACGACGCGCTTGCCGCTGCGATCCAGGCCCATTTCGATCTGGCCCGGATCGAACAATACCGCGCCCAATATCTGATCAGACATCAGGAAAGCCGCAAACCGGGCACCCCCGCCGAGCAGACCTGGCTGAACCGACGCGCAAACGCCAGCTGAGCCGATCTGCCCGGCGGAAACCCGACCTTATGGCAGCTTGGCGACCATGGCGCCCCATTCATCGGGGGTGAAGGCGCGTGTCATCTTGGCGGTGACATTGCCGGTGCGGCGCACCGCCATACAGAACGCGGCCGCCGTTTCATCGTCGGGGGCTGTGACCTTCATGATGAAATCAAAATGCGCAATGCAGTAAGAGAATTCTTCGACCGTCACCCCCATGGATGCGGCAAAGGCAACGACGCCCTTGGCGCGTTCTGGTGCCTCGTCAATGGTCATCATCCCTTCGCGGGTGACATCCTCGGTGATGTAATAGGTTGGCATCGTTCACTGTCCTTTTGGTTTGGTGGGTATCATGCCTTTGACGGCGGTGAGCGCTTTCGGCAATGCAATCGAGCTGATCAGCATCATGCCGACAAAAATATTCATGACGATCCCCGGCACATTCATCAGCGATAGACCGAAGATCAGAAAGCCGATGATCAAAACCGCCAGCGTGACGCCAAAGATCGTGCCGGTTCCGCCAGCAATCCCGCCGCCGCCGCGTCCTGTGGCCGGCGAAAGTCCTGCGCATTGCCGTCAATGCGGATGTCACCGGCACTGGGGCGATGAATGCCGGTCAGGCAGCGCACAATGGTCGATTTGCCCGCGCCATTTTCACCAATCAACCCAAGAACCCGCCCCGGGCGCGCCGTGAGCGAGACACCGGTCAAGGCATGGATGCCCCCGAACGTTTTTTTCAGGTTTGCAACCTCAAGCATGCTGCCCCTCCCCCCTGCCGGGCCCCGCGCGCGATCCGTTCCCGACCGCGTCGATCAGGGCAGCCGCGCTTTCGCGCATTTGTGTTGTCATAGACAAACAGCTCGCCCATCACGGCGATATTGTCGGCACCGATGTCGATGTCGCCCATACGGCCGACCGTGATCGTTTCGCCGGGTGCACCGGTGATTTCGCCCATGATCAGATCATGCGTGGCCTGCATGGTTGTGTAACCCACATCAACCATGTTCCAGATCGCAAAGGTCGGCGTTGCGCCGGATTTCACATGTTCCACCATTTCAGCAGGAAACCTGAGGCCCGTGACCTTGACCTTGCCGACCAGACCCTGATCGCGCACCATCTGCGATGCCGCCGCAATACCGACCGAGGTATAGGCAACGATCGCTTCGAGGTTTTCGTATTTGTTCACCAGGCCCAGCGCCTCGTTATAGCCTTTGTCCGACCGCGCGTCGCCGTATGCGACCTCAACCACGTTCAGACCTTGATAGATCTCGTCTTCGGTGGTGAGCCGGATCATTTCATCGACCCATTCATTCTGTGTCGTCGAATTGGCCGGACCAGAGATAATCCCGACATCACCGCCGCCGTCGGTCCGTTCCAGCGCGATCCTTACCGGCGCAAGCGCAATCAGCGCATTGGTGGCAGAGGCAACATGCAGCGCGCCGGCCTCGGCCTCGGCGCCCTGATCCCAGGTGACAACCTTGATGCCGCGGCGCATGGCGCGTTGCAGCGACGGGGTCAGGGCCGTGGCATCATTGGCGGTCAGAATGATGGCATCGACACGCTGGGCAATCAGTGAATTGATCAACGCCACCTGGCCCTCGGCGGTGTTTTCGGTCGGGCCGGTATAAATCAACTCGACCCCAAGCTCATCTGCGGCCTCCTGCGCGCCGACGCGCGCCAATTCAAAAGCCGTGTTGCCCAGCACCCGCACCAACATTGCATAGCGCTTTTTGTCTTGTGCATCCAACGGGCCTGCGATCCCGCCCGACAGCACCAAACCCGAACAAATGCCGGCAACAACTGTGCGGCGAATGATGGAAACTGGCATCTCAAATTCCTCCCGGAAGTGCCTGATCGCCCTTGGTCAAATTTAGCTTTACAATTGGCGCACATTTTGTCAACAATATTCATAACAAAAATGCAACAGATCATGCGAGGGCCACATGACGTTAAAATTCAACAGGATAGTGACTGCCAATTCGAAGGACGGGCAGTCGTATATCCTTCATAACGCGCCGCCCGAAACCGTTGTTGTCCAGCCGGGCCGGGCGCTGACCTTCTTTGAGCTGTGGGAAACCGACGGCCCCCTTGCGTCGAATGAAGGCAGCGAAGACGCCGGCGCGCGCCCGGTCCGACATCACCCGCCGCACGGCGGAACACGGTTCAGAATGGTCGAATTGATGCCCGATCAGCAAAGCCGCGCCAGCGACGTCGACACCGATTTCGACAAGATTGATGCCGCCGGAATTCAGGTTGCAGGCGCAAAAGACCCCACCATGCACCGCAATGAAACCGTCGATTACAACATCATCCTGTCCGGTGAAGTTGTGGCCGTGACCGATCAGGACGAGGCGCTTTTGCGGGCCGGTGACGTTCTGATTCAGCGCGGCACCGCGCACACCTGGCACAACCGTTCCGACCAACCTTGCGTCTTTGCCTCGGTCATGGTCAGCGCCGCGCCGCTTGGCATGTTCACCGCACATGGAGACACGGAAAATGACTGATGACGTTCTGATCCCGGCCGAAGAAATTGAAACCTACCTTGGCGATCTGCTGAAACATCTGGGCCTGTCACAGGAAGACGCCGCGCTTTGTGCGGCCGATCTTGTGCAGACAAATCTGTGGGGCGTCGACAGTCACGGGCTTCTGCGCCTGCCGATCTATGCCCAGAGGCTGATCACCGGTGCGGTGAACCGACGCCCGAACATGCAACGGCTTGGCGGGCGTGGTGGATTTGAAGTCTGGGATGGCGATGCGGCCCTTGGCTATGTTGCCGGCCATCGCGCCACCGACCGCGCGATCGAGCTTGCCAGATCAAACGGCATCGGGGCCGTCGCCATTCGCAATTCCAACCATTTCGGCGCCGCCGGGCTTTATATCAAACAGGCGGTTGATGCCGGCATGGTGGCCATCGCCATGACAAACGTGATCCCAAACCTTGTGGTGCCGGGCGGGGCAAAGCCGATCACCGGCAACAATCCATTGGCCTTTGGCGCGCCCAGCGGTCTCGATTTTCCGATGATCCTTGATATTTCCATGTCCGCCGTCGCCGGGGGCAAACTTCTGTTGGCCCAAAAAAAGGGCGAGAAGATCCCGCTGGGCTGGGCCACCGATCAAGAAGGGCGCCCGACGGATGACCCCTTTGTCGGGTTCAAGGGTTTTTTGCTGCCGCTTGGCGGGCACAAGGGCTTTGGCATGTCGCTGATGGTGGATATCCTGTGCGGCGTCATCTCTGGCGGTGCATTCCAATTCGATCTGAAAAGCATGTATTCCGCGCCAGACGCCCCCAGCGACACCAGCCACACCTTCATTGTGCTTGATCCCGATGTTTTCCTGGGCCGCGCCGCATTCGAAGACCGGATGCAATCGCTCTATGCGACGCTAAAAGCCTCGCCCATGTGGGAAAAGGACAGCAGAATGCTCCTGCCCGGCGAGCTGGAGCATGAAACCATGTGCAAACGCCGCCGCGACGGCATTCCGGTCCCAAGGGCGCTGCTGAACGATATCCGGGTGCTTGCGAACTCCTGTGATTTCAAAGCGGCGCCGCTTGGGGGGTGATCCGGGGGCGAAAACCTGGAGTGGCATTTTTGCGAACATCTTTCGCAGGGCCATTGCGGTTTCGCCAATCAGAACACTAATTTCCGGCATCACGCCACCCATGGTCAGAAACCCATGGATCTGCCCCGGGAAATGGCGGTGCCGGACATCGACACCACTGCTGCGAAGCGTGTCGGCATAGGCGATACCTTCGTCGCGTAAGGGGTCATGGCCGCAAGTCACCACCAAGGCCGAGGGCGGATCGACATGCAACCGTGATTGCGTGTCTGTGACAAATGAGGTCGCCGGATACAGCAGGATCTGGCCACAGGGGGCCACGCCCGCATCGCGCAGGGCAATGGCCAGAACCGCCGCGATATTCGCCCCGGCACTGACACCGCCGATGGCGGTCTGATCCCTGTCCAGCCCAAGTGCCTGCGCCTGTGTGGTGACATAATCAAAGGCGGCCAGCGCGTCCTCGATCGCCGCGGGAAAAAACCGTTCCGGTGCAAGCGCATAATCGACAGCAACAACCGCACATCTGGCCGCTTCTGCCCCGCGTCAGGCGCTCAGCAGCCCCGCCGGATCACGTGCCACTCTTTGGCCCGGAAATGGGCGGCGGGGACAGTGTCACATCCGTTTCATGATGGTGACGGATAGAGGCCAGCAGCGTCGTCTTGGCCGTTTCGAGATGTTCGCGGGCCGCCGTCAGGGCGGCATCTTCGTCCCGGTTTTGCAGCGCCTCAATGACGGCCAGATGCTCTTTGATCGCGGCTTCATTCCGCTCGCGCTCGGTGTCTTTTTTCCAATAATAGTGATAGTGAAACACCATCGAGATAATGCTCTGAAAAACCTTGATGAACCGGTTTCGCGTGACGCTGCTGATCAGGGCATGAAATTCCTCGTCGAGCCGCGAGAAATCGTGATACTTTTCATCAATGTCTTCCAGCAGGCGAATGTGACGATCTTTGAGCGTCTCGATTTCCGACCACACCGGATGTTCATCGGGAAGATGCACCAGCAAACTGACTGCGCTTAACTCATGCAGGCTTCGGTAATCCGACAATTCCATTGCGAAATCCGGGGTGAACCCGATCAGAACCCAGCCACCGGGGCGGCGGCGGCGGACCAGGCCAAAGCGGGTCAACGAAGCCAGATATTCCTGCATGTTATAGGACGGCACCCCGAACTGCCGCGAAAGCTGGGCAACGTTCAGGGATGTCCCGGCGGGAATGTCGAACCGCAACAACCAGTCAAAGAACCGGTGTTCCAATTCCTCGTCCGATGGGGGCGGCGCGGCAAGGTCGTGACGATCCCGCTTGGTCGGCAACCGCAGGATCGTCTTTTCCCGTCCACTCCATGACAGCAGCCCATCACGATCCAATTGCGCCAACACAGCGCGGACAATTGTGCGGCTGACATTCAGCTCTTCGGCAAGTGCGACCTCGGAAGGAAGCTGTTCACCGATCCCCAGCTCGCTGCAACTGTCCAGAACGGTGTTAAAGGCTTCCTTGAAACGTTCGTCACTACGCGCCATGCCTGCCGCTCCTGAATTTCGACTTGGTGCCTTTATCAATCATCGGCGCATATGTGTGTCAACGTCACGGGCGCGCGCCAAATCAATGGCGGGGTCATGAATGTCCAGCGAATTGCCCGCCGACAGCTCTACCATAACTGTGTTGTCCGCCTGTTCAACATATGCAGAGACATCAAACGGCGTGCCACAAATACGGATTGTCTTCAGGGCCACATGCCCGCCCAATACCGTGATTTTTGCCGCCCCCGATGTGATCGTGACCTGCCCCCAGGCCGATCCGGCAGACCAGATCGACATGAACCGCTGGCCCTCGGACATCTTCGGATCAAATCCGATGGCCCCTTGTGTCAGATCGAATTCGAACCCGCTCAGGATCGGCACGGCGGCATAGCTGGCCATGGCGCGGGCATAGTTCGATCCGCATTCGATTTCATTCCACGGGTTCCGGTTGTGGCCGCGATATCGCGCGCGCGCGGCTTCGAACACCTCCAGCCCCTTGTCGAATTCACCAATCATCATGAGATGGGTCGCAAATGCATATTCGTACCCGCCCATGACCGAATGGGTGTGCGGTGTCGGGAACACCGGGTATCGCACGTCTTTTGGCCATGCGCAGGTTAGCGTACCTTTCTCGTCCCCGACGGCAAAGACCCGCGCCGGATTGGCCACCTCGGCCAGCGGGCCGAAATTGTGCTGATAGACCGACAGAAGGGCAGAGCGCACTTTGGCGTCGTCGAACACCGATGACAATCCATAAAGGTCTGCGTGCCATTGACCAAGAACCTGATCAATGCTGCACCCCTCGCCCATCTGATATTTGAGCTCCTGGAACTCCTCGCTCCAATAGACATCATAGACGGTGCCGCCAAGGTTGTTGGCACTGATCGCCGCATCATCTGATTGATAGACATCCAGCTGGCCCCGGTCGTCCAGATCGACCTTTTGCACGAAATAGGCGCCGTTGAACAAATTTTCATCTATCCATTTGCGGCCCTTGGCAAAAATACCCCGGTATGTCTCGGCGCTATTGGTGTCGCCCAGGGCATCCGCCATCCGGGCCGCCGCATCCAGAGCCGCCAGATAGAACCCGGTCAGCCAGGAATTGGGACCAAAAAGCTCCATATCCAGGGTATGATGCTGCCGCCCCTGGATCACGCCGGTCTGATCCGGGTCCCACCGGTCATAATTGTCCGGGTGCCACGCGTATTCCAGCGCCGCCTTGGCATGGGGCCACCATTTGCGAAGCCATTCGGTATCGCCCGACATTTTCCAGTCGCGATAGGTTTTCAACACATTCCCCATCTGGCCGTCCACGCAGGGCCGGAAACTGGAAATGCCGACACCCAAAGGCAGGCTAAGACGGAACGACATGCCACCCGATCCGGGCAGTTGGTTATGAAGATAGTCGGCCTCATGCATGCTGCGTTCAAGGTCAGGGAACAGAAAGCCCAACGCCTGCTGGTAGTTCCAGACATGGGTGCAACTGCCCTCGCAGCTGCCCTTGCCGACATCGCAACCTTCCCAGCCATAAAACGTCCCATCCTGCAGCCGCAATGTGGTGGGTGTTTTCAACGTGGACAGATGCGCCGAAATCGCCTCGCGCAGGACATGTGGCATGGTCATGTCACGCAACACCTGTTGCAGATCCCGGGTCGGTCCGGCCAGATCCTGCCACCGGGCAAAGGCATCCTGGGCGACATGCGCCGCACCGGTCCAGACAGTGGCGTAATAATTGCGCCAAACCGGATCAACGGGGCGGGGCGCGTCAAGCAGAGGCAGCACAGACTCCCAATCCTTTTGCACATTCGGGACAAACCACGAAATGGCGACCCGCAAGGTCCGCTGCGCACCGGCAGGCAGGGTAAAGTGGCTGGCCAGCGTCCCGTGTTCGGCCACGGTATACCGCCCCCCCGGCAGGGTGCATTCCGCATCGCCATATTGCCGATCTTTCAGCCGACCGGGCCGCGTGATGTCGCGCCAATGCATTTCAAGCGTATCAAACCACGTCGCGCGATAGATGTTATGGATATGGCTGGTGTCATCGCCTTCTATCGTCAGGGCCATTTCGCCATAATCGACATTATTGCGATCCGTACCCGCCCGGCCCACAAGCTGGGTACAACCGTCCTGCTGCTGGACCTCGACATCTGCACGGTCCTTGAATGCGAACCCCATGCATCCGATGAGCGTATAATCAATGTCATGATCACTTGTGTTTCGCACTGTGACTTCGAACATCGCGATTGGTGCGCTGGATGACTTGCTGTCCATCGGGATAAAGGGGTTGAAGGCCCGAAGCTGGACCGCGCCGGGGAAATGGCTGTCTTCGAAATCCACCGTGGCAATTGGATAGGGACCGGTCAGGCGGCTTTTCGCAAAACTGGGAAAGCCGGCCATGCGCTCACGTGGCACACCAAAACCATAGGAGCCGAAACTCGACGTCGTATGATCCCCGGCAAGCGGGCCCTGATACGGCCCGTGCAGGATACGGGTATCCAGAACCTCGCCACCCTGTTCAGCGCGCAATGCGAAATGGGTGATGCCGTTCAGGCCCCCCTTGTTCGGTTTGTTGAAGATCTCCCAATCGCTCAACCTGCCGTCGGCGCCAAGACCAATGCTGCCCGTGCCGATTCCGCCCAGCGGGAAGTTGACATGGCGTGCGGTATCGCCGGAAAAACTGAAGTCCGTCATCATCATATTCCTAAAATTTTGAAGATCGCCCAGGGCGATGTCAGCAGCCGCAGTTGCCCGGCGTGGCTGACAATGTGTCTATTGCGATGGTCGCGCCCTTGCGCGGGCCCAGATCGGACACCACCAGCTCATCCCCGGTGCGCAGCTGCACATCGTCAAACCGCAAGGCATCCGCCGTTCGAGAGGTGACTGCGATCGCATCCGCATTCACACAGAGCGTCGCCTGATCGGCATTGCCATCGAAGGTCAATTCGCGCAAACGCAGCCCGCCGCCAAAGACCGACAGTCGAAGCATGCCTTCCTCAACCCGGACCTGCCCCCAGGCCCCGCCAAGCGCCCAGAAACTTTGGAAACGCCCGCAGCAGTCAACCTTTGGGGCAAAGCCCATGCGACCTTTGCCAAGGTCGTAGTCAAAGCCGGACATCAGCGGCAACGCGGCATAGCTGGCCATTGCACGGGCATAGTTCGACCCGCATTCGACCTCGTTCCAGGGGTTGCGGTTCCATCCGCGATACCGTCCGCGGATCGCCTCGAACACCTGCACGCCTTTGCGCAATTCGCCCGCCATCAAAAGCGCACCACCAAACGCATATTCATATCCGCCTTGGGTTTCCTGTGAATACGGCAGCGGAATATCCGGTCGATGTGTCCCCTCTGGCCAGGAACAAATCAGCGTCCCCCCCTCGCCATCCACCGCATAGACACGGCATGGATTGGCGGTCTGACGCAGGTCGGCCCGGAAGCTTTCGGCAAATGTGGCGTTCAACGATGCGGACACTTGCCGGGGATCGAACACCTCACTCACACCGCAAAGCGCGCCCAGCCAACAGCCTGTCACCTGATCAATGACCATGCCCTCGCCGATCTGATACTTTATTTCGCCGGCTTCTTCGTTCCAGTAAATGGCGTCTGCGGTGACAGCGCGGACAGGTGCGGGGCCATCCGCCGCCGTATGATCGGCATCGTTGTCGGCCATGATCGGGTGGTTTGTGTCGGTATATTGAAGCAACAGGGCCTTGTCGTTCAGATCCAGTTTCTGGCCGTAATACCGCCCGTTGAACAGATTGCTGTCAGCCCATGCCTTGCCACGGTCAAAGATCGCGGCAAAGTCCTGCGCCGCTTCGGTGTCGCCGACCATCTGCGCCATTTCAACGCCCGCCTTCAGCGCGGCCAGATAGTAGCTGGTCAGCCAGGAATTCGGCCCGAACAATTCCATATCCAACGTATGGTGCTGGCGTCCGGTGATGATCCCCGTCTTTTCGGGATCCCATTTGTCGTTATTGTCGGGGTGCCATGCAAAGCCGATTGCCGCTTTCACCTGCTGCCAATTGTCCCGCAGCCAGCTGTCGTCACCTGTGACCTTGGCCTCGCGCAGGACGCGCAGAACGGTGCCGTAATGGCCATCCACCGCCGCCCGGTCAAGATTGCGCACCGCGCCCAAAGGCAAGGGCGTGCGAAAGGCAAGCCCGCCGGTGTCGGGATCTTGCAGAAACTCGAAATCTGTCGCCACCAGACTTTGCGCCAGATCGGGAAACAAAAAGGGCAAGGCCTGTTGGTAGTTCCAGACATGGGTACAACTGCCTTCGCAACAGCCTTCCTGCATATGGCTGCCTTCAAAGCCATAAAAAACGCTGTCCTTGAACAGGGTGACCGTGGGCGATTTCAGCGTGCTGATCGTAGAGCTGATGGCATCCAGCACCGGGTCCGGCAGATCCGTTTGGCGCAGAACCTCGGCAAATTTGCGTGTTTGCTGCCACATTGGCGACCAGTCCGACACCGTTTGATCGACCGCAGCATCAATTGTCGGCCACCAGACCGAATGTTGCAATGTCCACCGATCCGGCACAGAGCCGTCGTTCGGCGCGGTGCGAATGTTGGAGTCCCAATAGCGTTCGAAATTCGGATACCGCCAGTTGATCGCCAGCCTGAATTTCCGGGTTTCACCGGGGTCGACCCGCATCCGCGAGGCAAGCGTGCCGTGATCACGGTCATTTACCGAACCGCCCTTCCCTGCCACCAGCGCCCCGTCATACTGCCGATCGGGCAAGGCCCCCGGCGTCGTGACCGCGTTCCAGTATTTCTGCAAGGCGTCAAACCAATGGCCCCGATACCAGTAGTGCTGATGCGACACATCGCCATCCAGCATCGAAAGCGCCAGCGCCCCATGCGCCATATCGTCGGATTGTGCCTCGGGGTTCGGATCAAAGAACAATGTCTTGCCGGCCCCGTCGCGGGACACAACCCGCGCCTGTTGCGGGCAATTCGGATCAGAGGCCAGCGTTCCAAAAAGGGTGAAATCAAGCGCCTCTTCCGTGGTGTTGCGCACCGCAATTTCGAACATCGCCACCGGCAGCGCCGTGGTCCGGGTATCGCCGGGCACAAAGGGGCTGAGCGCACGCATTGTCACGAAACCGGGGAAGTCTAGATCAATGAAATCAATCTCCGCCGCCGGATAGAACCCGCGAAAGACGCATTCGCGAAAATGCGGCAACCCGGCAAGGTATTCGCGCTTGACGCCAAACCCGAAGGACGAAAACCGCTCTCCGGTCATGTCGCCCGATCGGTTGCGATCAATCGGGCCGTTCAGGATACGGCTGTCGACAATTTTCCCGTCCTTTTCCGCACGCAACAAGAAGTGCGAAAATCCATGTGTCGACCCCTTGTTTGGTCGGTTGAAGATTTCCCAATCAACCAGCCGGCCCCGGCCGGACAGGCCAAGACAGCCCGCGCCAAGCCCGCCCAGCGGAAAAGAGATATGTTCCTGTGCGTCATGCGCATAGGTAAAATGACTTCCGAAGTCCATGATTTCAGACCCTTTTTCCGTCGCTGTCAAATAGATGTGCGGTCCCGGGCTTGATGCCCAGCCGCAATTGATCGCCAACAGCATGCATGTCGCTGAACGGCTGTCGGATCGTGAATTCGCCATAGGGGCTGTCGACCTGCAGCAGCAATTCCGCCCCAAGATCTTCGAGATTTGCGATCCTTACATCCAAACCCTGGGCCGTTTCCGGCAGGATTTGCCAATCGTCCGGCCGCACCCCGACCTGGCTGACATCGCCAAGCCGCGACACTGCGGCGCCTTCTGGAATGCTGGTCGACAGGGTCTCTCCGTCGGCAAACGACATGCGCAGCTGCGCCCCGTCCGGGGTTTCGGCACGGCAGGGCAAAATGCTGGTCTTTGGCGATCCGATGAAGGTCGCCACAAAGACCGAAGCGGGTTTGCTGAACACCTCGCGCGGGGGGCCGAATTGTTCGACCTTGCCCTCGTGCATCACGAAAATCTTGTCCGCCATGGTCATGGCTTCGATCTGGTCGTGGGTGACATAAACCATCGTCGCCCCCAATTCGCGATGCAGTTTCTTCAGCTCGACGCGCATGGTGGCACGCAGGCTTGCATCAAGGTTCGAAAGCGGCTCATCAAACAAAAAGACCGACGGATCACGCACGATGGCACGTCCGATGGCCACGCGTTGCATCTGGCCGCCGGAAAGCTGCTTCGGCTTGCGGTCCAGCAGATGTCCGATTTGCAGGATCTTCGCCGCTGCTTCGACCTTTTGCTGAATTTGCTCCTTCGGCTCGCGGCGTTCGCGCATGCCAAAGGCCATGTTTTCAAACACCGACATATGCGGATAAAGCGCATAACTCTGAAACACCATGGCAACGCCGCGTTCGACCGGCGCGAGATCATTGACCACGCGGTCGCCGAATTTCATCGTCCCCGAACTGATCCCCTCCAGGCCCGAAATCAGGCGAAGAAGGGTAGATTTCCCGCTGCCGGAGGCCCCGACAATCACGGCGAATTCTCCGTCGGGGATGGTCAGTGAAATGTCCTGCAGGACTTCGAGTTCACCGAACTTCTTGACGAGATTATTGATTTCTACTGACGCCATTTCGGCAACTCCTAGTTTTTCATCCCGGTGCCGGTCAGGCCCTCGACGATGAATCTCTGTGCAAAGAGGAAAACGATGAACAATGGCGCCAGTGACAATGTCACACCGGCCATGATGCCCGCGATATCCGTGTATTCACCCGTTGTGGCGATGGTCAGGATGGCCAAGGGCAAGGTAAGCTGTCCCTGGTTCTGGGCAAAAACGAGTGGCAACAAGAAGTTATTCCAGCTTGATGCAAAGGTGATGATGCCCAGTGATGCCATTGCCGGTGCCATCTGTGGCAGGGACACCCGCCGAAAGATCGACCAATAGCTTGCACCTTCGATCAGCGCCGCCTCTTCGTATTCGACCGGCTGACTGACCATGAACTGCCGCAACATGAACACGCCCAGCGGCGAAATCAGGGTTGGCAGGATCAGCGCCCAGATCGAATCCAGGATCTTGATCGAAGCGAACTGAAAGAACAGCGGGATCAGCACGAAACTGGCCGGGACCATCAGGCTCATCAGGATCAGGGCGAACATGACCGCCCGGCCCCGGAACTCCAGCCGGGAAAAGGCAAAGGCGGCAAGGCTGGAACTGACCAGCACCCCAAGGGTGGTCATGACGGCGATGAACACGCTGTTCCAATAGGCGCGCAAAAACGGCACGCGCGAGGTGAACAGATTGCGATATGCGTCAAGCGACGGGTCTTCGGGGACATAGGTCGGCGGCAGGACCAGCCCCTTGCCGGGTTGCAAAGATGTCGAAAACATCCAGACAAAGGGCATGCCGACAAACACCGCAATCACGATCAAGGCCAGCATGGCAATCCAGTCGCGTTTTTCGAACGAACTGGCGGTTTGGAAATATGTACGGATCATTGATGCACCAGCTTGCGGCCAGCCAGAAACTGGACAATTGCGACAAGGGAAACGATGACAAGCAGCGCCACAGAGGCCGCAGCACCGGTGGCGATATCACCGCCGTTGAAAGCCTCGTCCACCATATACATGACGGTCACGCGGGTGGCGTCGCCGGGGCCGCCGTTGGTCATGACACGCACCGAGTCATAGACCTGAAGCCCGGTGATCGTTGCATAGGTCGTGGCAAAAAAGATCACAGGCGAAATGATCGGCAGGGTGATCTTGAAAAAGATGCTGCGCGGGCGCGCGCCATCAATCTTTGCGGCTTCGATCAGGGAACGGGGCACGTTTTGCAGCGCCGCGAGAAAGATGATCATGTAAAAGCCGAACCACTTCCACACATCGAAAATCACGATCGACACAAGCGCCATATCGGCATCGGTCAGCCAATGGATCGCGGGCAACCCGATCTTGGAAAGGTAATAGTTGATCAGGCCGAAGTCAGTGGAATATAGCGCCCGCCAGACAAAGGCGACCGAAGACACCGCCACCAGCACGGGCAAAAAGAACACCAACCGGAACACATAGAGCGCCCAATGGGGCAGCGCCCGGTTCATCAAAACCGCGGCAAACAGCCCAAGGGACACATTGCCGATCACCGCGAAGAGCACGAAAACAATGGTGTTTTTGACGGTTTTCCAGAAAAGCGGATCCGAAAGTACCCATTGGAAATTTTCCAGCCCGACATATTCAAAGCTCAGATTGAAACGCTCTACGTAGAAGAACGATCCAACCACTGTGATGACGATGGGGGCCAGCATGACATAGAGAAAGATGACATATGCAGGCGCGACAAAGAGATAGCCGGCAATTGCCTGCTGGCGCTGTATTGATTTTACGAGCATTTGGAACTCACGAATTATGGGGCTGAAAAGGTGCGCGCATCACCTGCGCGCACCATGGGTGCCAGACGTGGTTAGCGGGCCCGTCGCATGGCGCGCGTCAATTCCGAGTCCATGGATGATACAGCATCTTCCAATTCGGCATTGCCGGTCATGTAATCGGCGAGATGGCGCAGGAAAATGTCTTCGACCTGGCGGAAATTCGAAGGCGCGGTTACGGAACGGACACGGCTCGCAGAGTCATAGTAGATTTCCGCGTTGGCCGGGAATGCCAGATAAGCCTCTGTGGTTGCCCACTTCTTCGTGGCCGGGATCGAAAACAGGTTTTCCGAAGCGGTGCGTTGGAAATCATCTCCGGCAAACAGCCGCAGCCATTCCAAAGCCAGCTCCATATTCGGCGACTCCTTGAGCACACCCAAGCCACCAATGCCGAACACTGTCACTGGGTCCATGCCCTCTTTGGCGACGGGCGGCATGGCGATGCCGGCATTCAATCCAGCGTCACGCAATGCGGGCACGCACCAATGGCCACAGCTGAACATCGCGACCTGTCCGGCAATGAATTCTTCGGTGCCAAGCCGCTCTTCGTAGGTCGGCGATACCTTGTGGTCGTGGATCAGGCTGTGCAGGAATTCCATTGATTCCGCAAACGCCGGGTCCTTTGCATTCGATGCGGTCCAGTCCTCGGTCAGTTTGTCGGTATTGTTGTTGAAGAACCAGGGGCTCAGCACGAAATTTTGATTGCCGGGGATCATGTATCCCCATTGCTCGACTGCGCCTGAATCGTCGCGAACCGTCAACGCCTTTGCGGTTTCGGCGAACTCTTCCCATGTCCAGCCAGCCTGGGGATATTCCAGCCCGGCGGCATCAAACAGGTCGATGTTGTAGTAGATCACCACGTTGTTCCACTGCAACGGATAGTAGTTCAATTCGCCCGTCGACCGCGATTTCATGGCGTTCAGAAGGTTGGGATCGATGTCGGCCACAACACTGCTGAGCTCTGTGCTGTCTTCGATCAGCGGCGCAAGATCGGCCAGCAACCCGGTTGATGCGATCATCTCAAAGCCTTCGATGGCTGTCTCGACCACATCCGGCGCGTCCCCGGCGGCAACCTGATTGAGGTATTTGTTGGTGTATCCGGCCCAATCGCCCGCTGGCGTATTGTAACGGATATCAAGCGTCACGTTGGGGTAAAGCTCTTTGAACTTGGCGATTGTTGCATCCGCCGCCACCACAAAATCCGGCGAGTCCCGCATAAAGATCTTTAGTGTTCCTTCGGTATCGGCGTTCAATTCGGCCAAGGCCGTGCTTGCCGTCACCGCAGCAATCGCCGCGCCCATCATGGTTTTGTACATTTGGTTTCCTCCCATTTGATTGATGAAATATGCGTGAAGTGTATTTTATTTTTTTAAACATTAGCGACGAAAATGAAGCTGCGTCAAGCCAAATGTTTAAAATAATTTTGTGCAGATATGCAGCTGATCAGGAGCGTCTAGTGCCAACAGAAACCGGACACCCGCATCTGTCACGCAGGGCGGACAATCCGATCTCACCACTTTCGCGTAATGTTGCGCTGCTCTGGCGGCAGGGGATTTTCGTCTTAATTACAGAAAGTTAGATTCGGCGCACAGCAAACGGCATCCCACCCGACAGACCGCCAAAACAGCCGCAGGTCATCGTGCCAGATTGAACGCGCCGGAAGGTCGGTTCCACAACAGTTTTATCGCCGCGCTCCCCCTGACCGGATCACGGCCAACGACGCCCGAGGGATGCAGATGGCGTATCTGTACCGCCCGCTCCGCCCGGAATCGGTAAACCCACCCCGCGGCGATGGGCGCGATCAGGCCTCTTGCCCCAAGGCAAAGGCGCTGATTTCATAGCGCGTGCGCCAGATGTGCCCCGCCCGCAGCTCGACCCCGGCCTTGCGGCCCTCAAGCACCGGATCAAAGGGCATGACACCCCGGTCGAACAGGCTGGACACCGGCTCGACGCCCAAACCGGTGAATTGCCCCAATCCCGGGATCGGCGCGCCGGGGTTGGCCAGCCACAACAGGCAATGCGGAAAATCTTCCGTTGACCAGGTCAAACGCACGCCGGCCCCTTCGGCACCGTAGCGCAGTTCGAATTGCCCATCGCAGTCCCAGATCTGAACCAAAGCTTCGCGTTGCTGGGTAAATTCCGCCGGAAAGGTCACATTCGCCCCGTCACGGGTCGGAATTCCCCCGCCTTTTGTCACGGTCGTTCCCGGCAAAAGCGCCATGCCCGGCGGTGCAAGTTCCGCCGGGATCGTCGTCGCCTGTTCACCACCGCGCCAGACCAGACTGCCGCCCGCCGCGCTGTCAGGCACCCGGAAAATCGGATGCAACCCGATCGGCAAAAGACAGTCGCGGGCGGGTGTGATGTCCAGCAGAAATTCCACCGCAGGCCGGTCATCGCACAACCGGATCTCGCGCCGAACCGACGCGATGTCGTGGCCGTCAGGATAGGTGATGGCAAGCCGCGCCGTGCGGCCATCGGTCTCTTCCAGCGTCCAATCGGCATTGCTGCAAAACCCATGGTGCTGCGGATCGGCGGATGAGGTACCGAAGGGCACACAGGGCCATTCGCCGCCCAGTTCGACCAGATGCGGGGACAGGTCCGGCACAGATCCGGGCGCGACCTTCCCGGCCCAATCGGCCTCGGCCAATGGGCTGAACGCCCGCCCACCGGGCAAGTTGAACCACAGATCATGCAGGATCGCACCAAGCGGGCTGATCTGGGCCGTGCAAAACCGGGATTGCACCGGAATTCGCGAAGGCATCGGCGTGGACGAACAAGCAGTCATCAAAAGGGTCCAATAATTTTGTGTCGGTCAGCACCCGCGCGAGGGGCAGCCCCCATTAATCATACGCCTCTGGCGCAGGATCAATGGGTCTTGACCCTAAACCAAAGCGCAGGCCATCACACTTCGTGAAGCGAGCCGCTCACGCCGCCCGCCGCGCACCGATGCTGTCATGTTCGGGCACATCGCCGATTTCGGCCATACGCGCATCCAACTGTGCCAGCATATCATCAAACACATCCGCATAATCCGGGTCATCCGCCACATTCATCAGCTCCAGCGGATCCTTGTCGCAATCGAACAGTTCCCATTCCGGGGGTTCATCGGGACCATGTGCGCCGGGTTGGCCCAGATCCGAATTATACCAATAGATCAGCTTGTAACGATGGCTGCGCAGCCCGTAATGCGACCAGGCATTGTGGTGTTCGTCCTTGTGCATCCAATAGCGGTGATAGGCGCTTTGCGGCCAGCTTTCTGGAACATCCTGTTCCAGCACCGGGCGCATTGATTGCCCCTGCATATAGCTCGGCACCGGCAGACCGGCGTAATCAAGGAACGTGGGCGCGAAATCGACGTTGGTGGCAATGTCACCGGCCACCGATCCCGGCGCGATGGCGGCGGGATAGCGGATCAGGAAAGGCATTTGCAGCGATTCCTCATACATGAACCGTTTGTCGAACCAACCATGTTCGCCCAGGAAAAACCCCTGATCCGAGGTGTAGATGACAATGGTGTTCTCGGCCAAACCTTCTTCGTCCAGCCAATCCAACATGCGCGCGACATTTTCATCCACCGCATTGATCGTGGCCAGATAGCGCTTCATGTAGCGCTGGTATTTGAACAGCGCGAGTTCCTCTTCGGTCTCGAAGGTAAAATTTTCGCCGGTGTGCCGGTCAATCAGCACCAGATCGCGGGGATCGGTTGGGTGCGGCACGCGGCGATCCACATCGCCGGGGGTGCAACGTTCGCCCACCTCTGCGCCGCCCTCGGGCTGGATCAGCCCCAGATCGGCATATTTCAGATCCATCCGCACCCGCATCCGCGCCTGTTCCGCGGCACGCGCGCGATTGGCGTAATCGTCATTATATGTGGCGGGCACCTTGATGTCCTGACCGTCAAACATGTCGCGGTCGCGCGGGTGGGGTTCGAAATTCCGGTGCGGCGCCTTGTGATGGCACATAAGAAAAAATGGCCGGTCGGTGTCACGCTCTTTCAGCCAGTTCAGGCTTTTGTCGGTGATGATGTCGGTGACATAGCCGGGTTCTGTCCGGTCCTCGCCCATTTCAATCATCAGGGGATCAAAATAATCCCCCTGCCCCGGCAGCACAGACCAATAATCAAATCCGGTCGGCTCATGCGGCTTGCCCTCGCCCAGATGCCATTTGCCGATCATCGCGGTCTGATACCCCGATTGCCCCAGATGTTTCGCCACATTGGGCCAGCGGTTGTCGATATGGGTATCCAGCGTGGTCACGCCGTTCACATGGTTATACGTACCTGTCAGGATCGCAGCACGCGACGGGGTACAGATCGAATTGGTCACATAACAATGATCGAGCCGCATGCCTTCTTTGGCGATTCGGTCGATGCCGGGGGTTTGGTTGATGCCATGACCATACGCCGAAATCGCCTTGGAGGCATGATCATCGGACATGATAAACAGGATATTTGGTCTCATGTGCGGCTCCGTCCCTTTGTGTTTCTCAGGTCAACTGTTGACCCATTTCTTAAATATGGTAGTAACAAATCCAGATATAGGAATCAAGAATGTCCGGTACATCAAGCAGAGTGATCGCAATTCTAGAGGCCCTGACCGGCCCCGAAGCCGACGGGCTAAGCGCGCAAGAGGTCGTCGAACGCTCGGGGCTTCCGGCCTCGACCGGCTATCGAATCATCACCGAATTGCAGGAATTGGGGCTGGTGCACCGCACCGCCGCCCGCAAGATCATGGCGAATTTCAGCTTCCAGCGGCGGCTGCATTGCCCCGGGCTTGACCCTGAATTGCTGGCCGAGGCCTGCGCGGTGCTGAGCGATCGGTTGACCGTCGCGGCCGAGGTGGTTGTGCTAAGCGGCCACAACATGCTCTGGCACATTGTGCAGCAGCACCCGGAACAGGCGATCCGCCTGCGGGCCTTTCCGGGGTTCATGCGCGGCGCCTATGAGCTCGATTCAATTTCGCGGCTGGCCTTGGCGCATCGCCCGGTGGAAACGCTGGAAAAATCCTGGGACACCGGGGCGTTTTATACCGCCGGCGTCGACCGGCGGCCGCTGGACTGGCCCGAGGCGCACGCGATGATCGCCGCTGTCGATCCGGCCCATATGCAATATGACATGATGGGCAACGCCAAGGGCATCCGCCGCTATTGCGTCGCCATCCATGGCCCCGACGGCAACATGGTGTGCCTGCTGACCGTGGCAGAGGCGGCCACACCGGTGCGCGACGAAACCCAGCATGTCGCCAATGTGCGCAGCCACCTGATGGCCCAGAAAACCACAATCGAAAACGCGTTTCGCGATCCGGCCAAAACCGGCTGAGACGCATCAACAATCTAAGGGAGGACAACCATGAAATTCACCATATCAGCCTTGGCCACAGCAGCGGCCCTAACCGCGATGCCCGGCTTTGCCCAGGACCTTGTGCTATCCATCGGCTCGCGCGGCTATGGCCCGGCGGTCGAACGCAATATCGAAAGCTACACCGCCGCAAACCCCGATGTCAGCATCGAGTGGAACAAGGTGTCGGATGTCCCCGGCGAAACCCGCAAGTTGTACGTTACCGGTCTGACCGCCAAGAGCCCGACACCGGATATCTATGCCGTGGATGTGATCTGGGCCGGTGAATTCGCCCAGCGTGGCTGGCTTCAGCCGCTGAACGGCCTGCTGGATGACGCCACGATTGACGCTTTCAACCCCTCGCTTCTGGCGGCCTCGACCGTGGATGGCGCGGTGCATGCGCTGCCGCTTTATGCCGATGGCATCCATTTCTTCTATCGCACCGATCTGCTGGAAAAATACGATCTGGACGTGCCAAAAACCTGGGAAGATGTGCTGGCTGCGTCGCAAACCATCATCGACGGCGAAGGCAACCCGCAGCTTTACGGTTTCGTGTCCATGTGGGCCAAGATCGAAGGCCTGTTCATGAACTGGCTGGCCTTTACCAATGGCAATGGCGGCGGTTTCTATGATGCGGATGGCAATGTTGCGGTGAATTCGCAGGCCAATATAGAAGCCACGCAATTCATGGTTGATATGGTGCATGAACACCGCCTGACGCCTGCGTCGATCCTGAACGCGCGTCCCGATGATGCCCGCACCTTGTTCCAACAGGGTCGCGCCGCATTCCTGATGGTGCAGGACTTTGTACATGCCCCGCTAAGCGCAGAAAACAGCCCCGTCGCCGGTAAATTCGACTTCACCCGCACGCCGTATTTCGCGGGCCACGAAGAGGCCAATTCCACCACGATGGGGGGCTGGTTCCTGGGCATCAATCCGAATTCCGAAAACAAGGAAGCCGCCGCCGAATTCCTTGCGGATTTCACTGCCAAGGAAAAACAGCTGGTCGCCGCGGTCCAGGACAATCGCGCGCCCACCATCCCAAGCGTCTATGACGATCCGTCGATGGCCGAAAACGAAGTGCTGGCGAAATTCGGCAAGAACTATGATTTCGGCGTGGTCCGCCCCTCGGCGGGATCGGGTGCCAAATACCCTCGCGTGTCGGAAATCATGCAGCTGGAAATCACCAATGCGCTGCACCGTCAGAAGTCGGTCGAAGAGGCGCTGACCGACGCGCAAACCCAGATCGAAGCCCTCCTGGCTGAATGATCCGGGCTGAATGATCCGGGCCGCGTGAAGCCGGCCAAGTGATCTAGCCAACAACCGAAACCTGCGCTCCCGGCGGCCTTTGCGTCGCCGGGCCGGGCGCTGACACCCAAACGGTGGATTTATGACAAGCATCTCCTCACCGCTCGACAGGCGCAGGCATCTGACGGGCATGGCCTTTATCACGCCGACGATGATCGTGATCATTGCGATCCTCGTCTATCCGATCCTGCAATCCATTGTGCTGAGCTTCGGCCAATCCAGCATTGACGGCACGGAACCCTATCAATTTGTCGGGCTGAAACATTACGCCGCCCTGGCAGGCAATGAACGGTTCTGGAATTCGCTCTGGGTGACGCTGACCTTCACCGCCATTTCCATCCCGCTGGAGCTGGCGATGGGCATCGGGCTTGCGGTGCTGCTGAACGAACACTTCCGCTTCAAGGGCATCGCGCGGCTGGCCGTGCTGTTCCCCTGGGCCCTGCCCACCGCGCTCAACACGCTGATGTGGCGCTGGATGTACAACACCGATTACGGCCTCTTCAACGCCGCCGCATTGCAAAGTGGCATCGTGGATCGGCCGATCAACTGGCTGGGCGATGAAACGCTGGCGATGGGGTCGATGGTGGTTGTCGCGGTTTGGAAAACCTCGTCCTTCATGGCGCTGATCATCCTTGCCGGGCTGCAATCCATTCCCCGCGACCTATATGAGGCCGGCCGCATGGACGGCATGACCCGCTGGCAGGAGTTCCGTGAAATCACCCTGCCGATGCTCAAGGGTCCGATCCTCGTGGCGCTGATCGTGCGGTCGATGGATGCGCTGCGCACGTTCGAGCTGCCCTTTAACCTGACCGATGGTGGGCCGGTCACCGCGACCGAGAGCCTGTCACTCTATGCCTACAAGGTGATCTTCGATTTCATCGAATTCAACTATGGCGCGGCCATCGTCGTGGTGCAGTTCCTCGTCATCTTCGCGATGAGCCTGCTTTATATCCTCACCCTGCGGAACAAGGACTGATCGCCATGAAAACCCGTCCCCGTTTCGGCCTGTATACGCTGGTGATCCTGTCGGTGGTGATTTCCTTCCTGCCGATCATCTGGCTGGTGCTGACCTCGCTCAAAACCACCGAAGGCATCTATGCCTGGCCGCCACAGTATCTGCCCGATCCTTTCACCCTGAAAAACTATATCAACATCATCACCAATTCGCCGGAACTTCTGCTTTATGTGCTGAACTCCTTTATCGTGGCGCTTGGCTGTACGATTGTCGCGCTCAGCTTTGGCGGCATGGCGGGCTATGCCCTGTCGCGGCTGGGGATGCGCAAAGCGGGCGTTTTGATGGTCTTCATCCTTGCGGTGTCGATGTTCCCGCCGGTGTCGCTGTTGCCGTCGCTGTTTCAGAACTTCCTCAGCCTCGGGCTGCTCAACACCTATACCGGGCTGATCATCGCCCATACCGGGCTGTTCCTGCCGTTCACGGTCTGGATGCTGGCCAGCTATTTCGCCACGCTCCCCCCCGAAATTGAGGAGGCCGCGCGCATGGATGGCATGGGCTTTTTCCGCATCTTCTGGTCAATCGTGATCCCGCTCAGCTGGCCGGGGTTCGTGGCGACCGGATTGATTGTCTTCATCTTTTCGTGGAACGAATTCCCGCTGGCGCTGGTGTTGATGACACAAAACGCGATGCGCACCGCCCCGGTCGGCATCTCGCTTTATCCCGGCGAATATGCCTTCCCTTGGGAAACGATTTCAACGGCCACCGTGATCGCCATTGTGCCGATCCTGATCATCACAGCCATCTTCCAGAAACAGATCGTCGGCGGTTTGACCGCAGGCGCAGGTAAGTGAGACCCCGACAATGACCGAAGTAAAACTGGACCGTATCGGCAAATCCTATGGCAACGTCGAGGCCGTGCAACAATTCGACCTGACAATCCAGGAGGGCGAGTTCCTTGTGCTGTTGGGGCCCTCGGGCTGTGGCAAATCCACGACGCTGCGGATGATCGCAGGGCTGGAAAGCATCACCAAGGGCGATCTGATGATCGGCGGCACACGGATGAACGACGTCGACCCCAAAGATCGCGGCGTGGCGATGGTGTTCCAGAACTACGCGCTTTATCCGCATAAATCGGTGTTCGACAACATGGCGATGGCGCTGAAACTGCAAAAGGTGCCTGCGGCCGAAATTCAGGACCGTGTCGGGCGCACGGCCGAGCTTTTGGGTCTGACCGAATACCTGCACCGCAAACCCGCCGCCCTGTCCGGCGGCCAGCGTCAGAGGGTTGCCATCGGTCGCGCCATCGTGCGCACGCCCAAGGTGTTTCTGTTCGACGAACCGCTGTCCAACCTGGATGCCAAGCTGCGGGTGAAGATGCGGATGGAGTTGCAGGAGCTGCATGAACGGTTAAGCGCCACGTCGGTCTATGTCACTCATGATCAGGTCGAGGCGATGACGCTGGCCGACCGCATTGTCATCATGAACGGTGGCGTTGTGGCCCAGGTCGGCACCCCGCGCGAGGTCTATGACACGCCCGCGGATGAATTTGTCGCGGGCTTCATTGGCAGCCCGGCGATGAATTTCATCGACCTGACCCGTGACGACACCGGCGGCTGGCGCAGCGATTGTGGCAGCCTGTCGCTGCCCGCCTTGCCCGTGGATACCGGGGCCCGCACTGCTGTGCGATTGGGCGTGCGCCCCGAACATATAGAGCTGGTGTCCGGTGCCCCGGACGATGCCGCGCTGTGTTATCAAGCGCAGGTGCTGCTGGACGAATTGCTGGGGGCGGATGCGCTTCTTAGTCTGGGAATTGGCGATGCCCGCCTTCTGGTACGCGTCGGCGGCATCAACCATCCCGTCAAAGGCGATCAGGTGACAATCCGCCTGTCGCCGTCACAGCTGCATGTCTTTGATACGGAAACCAGCGCCGCGATCTACTAGGGGCGCAGGCAACCCGTATGATGGTCTGTTTCCCGCAGACCATCATACATGCCCAACCGGGATCGCCGCAAAGCCACCCGAAATCAGTGCGAAATCATCCAGGGCCGGGCCGAGGGGAAGCTTTTGGAACCGTCGGGACGATGCAGCGTGCGGCTGGGTTTCTTCTTGCCAGAGCAACAGCCGCAGCCGGGTCCGTGGCTGCGCGTCGACTTTGGCTCATGTGATGCGCGTTCGTTGGTGGCAAAGGCGGTGCGCCGGCCGGCGTCCATATTGGCCAGGATCGGTGCCCGCAAAATCGCGCGGCGGGCCGAAACACCGCAGTCCGGGCAATCACAGGGCTGATCGAAATTGGCCATGCTGGTCTGTTCAGTGAACGGGCCGCAGGTCTCGCAGAGATAATCGTAATAGGGCATTTGCGCCTCCTGGGCGAAAAGGGGCGGACACAAAGGCCCGCCCGTCAAAGGTTAAAGATCGGGTGCCAGCGGAATGTCGATGGAGCCGTCGAAATGCTTCGTCGGCCCGTCGCTGCCGGGCATGATGTCGAAATCAAAGATCTCGTTCGGCAGCCAAAGCGTGGCACAGGCGTTGGGAATATCAACCACCCCCGAAATATGCCCCTGCACCGGTGCGGTGCCAAGGATCGCATAGGCCTGCGCCCCGGTATAGCCGAATTTCTTGAGGTATTCGATGGCGTTAAGACATGCCTGACGATAGGCGATGTGAACGTCCAGATAGTGCTGGCCACCGTCTTCATCGACCGAGATACCCTCAAAGATCAGGTAATCGTCATATTTTGGCGTGATCGGCGAGGGTTTGAAAATCGGGTTCTTGATCCCGTATTTCTCCATCCCGCCTTTGATGACCTCCACCTGGATATGCAGCCAGCCAGCCATTTCAATCGCACCACAGAAGGTGATTTCGCCGTCACCCTGGCTGAAGTGCAAATCGCCCATCGAAAGACCCGCGCCGTCGACATAGACCGGGAAATAGCAGGTAGAGCCGCGCGACAGATCCTTGATGTCGCAGTTGCCGCCATGTTCACGCGGCGGCACGGTGCGCGCGCCTTCGGCGGCGGCGGCCATGCGTTCTTCGCCCTTCATCGCGCCCATATGGGCGGATTGTGTCGTCGGCAGCGCGGCCAATTGCGGGGTGCGGTCGGGATCGGTGTCAAACAGCCCCTTCTCGCGGGTGTTCCACATATCCAGCATCTTGCGATCCGGCAAACAGCCGATCAAACCCGGGTGGATCAACCCGGCGTATTTCACCCCCGGCACGTGGCGCGAGCTGGTGAACATACCGTGGAAATCCCAAATGGATTTCTGCGCTTCGGGGAAATGTTCGGTCAGGAAACCGCCGCCGTTCTGTTTGGAAAAGAAACCGTTGAAGCCCCAGTTCATCTCTTCCTTGGCACCGATGTCCAGGATGTGAACCTTCAGCAAATCGCCCGGTTCGGCCCCTTTGACGCCAATAGGACCAGAGAGATAGTGCACCTGCTCCAGCTCGACATCGCGCACGTCGGCGGCATCGTCGTTATTGGCGATCTGCCCACCGGTCCAGTCGTAGGTCTCGATCTTGAAATCATCGCCCGGCTCAACCCAGACGGCAATTGGAATGTCCGGGTGCCAACGGTTGTGCACCTTTTCATTGGTATGTGGGCTTTCCGAAAGATCGACGGAAATCAGCGTGTCTGCCATGGTAAAACTCCCTGTATTGGTTCAGACGGAAAGAAATTTCGAGACTTTGGCCTCGTCGACATTTTCGCGCGGGCTGTCGTGGACAAAGGCGCCGTTTTCGATCACCACCACCCGGTCCGCGACATCGAGCGCAAAGCTCAGAACCTGTTCCGACACGATGATCGACAGGCCCTTTTCGTCGCGAATACGGCGCAGCGTGCGGGCCATTTCGCGAATGATCGAAGGTTGGATGCCTTCGGTCGGCTCATCCAGCAGCAGCACCTTGGGCTTTGAGGCCAGCGCGCGCGCGATGGCCAATTGCTGTTGCTGCCCGCCCGACAGGTTGCCGCCACGGCGGCCCTTCATTTCCAGCAGCACGGGGAACAATTCATAAATATCCTCGGGCACCGACCGTTCGCCGGTCACGGTCAGACCGGTTTCGACATTTTCCTGCACGGTCATCGACGAAAAGATCATCCGCCCCTGCGGCACATAGGCAATGCCGCTGGCGACCCTTTGGTGCGGCTTTTGCGTGGTGACATCGGTGCCGTCGATGCTGACCGTGCCATGGCGCGGCGGCACCAGCCCCATCAGCGATTTCATCAGCGTCGTCTTGCCCATGCCGTTGCGCCCCATGATCGCAACAATCTCGCCGGGGGCGACATCGAGGTTCAGACCGTGAAGCACTTCGCTTTCGCCATAGGACGACCGGAGTTCGTTTATATTCAGCATGTTGACCTCTCAGTGACCCAAATAGACTTCGACGACCTTGGGGTCGTTCTGGACGTGATCCATCGAACCTTCGGACAGCACCTTGCCCTGGTGCAAAACGGTGACGCGGGTGGCGATATCGGCGACAAACCCCATGTCATGCTCGATCACGATGACCGAGCGATCCGCGATGATCCGGTTGAGCAGCTCTGCGGTTTTCTTGCGCTCGGCCACCGACATGCCGGCCACCGGCTCGTCCAGCATCAAAAGCTCTGGGTCTTGAATCAGCAGCATCCCGATTTCCAGCCATTGTTTCTGGCCGTGGCTGAGAAAGGCCGCCTTTTGGGTCAGATGGTCGCTGAGAAAGATCATCTCGGCGATCTCTTCGATCCGCGTCTTGACCTCGTCATCACGTTTGAAAAACAGCGCGCCAAAAACGCCATGGCCCTTGGGAAAGCTCAGCTCAAGATTGGCAAAAACCGACAGATCCTCATAAACCGAAGGTGTCTGAAACTTGCGCCCGACCCCGGCATGCACGATCTGATCCTCGCGCATTTTCAAAAGGTCCGCGCCCTTGAAGGCAACATTGCCCGAGGTCGCCTTGGTCCGGCCGCAGATCAGGTCAAGCACCGTGGTCTTGCCCGCGCCATTGGGGCCGATGATCACGCGGCATTCATTGGGTTCGACATAGAACGACAGGTCATTGACCGCCTTGAACCCGTCGAAGGACACGGTAAGCCCTTCGACCATCAGCACATATTTCGGGTTGGTCATATCAAGCATCAGAGATCACTCCGCCGGGGTGGCATTGGGCATCGGCTTGGTGCCGCGCCGGGTGAGTTTCAGAAGACGCGGCTCGATCTGTTCGGCCCAGACACCGGCCAGACCGTTGGGAAAGGCCATGACCACCGTGATAAAGAGCGCGCCAAGACCCAGCAGCCAAAGTTCGGGAAAGCTTTCCGAGAAGGATGTCTTGGCCCAATTCACCAAAAGCGTGCCCCAGACCGCGCCAAGCAGTGACAACCGGCCGCCAACCGCCGCAAAGATCACCATTTCGATCGACGGCACGATGCCGACAAAAGAGGGCGACATGAAACCAACCTGAAGGGTGAACATCGCGCCGCCGATGGCCGCAAATGCCGCGCCAAGGCAGAAGACAAAGATCTTGAAGTTGGCGACGTCATAGCCGGAAAACCGCACCCGGTCCTCCTGATCGCGCATGGCAATCAACAGACGGCCAAGTTTGGATTTGCGCACGAATTGCGCCGCAAACAGCACGACAAACAGCAACGCACCGTTGACGAAATACAGCGCGGTCTTGGCCTCGTCTGTGCGGATGTCCCAGCCATGCAAGGTGCGCAGATCGGTGATGCCGTTGACGCCGCCGGTAAACCCCTGCTGGCCGATGATCAGGATGGTCAGGATTGCGGCGATGGCCTGGGTGATGATGGCAAAGTAGACCCCGCCGACGCGGCGGCGAAACATCGCCACGGCAATGATATAGGAAAACAGCACCGGCACCGCGATCACCGCAAAGATGGTGAAGGTAAAAGAGTTGAATGGTTCCCACCACCACGGCAGGGCGGTCAGCTGGTTCCAATCCATGAAATCCGGGATGCCGGGGGTGGATTGAATGGCGGTATTTTCGGGGCTTGAGGCCTCAAGCTTGAGGAACATCGCCATGCAATAGCCGCCAAGGCCGAAAAAGACGCCCTGACCCAGCGACAGGATGCCGCCGACACCCCAGCAGAGGACAAGGCCCACCGCGACAAAGGCATAGGTCAGGTATTTGCCGAAAAGGTTGAGCCGAAATGGCTCCAGCAGCATCGGGAAGACCACAAAGACCACCGCCGCGAGCAAGGCAAAACCGATCATGTCGCGAGGGGAAAGGAAGGCGTGGGTGTGGGTTTTCATCTGTCTATCCTCCGGGTCACTTGCGCAGCTTGAGGGAAAAGAGCCCCTGTGGGCGCAGCATCAGGATGCCAACCACGGTCAGCAGGGTAAGTACCTTGGCCATCGAGCCAGAGAGGAAGAACTCCATGATCGATTGTGCCTGGCTGATCGAAAAGGCCGACGCGATGGTGCCCAGAAGGCTGCCGGCGCCGCCGAAGACCACCACAAGAAACGTGTCGACGATATATTGCTGGCCCGCTGTCGGTCCGGTTGATCCGATCATGGTAAAGGCGCTGCCAGCAACCCCGGCCACGCCGCAGCCAATGCCAAATGTCATCCGGTCGGTCAGCGCGGTGTTGATGCCCACGGCATCGGCCATCTGCCGGTTGTTGTTGATCGCGCGCACCTGCTGGCCCCAACGCGAGCGGTACATCATGATGTAAACGCCGGTTGAAATGCCCACCGCAAGGATCATCACGAAAATGCCGTTGATCGGCACTTCGATCATATCGGTCAGCGGCATCGACCCCATCATCCAATCGGGAATGGTGACGCCCACCTCGCGTGCGCCGAAAACCGACCGGTAAATCTGTTGCAGGATCAGGCTCAGACCCCAGGTCGCGAGCAAGGTATCAAGCGGGCGCTTGTAAAGATGTCGGATCATGGCCCATTCGACAAACATCCCCAACGCCCCCGCCGCCATGAAGGCGAGGATCATCGCCACAAAGAAATAGCCCGAAAACAGCGCGGGCATATGATCGCCAAAAAGGTTGGACACCAAATAGGTGACATAGGCCCCAAGGATCATGAATTCGCCATGCGCCATGTTGATGACGCCCATTTGGCCAAAGATGATCGCAAGGCCCAGCGCCATCAGGACGAAGACCGAAAAGAGGATGAGACCGGCAAAGCCCTGCATGGCGAAAATCGCACCGAGCTCGCTGGTCGTGTATTCGGAGAACATGGCTCACCTTTTCGAATGTGGCAGGAAGGAATATGTGGCAAGAGGCTGCCCCGCGCCGGTGCGGCGCAGGGTCAAGTGCAGGGGAACTGGCATTCCCCTGCGACGTCGGGGCTTATTGATAGCCCTCGGGGAAGGGATCGGGTTCGACCAGATCGGCGGTCTCATACACCACTTCATATTGGCCATCGGATTTGGCCAGGCCGACACGGGTCTTGGACCAGAGGTGATGATTTTCATGGACCTCGACATAGCCTTCGGGCGCGGTTGGCAATTCGATCCCGGGCGACGCTTCGCGCACCTTGTCGACATCGAACGAACCGGCCTTTTCAACCGCTGCTTTCCACAGCCATGGGCCAAGATAGGCGGCCTGTGTCACATCGCCGATCACCATGTCCTCGCCCCACATTTCCTTGAAGGCGGCCACGAATTCGGCGTTGTTGTCGTTTTCCAGCGATTGGAAGTATTTCATGCAGGCATAGGCGCCGTCGATGTTTTCGCCGCCAATTCCGCGGATCTCGTCCTCGGTGACCGAAATGGTCAGCAGGATCGGATCTTCCTTGGTCATGTCGATGCCCGCAGCCTTGAGCTGCTTGTAGAATGCGACGTTGGACCCGCCCACGACGATGGCATAGATCACATCCGGCTTCTTCAGACGGATCTTGTTGATCACAGAGTTAAACTGTGTATGGCCGAGCGGGTAGTAATCTTCGCCCACGACCTTGCAGCCGTCCATGTAGTTTTCGATGTGCTTGCGCGCGATCTTGTTCGATGTGCGCGGCCAGATGTAGTCAGAGCCAAGCAAATAGAAGCTTTTGGCGCCCTTGGTTTTATTGACCCAGTCGAGACCGGCAATAATCTGTTGTGTCGCCTCCTGGCCGGTGTAAATGACATTCGGGCTCTGCTCGAGGCCCTCGTAGAAGGTCGGATAATAGAGCATGCCGTTATACTGCTCGAACACCGGCAGAACCGCCTTGCGGCTGGCCGAAGTCCAGCACCCCATGACCGAGGCGACCTTGTCCTGCACCAGCAGTTTCTTGGCCTTTTCGGCAAACGTCGGCCAATCCGAACCGCCGTCTTCCTGGACATATTCGATCTTGCGGCCAAGGATACCGCCCTGGGCATTGATCTGTTCGATCGCCAGTTTTTCGGCCTGAACCGACCCGGTTTCCGAAATCGCCATTGTGCCGGTGACCGAATGCAGAATGCCGATGGTCACGGTGTCATCGGTGACGGCCAGCCCGGTGGTGTTGACGGCTGCGGTCGGAAAATCCGCAGCGCGCAATGTCTTGGGCGCAAAAAGCGTCGCGGTCAGCGCCGCGCCCCCGGCCAGCACAGCGCGTCGGCTGAGCCCCTTGGTTCCTTGTGAATTGTCGGATTTTGTCATAGGTGCCTCCTTTTTGATCTGTCGATCGAAGTAATGGTCAATGGTGTTGACCCGAGGCTGACAGCAAATGCTGCAGTGCGGTATACGTCGATTGACGTATAGGAGTGCGCGTTTTTCCCGACCATCATTGGACAGGCCCCGCAGCGGGTGAAAATCAATCGCTCCGACAGGGGTGGTACAAGACAGGAAAAGTGTGGTCGTGGCATTTCACGCAACTGGCGGACGCAGAAGTTACAACCGTTGGGTCGCCAACGAAACGATGGAAGATTTCGCCCTGCGCTTTACCGCGCGGCGCGCGCGGCGTTGGGGCTTTGGCCGGGTTGCGAATACTGCGCTTGGGTCGATCTCATTCCTTGCGCTGGAAACCATCGGCGGTGCGATCACCCTGACCTATGGCTTTGACGCGGCGATCCTTGCCATCATGCTGGCGGGGTTGATCCTGTTTCTGACGGGCGGCCCGATCAGCTATTATGCCGCCCGCTACGGCGTCGACATTGATCTGCTGACGCGCGGGGCGGGTTTTGGCTATATTGGCTCGACGATCACCTCGTTGATCTATGCCAGCTTTACCTTCATCTTTTTCGCGCTGGAGGCCGCGATCCTCGCCTTTGCGCTGGAATTCTGTTTCGGCGTGCCGGTGGCCTTGGGCTATCTTCTGTCTGGATTGGTGGTCATCCCGTTGGTGGTGAACGGCTTTTCCAAGATTTCAGCCTTCCAGGCCTGGACCCAGCCGCTGTGGATCGGGCTGCATATCCTGCCGTTTGCGCTTCTGGCTTTGTCCGGGGCCGAGCTGACCAGCTGGACCAGCTATACCGGGGTGCGCGGGGCGGAAGGCCCGACAATGATGATGGTCGGCGCCGCAATGGGGGTTGTGTTGTCGTTGATTGCCCAGATCGGCGAACAGGTGGATATTCTGCGGTTCCTGCCCGAACCGCGCAATGCACGCGAGCGGCGGCGCTGGTGGGCGGCGATGCTGGCGGCGGGGCCGGGCTGGACGGTTCTGGGCGTGGCCAAGATGCTGGCCGGCTCCTTCCTTGTGACCCTGGCGGTCAATGCCTCGGTCCCGCTGCGGCAGGCCACCGATCCGACACGGATGTATTACGCGGCCTATGAGGCGGTGATGCCCTCGGCCTTGTTGGCGCTGGTGCTGACCGGGGCTTTCGTGATCTTGTCCCAGCTCAAGATCAACGTGACCAACGCCTATGCCGGGTCGATCGCATGGTCGAACTTCTTTTCCCGGCTGACCCATTCGCACCCCGGTCGGGTGGTCTGGCTGGTCTTCAACGTGGCGATTGCGCTGATGTTGATGGAACTGGGCGTGTTCCACGCCATCGAGTCGATCCTCGGGCTCTATTCCCATGTCGCGCTTGCCTGGATTGGCGCATTGACCGCCGATCTGGTGATCAACAAGCCCCTGGGTCTAAGCCCGCGCGGGATCGAATTTCGCCGCGCGCATCTCTATGACATCAACCCGGTCGGCACCGGCGCGATGGGGGCCGCGGTGGTGCTGTCGCTGATGGCCTACACCGGGGTGTTCGGGGCGCTGGCCGAAAGCTTTTCGGCGCTGATCGCATTGGGCATGGCCATGCTGATGGCGCCGCTGATCGCGTGGTGGACCGGCGGCCGCTATTACATCGCCCGTCCCGCGCCCGAGCTGGCCCCGCAGAAGCCCCAACATACAGGCCAGAATGCAGGCCAAAATCCGAGCCGCGTTGCGGGCCAGACAACCGAATGCTGTGTCTGCGAGTTCCGGTTTGACGCCGAAGACATCACCGATTGCCCGTTCTACGCCGGCCCGATCTGTTCGCTTTGCTGCACGCTCGATGCCTCTTGTCGCGATGCCTGCAAGCCGCAGGCGCGCATCGGCCAGATGTTCACCCAGGCGATGAAACAGCATCTGCCGGACCGGATTTACCGCGTGTTGGCAACGCGGGTGGCGCTTTTTCTGGCCGCAACCTCGGTGCCGGTCTCGGTCTTTGCGGTTTTGCTGCTGCTGATCCGGGCCAGCGCACAGAACGGCACGCTCGACGCGGTTTTGGCGGTGATCTTCTGTTCTGTCCTCGTGGTGATCGGGGTCATTGTCTGGACCTTCCTGTTGACCGCCGAAAGCCACCACAAGGCCCGCGACGAGGCGGACATCCAGACCCAGCGGCTCTTGCGCGAGGTGCGGGCCCACGAACGCACCGACGCCGCACTTCAGGCCGCCAAGGAAAAGGCAGAGGCCGCCAACCTTGCCAAAACCCGCTACATGGCCGGCATCAGCCATGAATTGCGAACGCCATTGAACGCGATCTACGGCTATGCGCAGGTGCTTGAACGCGACGAAAGCCTGCCGCGCAAAAACCGCAGCGCGGTGCAGGCGATCCGGCGCGGATCGGAACATCTGGCCGGGTTGATTGAAAACCTGCTGGATATTTCCAAGATCGAGGCCGGCCGGTTGGAAATTCACCGGGACCGCATCGACCTTCCCGCCCTGCTGGGGCAGGTCTCGGCGATCTTTGAACGGCAGGCCCGCGAAAAGGGGCTTGATTTCGGCATCACCACCGAAGGCAAGCTGCCCGATTGGGTCGATTTTGACGAAAAGCGGCTGCGCCAGATCCTGATCAACCTTTTGTCGAATGCCATCAGCTACACCCCCGGCGGTTCCGTCAGCCTGTCGGTGTCTTATCGCAACGAAATTGCCCGCTTTGAAATCAGTGACACCGGCATCGGCATCGACCCGCAACAGATCGACCGGATCTGGAAACCGTTCGAACGGCTGGCCCAGAAATCCGCCGGCGGTTCCGGGCTGGGGCTGACCATCACCCGCCTGTTGGTCGAGATCCTTGGCGGT
Organism: Marinovum sp. 2_MG-2023; assembly: GCF_030548265.1. NCBI lineage: Bacteria > Pseudomonadati > Pseudomonadota > Alphaproteobacteria > Rhodobacterales > Roseobacteraceae > Marinovum > Marinovum sp. 2_MG-2023. The sequence continues at coordinate 327,659 of NZ_JAUOSD010000002.1, read as the reverse complement.
GAAATCACGGTAGACAGTGAACCGGGACGCGGCACCACCTTTACCGTGCGCCTGATGCTGCCATCGGTGCAGGGCGTGCCGTCGCACAGCGGTGGCTGGGGCCGGACCGAGGCGACCTCTGCCACCGGATACGAAGGCGCCCGCAAAACCATCATGGCCGTCGATGACGACGCCGATCATCTGCGGCTTCTGGAAACGGTGCTGCGGCCGCTGGGCTTTCTGCTGCAACCCTTTGCCGACGCCGAAACCGCGCTCAGCTTTGTGGATGAGTTCACCCCGGATCTTTTCCTGCTGGATATCGACATGCCGGGGATGACCGGCTGGGAACTGGCCGAGGCGCTGCGCGCGCGGCCGAAATATCGCGCCACGCCGATTGTCATGGTCACCGGTCACGCGCTGGAGGCACGCCAACCGGTGGACCGCGAGCGGCTCTATGATGCATTTGTCGTCAAACCCTATTCGCAGAACGATCTGATTTCGCGGCTGTCACAGCTGCTCAAAGTCGATCTGACGTTCGATGCGCCGCCGGAACCGGAACCCGCGACCTCTGCCTTGCCGCGCGAAGCGGTGCGGCGGTTGATTGAACTGGCGGACATCGGCCATGCGGCCGGCGTGCTGCGCGAGCTTGACGCGCTTGACCAGGCTGGCGCACTGGATGGCAGATTACGGCGGCAGCTGGACGGACATCTGGCGCAATACGACCTCACCGCTGTGGCGCGGGTGCTGAAGGAGATCGAGAGATGACAGCCATAGCCGACAGCGGGCGTTACATTGTTTTGGTGATCGACGATGCGCCGGAAACTCTGGGGTTGGTGAGTGACGCGCTTGAGGGCGGCGGCATGACCGTGCTGGTGGCGCGTTCAGGCGAAGAAGGGCTGCGCCTGACCCAACGGGTGCGCCCCGACGTGATCCTGCTCGACGCGATCATGCCCGGCATGGATGGGTTCGAAACCTGTCGACGGCTCAAAGCGCCACCGATTTCCGAGACTGCGCCGGTGATCTTCATGACCGGGCTGACAGAGGCCGAACATATCCTTGCCGGGCTGAATGCCGGGGGCGTGGATTACGTGACCAAACCGGTGGTTGTCGACGAATTGATCGCCCGGATCACCCGGCATGTGATGAACGCCCGCGCCATCCAATCGGCGCGCACGGCGCTGGACTATGCCGGACAGATGGTGATCGCCGTCCTGCCCGACGGCCACCTGTCCTGGGGAACCGCAGGCGCGCTTGACGAAATCGGCGGCGAGTTCCCGTCGGGCCGCGCCAGCGACCGTCTGCAAAGCTGGCTGGCCGAGGTCGCCAGACTGCCGGTCTCTCAGGCCCGACCATTGATGCTGGGGGAAATGACGCTTGCGCTGATCGGCTTTGCCGAGGGCGAGTTGATGATCCGCCTGCGGTCGGGTGGCGGCCAGTCCGAAAACCAGCGGCTTGCCTCGGGCTTTGGGCTGACGGCACGCGAGGCCGAGGTGCTGCTCTGGCTGTCCCATGGCAAGACGAACCGCGACATCGCCGATATCCTGTCGGTCAGCGCGCGGACCGTGAACAAGCACCTTGAACAGGTGTTCCACAAGATGGGCGTCGACAACCGCACTTCGGCGGCGGTGTTGGCGGACAGGGTGCTCCAGAGCGGCGCTCTGCCCCAGTCGCCCCAAGGGTCCAGCCCCCCGTAACGGATCGCGCCTGTGCCCCGGGGCCTTAGGCCGGTCCGCTCACGCGCGTCGCCACGTCGATTGTCACCTCCGTCAGATTGGGGGTTCCGGGACTGGGGCCCCAGCCTGTGCCGACGCTTGGCCGCACGATCTACGAGGCCGGCCGCTGCCGTGGCCCCGTCATCGTGACATTTCCACAAGGTGTTTCGGATGTCCTTGTCTGTGATTTGCCTGAGCAGGAGATCGTGCAGCTGGAGGTGGTCGATCGCTCGGTTGTTGTGCCGCTCAAACCTTTTGAAATCGTTTCATTGCGCTGTTGTCCCAAAGAGGTGACGACCTGAACCGCCCCGGATTTACCAGAGAGTAAAACACTCCGAAGGTGGGCCAGATAACAAAGGCTAAACATACCCCGCCCTTTGCATCGGGCACGCGCAGAGCGGCCCGATACAGAGGTTTGCGTGCCGGCTAGTGACGGATTTTGCCTGCGATCCAGGCCGCTATGACCGGCTCTCGGTATTTGTGTTCCGGGCAGTGGCCTTCTTCGTGAAACACCAGCGTTTCCACATCCGTGCCGCGATCTGCAAGCCTGCGCATCTCATTCAGCGGGGCCACCGGATCATCATGGGTTGTCACCGCGAACAGCGGTGTCGAAATCGGGTCGCTTTCGAATGCGCCGGACTGTCCGATTGCAAAGGCTCTGACCTTTTCTGCAAACACCTCCCATGAGGTGTCGAGCGGCAGGCCGATCCGGGTTTTCAACCCATCCATGGTGTAGGCCGGAAGCTGGGCATAGGCCTCGGCGGGTGCCAGAAACGGCGCATGCAGCGGACCGCAGGTATAAATCACCCCGGCCAGGTCAAGCTCCGGGTGCAGCGCCCACAGCCGCGCGGCGGAATGGCCGCCGAAACTGACGCCCTGCGCAAAGATGTTGTTGCTTTGCAGCCTTGGATCGTTTTTGGCCCAGTCAATCGCCGTCAGGTGAAGCTTCTCCGACTGACCATCCGCCATGTCAAAGGCATCTGACCGGCCCAGACCGGGCAGGTCAATGGTCAGATAGGCGATCCCCTTGGGCATGAGGTGCTCGGTGAAATAGGTCATCGCCAACACGCTGGACATGTCAGACCCGTTGGAGAAAACCAAAACCGGAAACGGGCCTGTGCCCTTTGGCAGATGCAGATGCGCGGTAAATTTGCGCCCGTCGCGTTCCAGTTCGATTTCCTCGTAAATGGCAATGCCGTCCATCGCCTTGGCATAGGCGGTGCGCGCCTTTTCCAACGCATCGGCCATGCCGGGCTGGTTGGTATGGGGGGCCGACGCGGTATGATAATATGTCATGGCCGCCTGAAACCGCCCCTCTGCCATGGCCTGGTCGCCGGCGGCGCTGAATTCATAGATCCAGTTGCCCGGCCCGAAATCGCGAAGAGTGTCCGGCTGATCGGGGTTGGTGCGGGGGCCTTGGGCCTTTTCGATCCGGGTCAGAACCGCTGCGATCTCGTCCGCGTCACCGCCAAGATACACCCAATTGTCCGGTTCGACAGGATGATACCAGTCCAGATCCGCCATGGCGCGAAATTTGCTGCTGTCCATCTGTTGGGCCACCAGACCGGTCGCCCCCGAGGTAAGGACTGAAAGCGCGATACTGAACATAAGAAGTGTGTGTTTTGACATGTGATGTCTCCTGAGAAGATTGGAATTCATGGGCCGCAGGCATCGCAATGCCCAGGGGCCCGGGTCAGTCGTGGTGCGCCGCCAATTCAAGAACCCGCAAAGGCGGGGTTTCCTGATAATATTCGTGGTCCTGCGCCAGAAAGAGCTTTCCATCGCCATGCGCGATGCCCGACAGCGTTGGCAGACCCTCAAGCCCCCAAACGCGGGTCAGGCGCCCGGTGTCGATGTCAAACCACAACAGCACGCTGCTGCGGTCCGACAGAACGACCAACTGGTCCCCGACCACCGTCATCCCGGCCACGTTGGCCTCGTTCAGCAACAGGCCAAGGACCGCGGCATCGTGGACCGGGCTGTGCAGGTTCAGACGGCGCAGGTACTTGCCATCGGTGGCATATTCGGAAATTGCCACCCCCTGCCCGTCATTGGGCGAAAAGGCCGCGAACAACGTGTCGGTCCCCCCCCGATAGGCAAGACCGGCCACTTCGGGCACCGCCGTCGCACCCTTTTGCGGCTCAAGCCGCCACCGGGCGTTCAGCGTGATCGCATCATCTGTTCGGAACAGCCTGAAAAGCTGATCATTGCCGCCGACAACAAAAAGCTCATCCGCGCTTCTGCCGAAACTCGCCGCTTCAAGATAGCCTTGCCGCAGCGCAAGCGGCCCACCGCGCAGCCAGGTGGTATCCTGCTCCTGCACGTTTGACGCCTCTGGGGTGACCCGGCCAAGGTGAACGCTGGACATATCGGTGGAGATCAACACCTCGTCGCCGAACACGCCCAGCCCCGAGGGCTGAAGCACCCCGGCGGGCAAGGGCAGCGCCCGCCATTCGGACAGGGACACAACCCGGTCCAAACCCAACGGAAACCCGTGCGGATCATAGTATTCCACCGGCTCGTCTCCAAAAGAGAACAGAACGTCGACAACGGGTTTGGCATCCAGCAACAGATACAGGCCCGCAATGGCGATTGCCCCGGACAACAGACCACGTGCCGGGCCAACCATCGGGAACCGCGGATGTTTCCTTGCAATTACCATGTATACAACACCCCCATCCCGAGGGAGGTCTGGCCTTCCGCACCATAGTCCGCGACCAGCGGGCTGTCCGCCGCATCGCCCAACAATTTGCTGTAAGCGGCCTCTCCGACAAGCGCCCAGTTCTTCGTCAGACCATAGCTGCCGGACAGCGACACCCCGACATCTTTCCATCCCGCGCTTGCATCGTGCTGCGCCATGACAAGATCCGCATTGGCGGATTGCGTGGACGAGATGCCGAACATCGTCGACATGTAATTGTCATCGGCCCAATTGGCGTGAATGCCGAATTCCACCTTGCCGCGTTCGCCCGCAAACCCGACACCATAGGCCGCCCCGACACCGATCCTGGTGCCCTCTCTGTCGCCACCCAGATCACGTTCCACGTCCAACCCAAAGCTGACATCACCCGTGGCAAGCGCGACGCCGTATTCCAGTTTGGCCAGAAAGGTGGCGGTCGAGTCGACATCGCCCAGCCCCTTCAGGGCCTTGTTGTCGTCTTCCGCCCGGCCAAAATCATAGCCAAGGCCAACATCGGCGCGCCAGCCGTGTGATTCAAACGCCTTGACCGTAAGCGTCGGCCCCTCCAGCGTTGAAAATGTGATCCGATCGTTCCAGCCAAGGTGCACAAGCGGCACGGCGCTGGTCTCGTAATCGTCGGAACCTTCGTAATCGGCCTGTTGGCTGGCGCCGAGGCCCAGGGAAAAGGAAAACTTTGTGTCGCCCGGTCCATAGTCATGGCTTTCCTGCGCCCGGGCCTGCATCGTTTGCGCCCCAACCGCCAAAAGAAAGAGCCCAGCCCTCAAAATCGCCGTTGACTGAGGAAGTCTTGATAAGGTCATGTTCGCTGCTCCGCGTTTCAGATGCCGCCCTATCGGGCAGGAATCTGAACCCAGGCTGAGCCGCGTAAAAAAGGTGTTCAGCTTGCGTTAAGCTTGACCCGCTGAGAGGGCATCCGACAAAGGAACACAGATGCGCGTTTTGATTATTGAGGATGACGAAGTCATTGCAGATGCTGTCGGCATCCGGTTTCGCCGGGATGGCGTGCAGCTTGACCACCTTGTCAGCTGCGAAGATCTGTCCCCCAGCGACGCGGATGCCGATTTCGATGTGATCGTGTTGGATCTGGGCCTGCCCGGCGCGGACGGGTTGGATTTCCTGCGCGCCCTGCGCCGCACTGGCAGCGCCGTGCCGGTGCTTGTCTTTACCGCGCGATATGCCGTCACCGCCCGTGTCGAGGCGTTGAACCTTGGGGCGGATGATTACCTGACCAAACCCTTTGACATGGACGAATTGATGGCCCGGTGTCGCGCTCTTGCACGTCGGCGCGGCGGCTGGACCCCAAGCTTTCTACGGCACCGGGATCTGACGCTGGACATCGCGGCCAACAGCGGCAGGATCGGGGATCGACCGCTTCGGCTCAAACCCAAGGTGTTCCAATTGCTGCAGTATTTCATCGAAAACCGGGGCCGCGTTTTGACAAAATCCATGATCGAATCCCAATTGTACGGCTGGAACGGAGAGGTGGAAAGCAACACAATCGAGGTTTTCGTGTCCCAGATCCGCCGCGAAATCGGCTCTGATTATATCAAGACCATACGCGGGGTTGGATATCTCATGGCGCGTGACGATTGATGAACAGCATTCAGCAAACCGTCTTTCTGCGGGTGATCATCGCCACCGCATCCTGTAGCATTTCGCTTTGTCTGGTGGTGTTCCTGCTGGTCTCGCAGGAGTTTCGCAGCGAGCTGCAAAGCCAGTCACGCCACGCGGCAGAGCTGTTGTTGACGCTGGCCAAGGATGCCGACCCAAGCACCCTTGCCGATATGCCCCGCGACCTGTCTTTGGCCATTGCGCAGGACCGCGAATATGTTCTGTTCATCCATGATGGCGGCCGCGTGACCTATGCCTCCTGGACCGACATCGCCCCGGACATTTCTGCACTGGCCGGTGACACGCTGGTTATCGAGGGTCGCACATATCTGATGGAACGCCAGCAAGACCATGAAACCGGGGCGGTGGTCGCGGTGGGGGTGCTGAAAGAGGAAACCTACTTTGCCTCGCTGGAAATCGTTGGCTATACTGTGGTCCTCTTTCTGCTGGTCATGGGCTTTATGCTGTGGCTGATCCGGCGGGCCATCACCGTCGGAATGCGCCCGATACACCGGTTGGCCAATGCGGTGTCACAACGACATGCCACCCGGCTTGATCCAATAGATCTGGATCTTCCCAGCGAGCTCAGGCCGATCTCGGACGCGACAAATGCCTTTTTGCGGGAACTTCACAGCGCCTTGGTCCGCGAACGGGAATTCGTGTCAAATGCGGCGCATGAATTGCGCACCCCTCTGGCGGGCATAATCGCCCAGGTCGATGCGGTGCCAGTTCAGGAGGTTTCGGACAATGTGAAAGGTCAGCTGGACAAGATACGCACATCTGCGCGGCGCTCTGCCCGGCAGGTGGGGCAATTGCTGGACCTTGCCTTTGCCGAGTCGCAGGCCGATGAGGTCAACCAGCCGGTTGATTTACGACAGGTCCTGAAAGAGGTGCTGATCGAACACGCCCCCACGGCCCTGCAACAGGACACCGAGGTCGAGTTGATCGCCGATGCACCGGCGATGGTGGCATTGCCGGAAACGTCGTTGCAGATCATTTTTCAGAACCTTGTTGGCAATGCCGTCAGATACTGCGACCGTCCGGGCAAGGTGCTGGTGACATGTGCGGCAACCGTCGACGGATTTGCGGTGACAATCGCGGACAATGGCCCCGGGCTTTCTGCGTCTGACATTGAACGGCTGACCAAACGCTACACCCGTGGCCGGGCCGATTTTCATGCCGATCGCGGGCATGGGCTGGGCCTGTCGATTGTTTCCGAACTTTGCGTGGCGATGGAGCTGCACCTGTCTTTCGACATGTCCGACGATTTGGGCGGGCTGTGCATTTGCGTTCATAGCGGTCCGCCGCGCTAACCTCAGATGGCGGCATTTGGCATCGGGATCGCGCGCGCGCCAGACTTGCCCGCAACCACCTTTCAACCGCCGGGCAGATGTCTGGGCCGCATGTTGCATTATGCGACCCAATGCGGCCTGATATCAAAAGCGGTTCAATCGCTGCGCCGCCGCACCCCCATCAATTCCGCATAACGTGGACATCACATGGGGCGTGGCGCACGATTTGCGCGGCATGGGTTCCAAGCGTGCTGAGGTGGCTGCCGGATCGCACCGCATTCAGCACAAGAACCGATGCATCCGTCACCTTGGCAAGTTCCAGAATCTGATCGCCGATCCCCCCACGCAGGACATGGCGGCGGGCACCATCCAGACCGGATTGAGCCATCAGTTTTCCAAGCTCCGCATGTGCACGCTCTGCCGCGTTGTCCTGACTTTCCTTGGACACATAGGGTTCGACATAACTGTAGAACCCGTAAGGCATGACATAAGCCACATGCAAATCCGCCCCATCGTATCGGGCCCTGGCCTTTGCCAATAGCGCCGCGGCAGAGTCCGAATGGGCAATGTCGACAAGAACGATAATCGTATCAGGCATGTCGCGCGCTCCTATTTGCTAAGGGCTTCGGGCAGCCATGTCGCCATGGCCGGAAACAGGAACAACAAGACGATGAAGGCCGCCATGACAAGAAACATCGGGAATGACGCGCGCCCGATAAAGCCCATGTCGCGCCCCGTCATGCCTTGCAGCACGAACAGGTTGAACCCGATGGGCGGCGTGATTTGCGCCATTTCGACAACGATCATGACGTAGACGCCAAACCAGAGCATATCAAAACCCGCCGCACGCACCATGGGTTCGATGACCGCCATGGTCAGAACAATCGAACTGAGCCCATCAAGAAAACAACCAAGGACGATGTAAAACAGCGTCAGAATGACGATCAACATGACCGGCGAGAGATCCCATGTCTCGATCCCCTCGGCCAGGGCACGTGGAATGCCGGTGAACCCCATGGCAAGCGACAGAAACCCCGCCCCCATCAGGATCATCATGATCATGGCGGTCGTCCGGACCGATCCCATGATGCTTTCTTTCAGGGTCTCGATCGACAGGGTGCGCTGCACCGCGGACAAGACAATTGCCCCGAACACACCCAGGGCCGATGCCTCGGTTGCGGTGGCAATGCCGGTATAGATTGACCCGATCACCGCCATGATCAGGCACAACACCGGCAACAGATCCAGCAAACGCCGCCCCATGCCCGATGTATCGACATCCGCAATCGGATTGAATGTGCCTTTGTTCAGCAGGGACCAAGCGATGACATACACCATGAAACAAAGCGCCAGCACCAGGCCGGGGATCATCGCCGCCATGAACAGCTTCGAGATGCTTTCGTTTACCGTGACCCCGAACACGATCATTGCAATCGACGGCGGGATCAACAAACCCAATGTGCCCGCACCCGACAACGTGCCGATGATCATATGTTCGGGATATTTGCGGCGCCGCAGCTCCGGGATCGACATTTTGCCAACCGTTGCCACCGTCGCGGCGGATGACCCCGAAATTGCGGCAAAGATGGCGGATGCGCCAATATTGACGTGCAACAGCCCACCGGGCAGCTTGCGCATGAACGGCGCAAGACCACGAAACAGCGTTTCCGACAATTTCGTTCGAAATAATATTTCACCCATCCAGATGAACAACGGAAGGGCGGTCAACGTCCAGGACGACTGCTCGCCCCAGATTGTCAGCGCCATGGAATCGCCAATCGGTCGCGATGTGAAAAGCGCCAGGCCAATGGCGGCCGTGGTCAAAAGAGCGGCCCCAACCCACACGCCCAAGGCAAGCAGTGAAAAAAGAGAGCCGACAAAAATCAGGATTGCGAGGGACTCGGTCATACTTCGTTCACTCCTTCAGAGTCGCTGGTTTCAGGATTGACGCGGTCGTAGTCGACCAGGGTTTCGACCAACAAATGAACGACAGAGATTGCAAACAGCACCGCCCCGATTGCGACGGGTGTCTGCGGAATCCACAGCAAAATGGCATCCGCGCCTTCGCTGCGTTCATGGAAATCGTAACTGAACCAGACAAGACGACACATGTAGAATGCAAAGTAACAAATCACCGCGGCCATGATGCCCAGACACAGGGTTTCCAACGCCCGGCGCATCGGCCCGGTCGCCCGGTTGAGAAGCAGCGCCACCCGAATGTGGCCGTTTGTACGAAATGTGTAAGACAGGGCAAGGAATGTGCTGGTGGCCATCACGTAACCCGCAAGATCATTCACACCACCAAGGTACAGGCCGAACAACCGCCCGGCGATGCTGTAAAGTATCATGCTGCACAGCCCGACAAGCAGCAGGCCGGAACAAAACCCGGCAATGACATAAAGCCTGTTCAGGGCTGATGAAACAGAATGCCACATAGTAATCTCTTTCTGGGAAACCGGTTGAAGAAGCCGGCACAGGTTTACCCGTGCCAGCCTCCGGGGTCTTTCGGGCGCGCAGGCCCGTTGCGCGTTACTCGGCTTCGAAGGCCGCGATGATAGCGGCGCCTACATCACCGGCACGTTCTTCCCAATCGGCGCGCAGATCGGCGCCAACGGACAGGAACCCATCCAGAACCTCGCCCCCAAGTGTGCTGACCTGCATGCCGTTTTCGACAAATTGTTCAACATACCAGACAGAAAGTTCCTCTGCCTTGGTCCAGCATGCGGTTTCTGCTGTCGCGGCGGCCGCGTGAATGGCGGTTTGCGTCGCCTCGTCTAGACCGTCCCAGGACCGGCCATTGGCAAAGACCATGTTGCGCGGCAACCAGGCCTGCACGTCGTAGTAAAACCCGACATGTTCCCACAGCTTGCGATCATATCCCGTAGACCCGGACGAGATCATGGATTGCGCAACGCCGGTTGCAAACGCCTGGCTCAGCTCGGCGGCTTCGATTGTGGTGGGCACCATGCCCAAACCTTCTGCCATGCGGGACGTCGTGGCATTGTAGGCCCGGAATTTCAAACCGCTGATCGCGTCAAGATCCGTGGCCTCCACAACCGAATAAAACCCCTGTGGTGGCCATGGACAGGAATACAGGAACACAAGCCCGTCTTCTTCCAGCGCGGCCTTCAAGGCAGGTTTCGATGCCTCGTACAGTTTGGCTGCGCCGTCAAAACCCGTCGCCAGAAATGGAACGGAATCGACCCCAAACACCGGATTCTCATTGGCCAGTGCGGAAATCAAACGTTCCCCCATGGGGGCAAGCCCACGGCGCACGGCACCATAGATTTCGGAACCACCAAACAAGGAACCACCGGGATGGGCGACGACATCAAGCTCCGTCTTTTCGGTGACCTCGGCTGCGAATGCTGCCGCGATTTCGGAATGATAGTTGGTCGCGGAATAGGCGAGCGCCAAATCCCAGGTTTCAGCTTGCGCCGCCCCCCCTGCCAACGAAATCGACGCAAGCGCGGTGTATGATAGAATTGTTTTCATGATTGGTCCCCTGACGGTTTGGCTGTTCTTTTTGTACTGCAAGCGTGGCGCAGAAGGTGCCGCCGTGCCAAGCCCGTTACTGTCGGATTTTTCTTTCATACCGTCACTTTGACGAAAGAGACCAGCAATCTGACTGCATTCCCGGCTTGAGCTTTGCCGCCGAAACAATCACCCTGAACCCTGCGGCCAGAAATGCCGCGCATTGATCCATGCACCCTGCTGAGGGCATCAAGAATATGACCCAACCACATCTTGGCATCTTGTCGCTGGACACGCAGTTTCCGCGCATCCTGGGGGATGTCGGCAACCCCGACAGCTATCCATTTGCGGCTTCGGTCAAGGTTGTCGATGGGGCCGACGCGACAAAAATCGTCAAGGACGGCCTGCCGGACGAGGCCATTCTGCGCAACTTTGAAACCGCCGCACGCACGCTTCAGGACAACGGCGCGCAAGCAATTGTATCGACCTGCGGCTTCCTGATCACGGCGCAATCGCACATCGCGGCGCAGGTGAAAGTACCGGTGATGTTGTCCGCGCTTTCCATGCTGCCAAGCGTGCGCGCAATGACCTCGGGGCCTGTGGGTATCCTGACGGCGTCGCGGTCTGCGCTTGGGGCAACGGCGCTCAGGGCCGCGCAGATCAGCCCGGATGACGTGGTCATTCAAGGCATGGAAAACGATCCGGTTTTCACCGGCGTCTTTTTGGCGACCCGCGCCCGGCAAGCGGTTGAATTTGATCGCGACCAAATGGAACAGGCCGTTGTGGCGCAGGCGAAATCCCTTGTCCAGAATGCACCGGATGTCGGGGCAATCTTGCTGGAATGCGGAAACTTGCCGCCCTATGCCGCTGCGATCCGTGCGGCCACGGGACGCCCGGTTTTCCATCTGCTGGATGCGGCCAAATTAATGATGGCCGCCAGCGGCTCAACCGCCTGATCGAAGGATGTCGCGCAGCGCCTCGATTGGATGGGCTGCGCGTTTTCCGGCAAAACGTTTCACCTGACAGCGACAGGAAAACCCGGTGGCCAGAACACGTCCTTCGGCGGCGGCCACCTTGTCTTTCCATGACAGATCAAACAGCGTCTTTGACATATCCACTTTTGTGGCTTCGTGCCCGAATGTGCCCGCCATACCGCAGCACCCCGTCTGCATGATTTCAAGGTGCACCCCAAAGCGTTGAAAAATGCCCGCCCAACGCGCCCCGACCTTGGGGTCAGCGGCGGTTTCGCTGCAATGGGTGAACAAGGTCAGCGCCGCATTCTGCGCAGTGGCGATGTCTTTGCGCATCCTTTCCTCCAGGAACTGATCAAGTGATCTGACCGGCGGAACATCCAACCCCAATTCGACATATTCATTTGAAAACATGGACAGAAACGAAGGTTCGATCGCGATCAATTGCGCCCCGCTGTCGGCCAGACAGGACAGGTCGCGCAAGCTCCGCGCAGCGGTTTTTTCAAACGAGCCCAAGGCCCCGATCACATGGGCGGGCTTTCCTGTCGCCACAGGCTTTGACACAGTGACATCATGCCCAAGCCGCACAAGGACCTCGGCGGCGGCATCCAGAACATCCCCGTCAAAAGTGGCCAGAAAACTGTCTGCGACCAAAACCAGCTTGCCAGACACCGTGGCGGGTCTGCGCATCGGCCGGACGGGCGGCAGATCAACCAAACCAACCCGGCGCAACACCGGTGACGCCCCCCGCATCGCGAGGTTTGACAACAGCGGCATGGCACGCATGACCGCCCCCATCGGTTCCAAAAGCGCAAGCAACCGGTGCGTTAGCGGCCTGCGATGGCGCGCATAATATCCGGCATAAAATCGGCTGCGCATTTTCGGGACATCGACCTTCACCGGACATTGCGACGCACAGGCCTTGCAGCCCAGACAATCCGACAGGCTGTCATGCAACGCGGTCTCCAGCGCGGTCAAATCCGCATCCGGCGTGTTTCGCGATTGCATCCGCGACCATGCGCGCAACATCGCGGCACGCCCCTTGGGGCTGCGGGTCCGGTCGCCGGTCGCCTTGTACGACGGGCACATGGCGTCGTCGAAATCTTGCCCCATGCATTGGCCATTGCCGTTGCATTTGATGGCAAGTTCGAAACTGCGGCTCAACTCCGAGGAAACCTGCGCATCCAGCGGCCCGCGAAACGGAACTTTGTCCAGCGGCGTCAGCGGCTGATCACTGTCCGGCATCGCGATCTTGCCGGGGTTGAACAGACCTTCTGGATCAAAGGTCGCCTTGATCCGACACATCACCGCATAGAGCCGCGGGCCAAAAACCTCGCGCCCGTATTCACCGCGAAACCCCTTGCCGTGTTCGCCCCAGATCAATCCCCCATGCGACAATGCCAGCGCATTCACCTGATCAGAGACTCGCCGGATCATGGCCGCATCTTCGGGCCGCCGCATATCCAATGCGGGCCGGACGTGCACACAGCCAACATCGGCATGGCCAAACATGCCATATTGCAGGCCCTCCTTGTCCAGGATCGCCCGAAAATCGGTCACAAAATCAGCAAGCCGTTCGGCGGGCACCGCCGCGTCCTCGACAAACGGCGTGCCTTGGCGGGTTGGGTCCATCCGGCCCAAAAGCCCGACGCATTTCGACCTTAACTGCCAAAGTTCGGCAATCACCGACGGGGCGGTCACCACTTGGAAATTGATCAGCTCGGCGGGGGCGCGGCCCAGCTGTTCAAGACGCGCCAAACCGGCGTCGACCTCTGCCTTGGTGGCGCCGATCACCTCGACAAAGTTCAAACCCTGCACGGGTCGGCCAACATCGCCCAGCACATTGGAAAGACTGCCCCAGACCGGGTCTTGCTTGGCAAGTGACAGGATTTTGTCGTCGATGAATTCAATCGCCACAGGCTCTGCCTGAACCAGACGTTGCACATCCCGCAGGGCCACCATCATGTCGCCATAGGCAAACACCGCCAAAGCGCGGGCCTTGGGTTTGGGCAGCAAACGCAGCTTCAGCCGCTTGGTCAGGGCAAGCGTGCCTTCGGAACCGCACAGCAATTTGACGAGGCTGTCTGACCGCAAGGTTTCTTGCAGGTTATAGCCGCTCAGACCGCGATTCATCACCGGAAAGACACGTGCGATTTCGTCTTCTTCAGGGCGCAACAACGCCTGGACATCTGCGCCAATATCCCCGGCATCGGCCGTGTTCAGATTGCTGCCATCCGCCAGCACCACATCCATTTCCAGAACATGATCCGACGTGCGCCCATAGACACGCGACCCCTTGCCCGACGCATCCGTCGCGGCCATGCCGCCCAGTGTGGCACGCGATGCCGTCGACACCGTGGGCGCAAAGAACATCCCAAACGCGCCCGCCGCACGGTTCAGCTGATCAAGGATCACACCGGGCTGTACAACCGCATAGCCTTCCTTCGGATCAATATCTTCAATCTGGGCAAGATACCGGCTGCAATCCACGCACACCCCATCGGTCAGGGATTGCCCGTTGGTGCCCGTCCCGCCCCCGCGCGCCGTCACCGTCACGCCAGTCTGTGACGCGGCTGTGGCGATCCGGTTCAAATCATCCGGGTCGCGCGGAAAAACAACCGCCAACGGGGGGAGTTCATAGACCGAATTATCGGTTGAAAACACGCTGCGGGTCGCGATGTCGCGGGCCATGTCACCGGTAAAACCCAGGGCATTCAGCGCCGTGACAAACCGCGCGAATGCGCTCTCGAACTCTCCCCCGTCTGGCACTATGCCACCAGTCTTTTCTTGATCAGATGGTCTTGCCCAAGTGCGGAGAGCGCCGCCATCCGGCTTGTCTCCTCGATCTCGGCATAAAGCGCCATTTCGTCGATCACCGTCGCCCCCAGGGCCTCTTCAAACGCGGCCTGATTTGCATTCGCGCTATAATTCGATTGATCATCGGCCCCAAGGTTGGACTGAAAGATGCCAGCCGCAGACACCGGCAGAAAATCCTCATACACTTGGGGATCGGCCGCCATGGCCCCCGCAGCAATCAGATCATCGACGGTTTCGGCCTTGTAATTTGCCGGGCCTGTGACCCGGTACTGAAAGAACGCAAGATCCTTGCGCCGCAGGCTGTCCAGATCATCCGGGAAGGTTTCAAAAGCAGCGCCCAGCACCGTCTCATAATTGCTTGACGGATCTCGGCTTGCCTCGGCTCGCACTGCGGTCAATGTGCGATCATACAGGGCACGACCCGCGGGTGTCAGCGCGACGCCGCGTTGCTCGATTTCGCCAAACCGTGCGGTGTGGCTGCCGGTATGCCCTTGAAATAACACCTCTTCCTCAAGCGCCTTGAAGGAGGTCTGGCGCAAAAGGATATCGGCCTTGCGCCGTGGCGGGCCTTCGATCACCGCTTTGGGGGTGATGCCACGGGCGGGCATTTGCGCCTGCACCGCATCAATGTCCAGCGTGCGTGGCGTCAGATGGTTGATATGCGGGCCCTTGAAGCTGACAACATCCGCAATCAAACGGTGCGCCGCGACCAGGGCGCCATAAGTCTTGGTGCAGACCGTGGCCTCGGAATGCCAGCGGAACGTTTCCAGCGCCTCTCGGACAAATTTATGCGCTTGGCCTTCGGTCAACCCGCCTTGGGTTTCCGCCAGCTCAATCAGCGCCCTGGCATCTGCGGTCACGATTTCGCGCAACGACAGAATATGTTCGGCTTTGGCCGCCAGGTCACGATCTTCGACCAGATCAAGCCGCAGCAGCGATGTGAAAACGCGAAACGGGTTTTTCTTGAGCGCCGCATCCTCAACAGGCCGAAACGCGGTGGAATGCACCGGGATACCCGCCACCGACAGATCGTAATAGCCCACCGGCAACATCCCCATCACCGCAAACATGCGGCGCACAAGGCTCAGCTCCTCAGCTGTGCCAAGGCGGATGGCGCCGTGACGTTCGCAATCCAGACGATCCAGCTCGCCCGCAGCCGCAAGCCGTGCATGAAGCGCGGGATCAGCTGCGAGCGTCTCTGCGTTTACATCACGGACCAGATCAATCAGCGTGCCATACTGGGGCACCTCTGTGCGATACATGTCCGACATTGCCTGTGAAAACAGGGATCTGATCTCGTCCGTGGTGCAAAAGCTTTTCATCGGTTCACCTTCCTTCAGATGTCGAAAGACACGCCCTGCGCCAGGGGCAGCGCGGCGGAATAGTTTACGGTTGATGTTTGGCGGCGCATGTAACCCTTCCATGCGTCAGAGCCACTTTCGCGGCCGCCCCCGGTTTCTTTTTCACCGCCGAATGCACCGCCGATTTCCGCACCGGATGGTCCGATGTTGACGTTTGCAATGCCACAGTCAGACCCAACCGCCGACAGGAAGGTTTCCGCCTCGCGCAGGTTCAAAGTGAAGATGCAGGACGACAGCCCCTGTGGAACGTCGTTCTGGATGTGGATCGCTTCGTCCAGCGTGTCATATTCCATAACATACAGAATTGGCACGAAAGTTTCGGTCTTTACGGTGTCCGTCTGGCCCGGCATTTCAACCAGCGCCGGGGCCACATAGGCGCCTGCCGGCACCCCGTCGGTCACGGCCTCGCCGCCATGTACGATGCCGCCTTCGGCTTTTGCGGCTTGCAGGGCGGATTGCATCGCTGCAAGCGCACCTTGATCCACCAAGGGGCCGATCAGGGTGCCGTTGCCGCGCGGGTCACCGACCGGAAGGCTTGCATAGGCAGATTTCAGCTTTTCAACCAAATCGGCCTTGATGGATTTATGCACAATCAAACGCCGCAATGTGGTGCACCGCTGCCCCGCGGTCCCGACTGCGGAAAAGACGATGCCGCGCACAGCCATGTCCAGATCGGCGGATGGTGCAACGATCATCGCGTTGTTTCCGCCCAGCTCAAGGATCGAACGCCCCCAGCGGGCCGCAACCTTTGGACCGACAATGGCCCCCATGCGTGTTGACCCAGTGGCCGACAAAACGGGCACATCCCGCGACTCGACCAGCGCCGCCCCGACATCGGCACCACCGATCACCACCTGCACCAAATCGCGCGGCGCATCATCGCCAAACCGCGCAACCGCACGTTCAAAGATTTTCGCACAGGCCAACGCCGTCAGCGGAGTTTTTTCCGACGGTTTCCAGATCACCGGATCGCCACACACCAGCGCCAGTGCCGTGTTCCAGCACCACACAGCAACGGGAAAGTTGAACGCAGAAATAACGCCCACCGGCCCCATCGGATGCCAGGTTTCCGTCATCTTGTGACCGGGCCGCTCCGAGGCAATCGTCAAACCATAAAGCTGGCGCGACTGACCCACGGCAAAGTCACAGATATCAATCATCTCCTGCACTTCGCCCAGACCTTCGGACGTGATTTTGCCCGCCTCCAGCGTGACAAGCGCCCCAAGCGCGTCTTTTGCATCGCGCAGCTCTTCGCCCAGCAACCGCACCAGTTCGCCACGGCGTGGGGCGGGAACCTTGCGCCATGCCTTGAACGCATCTTGTGATTTGGCGATGATCGCGGCCATGTCAGCGGCCGGCGTTTCAACCAATTGCGCAACTTCGGCGGCATCAATCGGCGAGGTCACCCGCAGCGTGCCGCCGGTCAGCTCTGCGTCGGTAAAGCCAAGGTTTTTCAGTACGGTAGCGTGATCCATTTTCAGGTCTCCAATTTTTCTCTTACGGCGTCAGCCGAGCGTGGAAAGGGCGTCTGCGATGCGCGACAGCCCCGTGTTCAAATCGTCGAGGGAATAGGCGAACGAGATACGGACATGGCCAGGCAGGCCAAAGGCCGATCCCGGAACAATGGCAACTTTTGCGGTCTTCAAGATCCAGTCACAGGCCGCGCCGCAGGTGGCAAAACCACCTTTGGCCATCAACCCCTCGATATTGGGGAAGACATAGAATGCGCCGTCGGGTTCCGGGCATGTGATGCCAGCCATTGCATTCAGCCCCCCGACCATCAATTGACGTCGGCAGTCAAACAGCGCCAGCCGTTCGGCCAACACGGCGCGGTCCCCACGCAATGCCGCCAGGGCCGCGGCCTGTGCAATCGAACATGTTCCCGACGTGACCTGTCCCTGCACCGCTGCCATCGCGGCGACAAGCGGCGCCGGGCCGACGCCCCAACCAATGCGCCAACCTGTCATCGCCCATGCTTTGGATACGCCAGACACAATCAACGTCCGATCTGCCAGCTCAGGTGCCGCCGATGCAAAGCTCGTAAACGGAACATAGCTCAGATGTTCATAGATTTCATCGGTCAAGACCCAGACATGCGGATGGTGTTCAAGCACCGCGGCCAGAGCCCTGATTTCATCAACCGTATAAATCGCCCCCGTGGGGTTCGACGGCGAGTTCAGCATCAACCAACGGGTTTTGGGGGTGATCGCGCCCGCCAAAGCATCAGGCGAAAGCTTGAATCCTTGCTCCATCGGGCAGGGAATGGTCACCACCGTGCCGCCAGCCATCGAAACGATATCGGAATAAGACGTCCAATAGGGCGCGGGTATCAGGACTTCGTCACCGGCATCCAGCGTCGCAAGCATGGCATTGGCCAACACCTGTTTGGCACCGGTCGAAATGATCACCTGATTGCGCTTCGCCTTGTATTCGCCGGCCACGGCATCGCGAAGCTCATTGGTGCCCGCCGTCGCGGTGTAACCCGTTTGCCCCGCCAACGCCGCGCGGTGCGCGCCTTCGATGACAAAGTCAGGTGTGGGGAAATCGGGCGCACCGGTCGACAGCGACACCACATCCTGCCCCTCGGCCCGCATCTGCGCAGCGGCTTCTGCGATCTGCACAATCTGGGAAATCTCGATCCCGTCGATGCGCGCGGCACGACGAAAAGCCGGGTTTTGATCAAGCATAGCGCGCACCATTGGCTGTCTTGAGGAACGCCGCGAGCGGGATGTCTTCCTGTTTCAGGAAACCTTCCTGCGGCAACACGCCATCACGGACCATTTCGATAACCGCCACAACCGAGGAGGCGGTGGTCCAGGCGATCGCGGTGCGGTGTTTCCCGGCAATGTCGACCGGCTTCAACCCGCGCACAAATTCGCGCCGTTCAAGTCGCCCGTCAATCTCGCCCTCGGCAGAGACATGGATATAAACGATATCGTCGCTGACCGGGGGTTTGGCATTCACAAGGATCTCGCCCGCCTCTTCGCGGCGGTCACGCATCAGCAATTCGTGGAAGAAAAAGTTCATCAGATCAACATGACCCGGATAACGCATGGTCTTGTAATCCATGTTCGGCACGCTGTTGGCATAGGTTTCGCACATCGTGCCAAGACCGCCGGATGTTGTGAACGCCTCAAGCTCGATCCCGCCGATCATGACTTTTTCGATCCACTCCATTGGCGAAACCCATTTGATTTCGCCATTCTCCAGCACCTCGCAATCGTTAAGGTATTCATTCACCACGCCCTCGGGCGACCAGTTGAATGAATAGCCCATCTGCCCTGTCGGGTTCTGCGGCAATGCGCCAACCCGCATCCGGCAGGACCGGCAGCTGTCGAATTGAGAAATCAGATCCGCGCCGACGATGCCGACAAAACCGGGCGCCAGCCCGCATTGCGGCGCCATCAGACCCTTGGATGTTTTGGAAAGCGCAAGGATGGCTTTGGTGGTTGGCACATCTTCGGTCAGATCGAAATAGTTCAACCCCAGATCATGCGCGATCTGTGCGACGCCCGTGTTCAGGAAATACGGCAAGCACGACAAAACCGCGTCCTGCCCCGTCAGGGCCGCGCGCAGAGCATCAAGGTCGGCAACGTCCAGCGATTGGCACTCAAACGGCAACCCCGGGACCGCACGGCTGTCGATGCCGGTGACGGTGAAACCTGAAGCGTGCAAAAGTTCACCAGCCAGCGTGCCGACCTTTCCCAATCCGAGAATTGCGATGGTTTTCATTTTCAGTGCCTCCTTATTTTTGGTGAGCTAACCAAATATGAGATTGACATAAAACTCATGCTTTGTTCATTTTATCATTCATAAAACGAATGATTGGTGCGATGACCTCACAAGACAGATTGCCGTCTCTCGCAGTGTTGCGCTGCTTTGAGGCCGCCGCGAAATACCAAAGCTATACTGCCGCCGCCGAGGTGTTGGGCCTGACCCAGAGCGCGGTCAGCCGACAGGTCAAAGAGCTTGAGGATCATGTGGGAACACCTTTGTTTCGCCGCGAGGGGCGCGGGGTTCGCCTCACCCTTGCGGGTGATGCGCTTTCATCAGAGCTGTCGGACGACCTGGACCGTTTACGCCGCACCATGCACCACGCGATTGCTGCGGGCTCTGGCCCCAAGGTTCTGGCAATTGCCGCCCCCCCGACCTTTGCCGCGCGCTGGATGGTGCCGCGATTGCCAAAGTTTCAGGCCCTGCATTCCGATTTACAACTTGCGATCTACAGCCGCTCGGAACCCTTCGATCTGGTCGCGGAAAAGATTGATATTGCCGTGCATTTCGGCGGTTGGGATTGGCCGGGCACCCAATTGACGCCGCTTTGCCCTGAAAATCTGGTTGCGGTCGCGGCCCCGGCCCTGCTGTCGAAAAACCCCGCCACCACGCCCGCCGAAATTCTGCAACTGCCGCTGCTTCACCTGTCGTCGCGCGCCCATCTCTGGCCGCAGTTCGACGCCACATTGCCCCCCTCCGAAACCACCCGTCAGGGATGTCGCTTTGATCAATTCAGCCTGATGATCGAAGCAACACTTGCCGGCATGGGCGCGGCGATTTTGCCGACCTATCTTATCGAATCCGAACTATCGGATGGGCGTCTGGTCAAACTGGCCTCGGTCAACAGCGACACCAGCCAAAGCTATTTTGTGGCGACACCGCTGGGCCAGACATCACCAATCGCAAACGCATTCACCGGCTGGCTTCGCAAACAGGTGGTCAATCGCGCCTAACACGCCAGCGACAATGTCCGCACCGGCGCGACGTCGGTCACCGTGTTGCACGAGAATTTGTTGGCAAGAACGATGGTTGTGCTGATGTTGCGGATACCCGGGATTTCGGCCAGCTCCTCGATCAGGGCATCAATGTCCTCGGCACAGGGCGCATGTGCGGTGCACATCATGTCGTATTGCCCGCTGATGGAAACGCATTGTTTGATTTCGGGATATTGGCGCAGTGTTTGAATGATCTGGCGGCGTTTCACCCGATCACATTCCAACGACACAAAAGCCTGGGTTTCCTGCCCGTCTTCGGTGCGGCAGACCACCGCCGTATACCCAAGAATAACACCTTCAAGTTCAAGCCGTGCAATCCGTTCGGTGATTGTGGAACGCGCAACGCCAAGCCTGCGCGAAATCTCGGATGTTGAAAGCCGCGCATCCTCTTGCAAGATCGCGATCAGATTGCGGTCAATGGAATCCCGATTGAGATGTTGCATGCTGGTCCCCTGATTTTTGCGAAACTATTGATGTCTCTACCGTTACTCGGATCTCTTCATGCGAAAAGTGTTGAATAATATGTTTATCATGACCAATATTCATGATGAGACGTTTTATCCCCTCCCTTTCCGCGCTGTCCGCCTTTGAAGCGGCAGCAACCTATCGCAGTTTCACCCGCGCCGCCGAAAACCTCGGGATGACGCAAAGCGGTGTCAGCCGACAGGTAAGCCAGCTGGAAAAACACCTTGGAATCAAGGTGTTTGAACGTATCGGACCGCGGCTGGTTCTGACGGATGCGGGGCGGAATTATGTTGCGGATGTCACGCGAATTCTGGACGATCTAGAAGAAGCCTCGATCGACATTGTGCGCGGCAGCAGCACACGCGATTCATTAAAGATCGGCGTGCAGGACAGCCTGGCGAGCCGCTGGCTCACGCCTAAAATTCAGGCATTCATCAATCGGTTCCCGGATATCAACTTTACCATTGTCCCGATCAGCGACGACCGCGACCTCGAATCGCAGGACATTGATGTTGCGGTCCTGCGCGGGCGCGGTGCATGGGATGATGCCCATGCCTATCACCTGATGAGCGAGGCCGTGGCCGTCGTCGCCGCCCCCAGTCTGGTCCCGACCGGCAGCACCGTCAGCCCCGACAGCTATGCCTCTTATCCGCTAATCCAGAACGCCCACCGCCCCGACAGCTGGCTGCGCTGGATCGACGCCAAGGGATTGCGCCGCGCGGACACGATTTCAGGCCCGCGTTTCGCGCAGACCAGCATGGTCATCGAAGCGGCGCGCGCCGGTGTCGGGCTTGCCGTTGTCCCGACGCTGATGGTGCAGGATCACATTGCATCCGGGGACCTGCACATGCCCATGGGCAGCCCCGTGGCCAGTGGCCTAAGCTATTTTGTGGTGTATCCGCTCAAGCTTGGTGTTTCGAAACCTGTGCTGGATTTTCGCGACTGGATTCAATCCGTGGCCCGCAAGGAGGCCCCGCAGGTCGACCCGGATTGATGGCGTTTACGCCCGCCGAATATAGCGTTCGGGGCGAAACGGCGTCGCGTCGATGCAACTGGGCCGGCCCATCAGAATATCCGCCAGCATCAGCCCCGTGCCCGACCCCGACATAAAGCCGATATGTTGATGCCCGATGCCCAATGCCACGCGCCGCGACCCCGGTGCCATGCCGATGGCCGGGCGGCTGTCGGGAAATGTTGGCCGACTGCCAAGCCAGGTCTGGTCATCAACGCGCTCTCCAAGATCAATCGCCGCCCGCGCCGCGCGCTCTGCCTGACTGATTTGATCGGTGTTCTGGGGGGCGTGATTGTCCGCCAGTTCCACACCGGACGTCAGCCGAAGCCCGGCCTGCATCGGGGCCAGCACAAACCCCGCCGAAGCATCGCAGATCGGGCGGTTCAAACCCAGGGCATTG
The DNA here is from genome assembly GCF_030548265.1 of Marinovum sp. 2_MG-2023. NCBI lineage: Bacteria > Pseudomonadati > Pseudomonadota > Alphaproteobacteria > Rhodobacterales > Roseobacteraceae > Marinovum > Marinovum sp. 2_MG-2023. The sequence continues at coordinate 305,095 of NZ_JAUOSD010000002.1, read as the reverse complement.
ACCCCTGCGGTGCGCCCGGTGAAATGACGGTGATAGCCGCGTTCGAATGCCATGCGCACGCGATACCCCATGTTGGACAAAAATGTTTTCGCCCATGGGCCACAACACACCGCCAGCTGATCTGACGCAAGTGTCGCCCCGTCGGCCAAAGTCAGAACAACCCCGTCATCGGATTCCGCCATGGTCGTGGCCTCGCCCAGAACCAACCGGCCCCCGGCGGCTGTAAATGCACGGGCATAGGCCGCAACAATCGCGCCCGGATTATTGACCGAATAACTGCCCTTGATCCAAACCGCCTTGGCATAGATCGGCTTCAGATCCGGCTCCAGATCTGCCAGCGCTGCGGGGCTCAGCGCCTCAAACGGAACGCCGTGACGCGCCATCAAAGCGCGGTTCGCCCCCGCCCCATCAAACCCTTTTTCATTGCGATACAGGAACATCCAACCCTGATCCGACAAATGATCCTGAAGCCCGAATTCCTGCATCAGTTTCAGATGCGATCCGATGGACAATGTGATCAGATCATTCAGGGCCTTTGCCGTGTCTTCACATTTCGAAGCGCGGGCATTGGTCAAAAATTGCAAGGCCCAAGCCAGGTTGCGCGCGACAAACATCGGGTCATACCGCAACGCGGTGCTTTTGTTGCCAATCAATTTCGGCAGGTTCGACCACAGGCCGGGATTGTTGATCGGGATCAATGAGGATCGCGCCAAAACCCCGGCATTGCCAAAGGACGTTTCCTGCCCCGGTGCCTTGCGGTCCACCAGCGTGACCCTGACCCCACGGCGCTGCAATTCCAGCGCCGTGCAAACCCCGACCATGCCCGCCCCGAGGACTGTCACCTTTTGCTCGGTCATCGCTCCGCTCCTAAAACAGGCATCCGGGATTAAAGAAACGCAACGTCTTTGGCCTCAAGGTTCAGCGGGTCTTCGCCCTTTTTGCTCAGCCAAGAGTAGACAGGCGGAACACGATCCGCGATGGATTCAACGTGCACATCAATAAAGCACGGCCCTTTGCGCCATTTGAACGCCTCTGCCAAGGCAAGATCGAGATCGCCCGCCGATTTGGCCGTCCAGGCCTTCATGTCAAACGCCTCGGCGATGGCCTGTCCGCGGGGCGGCGTGAAATCGACGCCAAAACACTGGTTGTGCCCTTTCAACCGGTGAAGCCCCTTGATCCACCCGAAATGACCGTTATTGAACAGGATGAGGATGGCCGGAATTTGCAACCGCACCAGCGTCTCCAACTCGCCCACGGTCATCCCGAAAGACCCGTCGCCAAACATGCCGATCGGTCGCTTCGTCGGCTCCGCGCGCCATGCCCCGACCGTGGCCGGAAGCGCCGAGCCCAATCCGCCAAACGCCCGCGGAATTGCAAACCGAGTGGCCGGGTCATTGATTTTCAGGAACCGGGTCATATGCGGCGTCGGCGTGCCGGCATCCGAATAGATCAACGCAGCCTGGCCAGAGGCCTCAAGCGCCTCGTTGAAACACCGCACGGCGCGTTCCGGCCGCAACGGCGTGCTTTCATTGTTCAAGAGCGCTTGCGCATTGTCCCAGAAATTGCCGCGCAACGTGTTGAGATGCGCAATCCATGGCGCGTGTTTTGCGCCATCGAACCCATCGGGCACCGCATCCAGAAGATCGCGCAGCACCAGCTTGGCATCGCCTGCAATCGACATCACATTTTCATAGTTGTTCGCCATGATATCGGGGTTGATATCAATCTGCGCGACCCGTTTGCTCAGCGTGATCTTGGGGAATGTCCAGCCAATCGTCACCACCGACCCCATGCGCGACCCAACGAACAACACAAAGTCGCTTTCTTCCATTGACCGGTTCGCATGTGGGTGGAACCCGTTGTCGCCGATCACGCCAATCGACAATTCATGATCGTCCGGCATGGTCCCCTGCCCCGTCATCGTGGTGCAGACCGGGATGTTCATCCGCTCGGCAACGGCAAGGATATCATCACCGGCACAGGCGCGGATGACCCCGCCGCCGGACACGATCAATGGCTTTTCCGCCCGCTCCAGGGCCTCGATCAACCCTTCGACCAAACCGGGGGCCGGTCGTGTCGGGAACGCGGGAAAGGTTTTGCAGTCTTCTTCGATGTGCAGAGATACCTTTTCAAGATCAACCTCCGCGAGAAGCATGTCCTCGGGGATCTGCAAATGCACCGCACCCGGCCTCCCGGAACAGGCAACACGGAAAGCGCGGCGAATGATCTCGGGCAGCTTTTCGGCGGATTTGACCTGAACCGACAGTTTGGTGACAGGCTCAAACAGTTTCGCGCAATCCAATTCCGTCAACACGCCGCGCCCTTCCCCCGGCAGCGGGATATCAATCGTCAACAAGATGACCGGAACGCTCGATGCATTGGATTCGGCAATCGGCGGCAAGGAATACATCGCGCCCGCCCCCGACGGGCATTCAACCACGCCCGGACGATCAGTGAACCGCCCATAGGCATCCGCCATATACCCCGCCGACCGTTCATCCCGTGCCATCACATGGGTGATGTCCTCTTCATGCATCTGAAGCGATTCATAGAACGGAACATTGGTATCCCCGGGCACGCCGAAAACCGTATCCACACCATAGCCGATAAGCATCTTGACCAAAATATCTGCGCCGTTCACGAGCCTGTCCTCCAACGAATTCCTTGTTGCCCCCTTGATATCCCTCGCCGTCTTGGGCGGACACGCTCAGATTGACGACATCGGGCGGCATTTCCGTCGAACTGTCGGGACAGGAATGCAATTGATTGGGGGGGCCGATATTCGCGGCGCAAAGCCGTCGGAAAACGACAAAAATCCGACCGCTGGGGGCCGGCCTCAAGCCTGCAAAAACCGGCCCTCAGGGTCGCGGGGGATCAGGGGTGAACGATGCTTTGGCGACAGGTCGGTTTTGCGACCGGGGCGCTTGGGCGCGCCCCGGCCAGTATCACATCACTCGCCGATAACGCCGATGACGGCACGCCCGACGTCCTGCAATGCGGCGTTGCGTGTCGCAAATGTCGCGTCCATGTCCGAAAGAAACAGGGTGACAATCCAGGGCGCGCGGCCCCGTGGCGTCACGACAGCAACCAGATTGCGGGTGTGGCTGCCGCTGCCCGACTTGTCGAGGATCTGCCAATCCGCCGGCGCCTCGGCCCGCAGCAATTGCGCGGTCACGCCGCCGTGGCTCATCCAATCTGCCAGCGTCTTGCGCGACTTCGCCGACAGCGCGTCACCCATCAGCAGGGTCTGCAATGTCTGAGCAAAGGCCGCCGGCGTCGTGGTGTCACGCGGATCGCCGATGGCAAAGCGGTTCAACTCCGGCTCGCGCCGGTCAAGCCTGCTTTCCATATCGCCGACGCTGCGAAAGAATTGCGTTATCGCTTTCGGCCCGCCCAATTCCTCGATCAGCAGATTTGCAGCGGTGTTGTCGCTCTTGTCGATTGTCGCCAGACAAAGCTCTGCAATCGTCATCCGCCCACCGATACGCTGTTTGGTCACGGGCGCATAGGACATGATATCGCCCTGCCTGATCTCCAGCTTTTTGGACAGCGACAGGGTTCCGGCATCGACCCGCGCCAGCACAGCCCCGCAAAGGGGCGCCTTGATCGTGCTGTTCATCAGAAACCGCTCGTCCTGCCTGTGCGACCATCTGAAATCCGAACCTGTGTCGATCAGTGAAATACCGACCCGGCCATCAAATCTGGCTTCGATCTGGTCGACGGTATGTTCCAGCGCCGCGACGGCGGATTGCGCAAGGCTGGTGGTGGCCATGGACAAGCCAAGGGCGATCCCTGCCGTTGCGCGCGACAAGGTAGTGAGACGGATCTGCATCAGATGTTCCTTTGTTGTGCGACACATTACGCTGACGGGATCTTCATCAGGTGATGTCATGGCCCGCTTATATTTCGCCTTGATTGGGCGCATCAAATGACAAATCTTATAGCATGCCATTAGCTGAGGTATTGCCATGGACCGCCCCGACCTGCCGCTGAACGCCCTGCGCGTGTTCGAGGTTGCCACACGGCAGGGCAGTTTTACCAAGGCCGCAATCGAACTGCGGGTCACCCAGGCCGCTGTCAGCCATCAAATCGCACGTCTGGAGGATCTGCTGGGGTTCACATTGTTCGTGCGGACCCCACAGGGGTTGGTGCCGACAGATGAGGGCCGTCTGCTTTTTCCTGTGCTTGAGCATGGTTTTGACGCGATGGCGCGGGTGCTCGACAGCCTCGGCGGGCGGCGCGACATCGAGGTGCTCAAGGTCGGGGTGAACACGACCTTTGCACTGGGCTGGCTGATGCCACGGCTGGCCGCCTTCCGCCGGGCCCACCCCGAAATTGATCTGCGGATCTCGACCAACAACAACCGGGTCGAGATCCTGCGCGAAGGGTTGGACATGGCCATCCGATTTGGCGCTGGCGGCTGGTCGGGTCATGAAACCATCAGCCTGATGGATGCGCCGCTCTCGCCAATCTGCGCACCAGAGCTGGCAACCCGCCTTCTGCATCCGGCGGATCTTGGTCAAATGACGCTGTTGCGCAGTTATCGCAGTGCCGAATGGCCCGGATGGTTTGCCGCCGCCGGCCTGTCCTGTCCGCCGGTGTCCGGGCCGGTGCTGGACAGTTCAATCGCCCTTGCGGAACTGGCGGCCTCTGGTGCCGGCGCGGCGCTTCTTCCTGTCTCGATGTTCGATCACTACATCACACAGGGCAGGCTGGCACAGCCCTTTGGCATTACCGTATCGGCGGGGCGCTATTTTCTTGCATGGCCGTCGGATCGCCCCGCAAGCCGGGCGATGAACGCATTTTCAAGATGGCTGTCCGGCCAAAGCCCAGACGACAACGGGCCAACCTGACCTGACCGGCGCAGGCTACGTCTCAAACGTCGAAAAATCGAAATCTTCGAGATACTGCGCCTTCATGAAATTCGTGAACCGGTCGTGGAACTGGCGGGTATGTTCGTGCGCCAGCCGATCTGCCAGCGCCACATCCTGTGCTTCGATCGCCTTGATCATGTCAAAATGTTCGGACTGAAGCAGCTGGTCCGTGGTCGAGGACTGCAAATAGTCAAAATGCATGTGCAGAATGCGTCGCCCCTCGTCCAGCAATTGCCCATAACTTTTGGCGAAATACGGGTTCTTGCCCCCCGCCGCGACGGCCATGTGGAAGGCCTTGTTGGTCTCTGACATCCGCAGATGATCATTGGCGTCACACGCGGCGTCGAACGCCCGGGCCGTTTCCTGCATCATCTTGATATCTGCGCCGGTGCGGTGCTTTGCGGCAAGGCGGGTGTTGATCCGTTGCAGGGCATCCAGCGCTTCAACGTAACGTGGAAATTCGGCAAGATTGATGGGCGCCACCAGGGTCGAGCGGTTGGACAGCGTTTCCGCAAGACCATCTGCTGTCAACCTGACCAGCGCCTCGCGGATCGGCGAGCGGGACATGGCGAATCTCTGCGCCAAAACGGTTTCTTCCAGCACGGCCCCGGGCGCCAGTTCCAGCGTCAGAATTTCACGCTTGAGCGTTTCATAAACGAATTTCGCGCCGCCCCCCTTGGCCTGCTTCGGGGTCGCTGTCCCGGGATTTGGTTTGGTTGCAGGCATTTGGCGCGGATCTCTCGGCTTTATTCGTCGGTATCTTCGTAGCGTCTTTTGCCGCCTTCTACAAAATGTATTGACATGTCGTCACCGTGTCGACAAGAAATAAGTCGACACGGTGACGACACAGGGAGGAAACAGAATGACCAAAACGATGAAAATGCTGATCGCAGGGGCCGCACTGATGGCGGCCGCCCAGACCGCGCAGGCCGAAAGCCGTCTGAACGTGGTGCTGGAGCGTGGTTCGCTTTTGTGCAGTGGCCACAACGGCAGCTTTCTTGGGTTTGCCGAAGTGGACGACAAAGGCACCTGGAAAGGGGTCGATATCGACCTGTGCCGCGCTCTGGCGGCTGGTCTTTTTGGCACATCCAAAGGCCATCTGGAGATCGTGCCGATCAGCTGGGCCCAGCGTTGGCCGGCCCTGCAATCGGGTGACATCGACGTCGTGATCAAGGTTTCGGGCTGGACCCAAAGCCGCGATACCGAACTAAACCTCGCCTTCAGCCGCCCCTATTTCATCGGCGCCTTCCAGACCATGGCGCATGCCTCGCTGGGCGCTGAAACCATGGCCGACCTGAGCGGCGGCACGCTTTGTGTGGCCGCAGGCACCTCGACCGAACGTTCCGCCGCGGCCTATCTTGAGGCCAAGGGCATCGAGGTCGAGCTTCTGACCTTTGAAAACGGGGACGAGTTGCGCAACGCCTATTACGAAGGCCGCTGCGACGGTCAGGTCGAATGGGCCCCCAGCCTGGCTGCTGGCCGTGTGGATGCGCCCAATGGGGCCGAAAACCATGTCATCCTGCCCGACGTGATTGATCTGGAGGGCGAAGGCATCATCGTGCCCGAAGGCGACCCCGACTGGCTGGACGTCCAGAACTGGATGCTGTCGTCGCTTTGGTTCGCCGAGGCAAACGGCATCACCTCTGAAAACGTCGATCAGATCCGCGCCAACCCGCCGACCGCAACAATCGAGAAATTTCTCGGCGTGACGCCGGGGTATGGCGCGCGTTTGGGCGTGTCGGATGACTGGGCCTACAACATGATCAAGGAGGTCGGCAATTTCGCCGAAATCTATGATCGCAACATCGGCAGGAACTCTCCCTACAACCTGCCGCGTGGCGTGAATGCCCTTTATTCGGACGGTGGGGTCTTCTTCCCGATGATCATCGACTGATCTTCCCCCCGGTGTGGGTGGCAGACAAAGCGCGTCTGTCACCCGCGTTTTCCTTCACGCAGTTTCCGTCAGGAGAGCCGCTTCATGTCCGCGATCCTCAAAAACAAACGCGTCCGCAACAACGGGTATCAACTGGCCTTTGTCGGCTCGATCCTGTTGATGATTGTGGTGTTCGTCACCACGGCCCGCACCAACCTCGAAGCTCAGGGTCTGACCTCGGGGTTTGATTTTCTGCACCAATCCACCGGCTGGCGCATCAGCTTTTCGCTGATCGACTACAGCACCTCATCGCCCTATTGGAAGGCGATCCTGGTCGGCGTGTTGAATTCGCTGTTTCTGGGCGCGATTGCCCTGCCTGTTGCGACCGTTCTGGGCATCACTGTGGGGGTGATGCGGACCTCGGGCAATGGCATGGCAGAGCTGATCGGCACCACATTTGTCGAAATTTTCCGCAACATCCCGCTGATCCTGCAACTGCTGTTCTGGTACACCTTGCTGCTGACGCTGCCGTCGCCGCGCGAAGCCGCGCAATTGTTTGGCGGCGTGGTCTTTACCGGGCGCGGCATCTACGTTCCGGGGCTGAACGTGACCGGCGGCTCTGTGTGTGTGTCGGCATTGATTGTCCTCTGCACCTGCGGCGCGGCGCTTTTCCTGCGCTCAAAACGCTGGTCACAGATCGACGGATCACAGGCCGTGCGCGAACGTCGCATGTTGACCGCCGTGGCGGGTGTCGCCGCCGTGGCCGCCCTGTGGCTGGGCCGTATTCCAGAGACATCGCTGATCAGCATTCCGGTGCAAAAGGGCCTGAACTACCAACAGGGTATCCGCATCTCGCCCGAATTGATGGCCTGTGTCATTGCCATATCCATCTACGGCGCCGGCTATATCGCCGAAATCACCCGCGCCGGATTCAACGCCATTCCAAAAGGCCAGAGCGAGGCAGGCCATGCCCTTGGGCTGACCGGCTGGCAGATTTTCAGCCGCCTGCGCCTGCCGCTGGCGCTTCGCATCGTGATGCCGACCCTGATCAACCAGTTCGTCTGGCTGTTCAAGGCGACGACCATCGGGATCGCCATCAGCTTCACCGACTTCTTCATGGTTGTGTCGACCGCCATCAACCAGAGCGGCCAGACGCTGGAGCTGATCGGCATCCTGATGGGGGGCTTTTTGATCATCAACTACGCGATCGCCTGGGTGCTGAACCGCGTCAATGACGCGATCAAGCTCAAGGGCACCCAACTGAGGATCTGAGGCATGACCATGACTGCAGAAACTGTACCCCATACCGTTCACATTCACGCGCCCACCCTGTGGCAGCGGATTCGGGCGAAATATTTCGCCACCCGCGTCGACGCGGTTGTCTCGCTGGTCTTCGCGGCTCTGACCTTGTGGGTGCTCTGGTCCCTGTTGGGCTGGGCGTTGTTCGATGCCACCTTTGGCGCCAACCGTGGCGATGTCTGCCGCGAAAACCTGCATGGCGGGGCCTGCTGGTCCGTGGTGTCCACCCGCTGGCGGATCGTCCTGTTCGGCCTCTACCCTTTCGAAGAACAATGGCGCTCGGGTCTGGCCTGCCTCGTCATGCTGGTTGTGGCGGTGCTGTCCTGCGTCCCGTGGTTCTGGTCGACGCGCCGACTGCCCATCCTGTGGCTGACGGGCTTTGGCATCTTCTATGTCCTGATGCGCGGTGGCTGGTTCGGGCTGGCCGAAGTAACAGAACAGAACTGGGGCGGCCTGTCGCTGACCGTGTTCATCTTTGCTGCGGTCAGCATTCTGGGCATGCCTTTGGCCATCGTCTTTGCCTTGCTGCGGCAATCCGATCTGCCGTGGATCGCCAAAACGATGGCCTTGATCATCGACACCATCCGCTCGCTGCCGCTGCTGTCGATCATGTTCACCTTTGCCATTGTCATGCCCTTCGTGCTTCCCGACTGGGCCATCGGGGACAAGCTCTATCGTGTGATCGTCGGTTATGCGCTGTTCTTTGCCTGCTATCAGGCCGAGATCATTCGCGGCGGCATGCAGGCCCTGCCGGCCGGTCAGGACGAGGCCGCCAAGGCACTTGGCCTGACCTATTGGCACCGGATCGGCCATGTCATCCTGCCACAGGCCTTCCGCAATGCGCTGCCGCCGACGATCAACCAATTCGTGATCACGTTCAAGGAAACCTCGCTTGTCACGATCATCGGGTTCTTTGACGTCATGGCCTCGGGGCGCGCCGCGTCGGGCACGGCGGAATGGAACTTCGCCGTGATCGAAATGTACGTGTTCGTCGGGCTGATCTTCTTTGTCTTCGTCTTCTCGCTGTCGCGCTACGGCGCCTATCTGGAACGCCGTCTCGATACCGGCCGACGCTAAAGGAGTGTTTCCAATGACCGCACCTGCCATTCGCATGCAAGGCATGAACAAATTCTACGGCCGTTTTCACGCGCTGAAAAACATCAACCTTGAGGTACAGCCCGGCGAAAAGATCGTGGTTTGCGGCCCCTCGGGGTCCGGGAAATCCACGATGATCCGCTGCATCAACCGGCTGGAGGAACACCAGTCCGGCCTGATCGAGGTCATGGGCACCGCTCTGGACGACAATGTCGATCACATTGATGAAATCCGGCGCGAGGCCGGGATGGTGTTCCAGAACTTCAACCTTTTCCCGCATATGACGGTGTTGGACAATTGCACCCTGGCCCCGATGCTGGCGCGCAGGATCGGACAGGCCGAGGCCAGAAAAATCGCCATGCAGTACCTTGAACGGGTCAAGATACCGGAACAGGCGCATAAATATCCCGGCCAGCTGTCCGGCGGCCAACAGCAACGGGTGGCCATCGCGCGGGCCCTGTGCATGGCGCCGCGCATCATGCTGTTCGATGAACCGACATCGGCGCTCGACCCCGAGATGATCTCGGAAGTTCTGGATGTGATGGTCGGGCTCGCCGAAGAGGGGATGACGATGGTCTGCGTCACCCACGAAATGGGCTTTGCCCGCAGGGTCGCCGACCGGGTGATCTTCATGGCCGATGGCGAAATCATTGAACAGGCCCCGCCGGACCAGTTCTTCGACAATCCGCAACACGCGCGCACAAAAACCTTTCTCAGCCAAATCGTCGGGCACTGAGCCCCGCCCAAAGAAGGAATGAAACCATGAGCTACAATGTAAAACTCTCGGGCGTGATGCCCGCGCTGGTCACGCCGTTCGATGCCGACAACAAGATCGATTTCGCGGCGTTCGAAAAACTGCTGACCCATTTCCGCCAGGCGGGTGTAACCGGCTGGGTGCCGAACGGATCAACCGGCGAATACTTCAGCATGTCGACCGAAGAACGCCGTCAGGTCCTGCAATTCGTGAAGGATTTCGCCAATGATGACGAGATCCTGATCGCCGGCACCAACGCGCCCGCCACCCGCGAAGTGATCGAACAGACCGCCTTGGCCAAGGAAATCGGCTATGACAACGTTCTGCTGGCGCCGCCCTTCTATACCCGTCCGACCCAGGACGAGCTGATCACGCATTATGAATGCGTGCTGGCCGAGGTCGATGTCAATCTGGTGCTCTACAGCTACCCGGCCAAGGACGGCGGCGATATCAGTTTCGAATTGATGGATCATTTCGCCGACAATCCGCGTGTCATCGGCATCAAGGAAAGCTCTGGCGTGTTGCAGCGCGCCATCGACATCGCCACCCGCTACGAGGGCAAGATCCAGCTGGTCTCCGGTTCGGACGATATCGCGCTCGACTTCATGTTCTGGGGGGCGGACAGCTGGATCTGTGGTCCGTCCAACTTTCTGGCCCAGGCCTGCTGTGATCTGGACCGGGCCTACAAGGCGGGTGAACTGGCCAAGGCCAAGGACATCATGGTCAAACTCTACCGCGCGATGAACATCCTTGAAAGCGGCAAGTTCGCGCAGAAAATCAAATATGGCTGCGCGTTGCAGGGTCTGCCGGTGGGCGAATGTCGCGCACCGCTTGGCCCCCTGACCGAGACCGAAAAAGCCGAACTGAAAGACGCGCTGGCACCGATCCAGGCCATGTGATCCCTGTATTCGGGGTGGTCCCGGCCGCCCCGAACCCAACGACCAAGGTGCATGCCATGAGCACAGCAAAAACAACATCCACAATTGTCGTCGGTGCCGGTGTGATCGGCGCCGCCATCGCGCATGACCTGCAAAAGCGGGGCCGAAACGTCACCTTGGTCGACCGCAATGCCCCCGGTTCCGGCGCGTCATACGGCAACATGGCGTCGATTGCGGTGTCGGAATTCATGCCCGTGGCGCGGCCCTCCACATGGCGGCAGATCCCCGGCTGGATGATCGACCCGGAAGGCCCGATCCGGGTCAGCCCGCGCTACATGCCGCGCCTGATCCCGTGGTTCATCCGCTTTCTTGCCGCCAGCCGCCCTTCGGCGGTCCGCCGATTGGAAACCGCCGGCGCGGCCCTGTGCCAACGCGCGCTGGTTGATACCCAGACATTGATGGCGGACCTCGGCATCGCGGATCAGCTGTCGCAAACCGGATGCCTGTCCCTTTATGCCAACGAGGCCGAATTTCAGGCCGACCGGGAACGCATCGACATGCTGGACCGGTTCGATTTCGACTACGACGTGCTGGATGCGCCCGCCCTTCGCAGGCTGGAACCGGAAATCACCGACCAGATCACCAAGGCGGTTCTGTTGCCCGACAACCGCACCGTGGCCGACCCCGGCAGATTGGTGAAACGGCTGGTCACGCGGTTCGAGACCATGGGCGGGATCCTGCGCCGGGCGCGTGTCACCGGATTTGACCGCAGCACCCGGATCACCGGCGTCCGTCTGGGGGCCGAGGTTCTGCGCGCAGACGAAGTCATCCTTTGCGCGGGGGCCTTCACAGCGCGGCTCTCTCGAATGCTGGGCGAACCGATGCCGCTTGAAACCGAACGCGGCTACCATACCCAGATCATGGCGCCGGGGATCGAGATGGCGCATTCCATCATCTGGCCGGCCCGGGCCTTCATGGTCAGCCCGACCGCGGGGGGCATCCGCGTGGGGGGCACGGTGGAAATGGCCGGGCTGGACGCCGCCCCCGACTATCGCCGATCCCGGATCACGGTCCGCCGCGCATGCGAAGCCCTGCCAAACCTGAAAGTGCAGGATTTCACCGAATGGATGGGGCACCGACCGGCCGTGCCCGACACGATCCCGGTCATGTCTGCCTCGGCCAGGACACCGGGCGTGTTCTACGCCACGGGCCACGGTCACCTCGGCCTGACGCAGGCGGCGACATCTGCGCTGCTGATGGGTGATCTGATCACCGGCACTCGCCCCGCCATCGACATGTCCCCATACCGAATTGACCGTTTCTGAAGGAAGTCACACCATGCACAACCAACTATTCATCAATGGCGCATGGGTTGCGCCCGCATCCGGTCACATGTTCGATGTGGTCGACCCCTCTGACCGGTCCGTGTTTCATCAGGTCGCAGCCGGCAGCGCCGTCGATGTGGATGTGGCGGTCAAAGCCGCGCGCGCGGCATTCGACCACGGGCCATGGCCCCGGATGCGCGGCGCAGACCGTGCCCGGATTCTGCGCAAAATGGGGAATGAAATCACCGCCCGAACCGAGGAACTGGCCCGCATGGAGGTGCGCGACAACGGCAAACCCCTGCCCGAAGCGATCTGGGATATCGAAGACACCGCCGCGTGTTTCCTCTTCTACGCGGAACTGGCAGAGCGCCACGACAACACCCCCGACCAGGACATCACCCTGTCGATGGATCAGTTCACATCCAAAGCGGTGCAAGAGCCGGTGGGCGTGGCCGGGGCGATCATCCCGTGGAATTTCCCGATGCTCATGGCCGCATGGAAGGTTGCCCCGGCCTTGGCGGCGGGCTGCACCATGGTGTTGAAACCATCGGAACTGACCCCCCTCACCGCGCTGGAACTGGGCGGGATCGCACAGAATGCCGGGCTGCCGGCCGGTGTCTTGAATATCATCACCGGTTTTGGCCCGGATGCGGGACAACCGCTGAGCGAACATCCCGGCGTCGACAAGCTTGCCTTTACCGGGTCGGTTCCGACCGGATCGCGCATCATGGCCACCGCCGCGCGCGACATCAAAACCATCTCGCTCGAGCTTGGCGGAAAATCCCCGATGGTGGTGTTTGAAGATGCAGACATCACCGAAGCCATCGAATGGATCCTGTTCGGGATTTTCTGGAACCAGGGAGAGGTCTGTTCAGCCACCAGCCGGGTGCTTGTCCATCAGGATATCTATCCCGCGTTGATGGAACGATTGGTGGCAGAGGCCCGCAAGATCAAGATCGGGCACGGGTTGGAAAATGGCGTTCTTCTCGGGCCATTGGTCAGCCAATCCCAGCATGAAAAGGTGCTGGCCGCCATTGAAAAGGGCATGACCGAAGCCACGCTGGCGACCGGCGGCGGCGTGCCGGATGGGTTGGAACACGGCTGTTATGTCGAGCCCACGATTTTCACCGATGTGCCGCTTGATGCCTGGATCTGGAACGAAGAAATCTTTGGCCCTGTCGTCTGCATCCGCCAGTTTGCCACCGAAGACGAGGCGATCACCCAGGCAAACGGGTCGCGTTTCGGCCTTGCGGCGGCGGTTCTGTCCAATGATCTGGAGCGCGCCGACCGGGTTGCCCGCGCCCTGCGGGCCGGGATTGTCTGGATCAACTGTTCCCAGCCGACCTTTGTCGAGGCCCCCTGGGGCGGCTACAAACAATCCGGCATCGGGCGCGAACTGGGGGAATGGGGGTTCAACAATTACCTCGAAACCAAACAAATCACGACCTATGACCGCTCCGAACCCTGGGGCTGGTATATCAAGGAATAATCCACATGCGCTGGAAACGTACGCTTCAGACTGTTGATGTCCATTGCGCCGGAGAAATCGGGCGGGTCATCACCGGCGGGGTTCTGGACATCCCCGGTGACACGATGGCGGCCAAGCTGGCCCATATCAACGAAGTTGATGACAGCCTGCGCCGCTGGCTCTGCTCCGAACCTCGCGCCGCGGCAAATCACAGCTTTGTGCTGATCCCCCCCGCCTGTCACCCAGAGGCCGATTTCGGGATGATCGTGCTTCAGACTGATCGGGCCCACGCCATGTCCGGGTCAAATTCGATGTGCGCCGTGACCGCCATTCTGGAAACCGGCATGATGGAGATGGTCGAACCGGAAACCGTGGTGACCCTGGACACCGCCGCCGGTCTGGTCCGGGCCACGGCCGCCTGCCGCGATGGCAAGGTCACGGGCGTCAGCCTCGACATGCCGCCGGCCTTTGTTGCGATTTCCGGCGCAGAGATCGAAACGCCGGATTGGGGCCGCGTGGTGTATGATCTGTGTTATGGCGGCGTGTTCTATGCCCTGGTGGATGTGGATCAGATCGGATCGCGTATCGCGCCGGAAAACGCACGTGAGCTGGCCGAAAAAGGTGTTGCCCTGCGCGATCTGATCGCCGCACAGACCAATATCGTACACCCGGAAATCGCCCAGTTGCATGGGCTGGCCTATGTCATGTTCCGATCATGCGACGCGGATGGCGGCCTGCGCACCTGTACGACGCTGAAACCGGCCCGCACCGACCGCTCGCCCTGCGGGACGGGTACCAATTCCACCATGGCCGTGTTACACGCGACCGGAGATATTGCACCGGGCGACAGGATCATAACGCGGTCGATCATCAACGGGGAATTCAGCGCGGAACTGCTGGGAGAGGCCCAGATCGGCCCCTACAAGGGCAGCCGCGTGCGGATCACCGGCCAATGCTGGATTTATGGGATCTCGCAGATCGGGCTGGACCCGGGCGATCCGTTCCCAAGCGGATTTATCCTGTCGGACACATGGGGGGGATGACGACGTGAAACTGGGATTTATCGGAACAGGCGTCATAACAGACGCAATTGTGCGCGGGCTTTTGCGCGCGGCCCACCCCGCATCCAACATCCTTGTCTCCCGCCGGAACCAGGACATCTCGGCCGGGCTGGCCCGGTTGTCGCCGCTGGTGCGCATTTGCGACGACAACCAGACTATTGTCGACGAGGCCGACATCGTCTTTCTTGCCGTCCGCCCCCAGCACGCCGAACAGGTTCTGGCGCCGCTTGTCTTTGGCCCCGACCGCCAGATTGTCAGCCTGATCGCCACGATCCCAAGTGATCGCATCCGCGAATGGACCCATCCCAAAGCCCGAATCTGTCGCGCCATCCCATTGCCATCCGTAGAGAATCTGTCCGGCGTCACCGCGATCTTCCCGGCACCCCCCTTGGTGAAAGCGCTGTTTGCCAGCCTGGGCGAGGCCGTTGTCGCCGAGACAATCGAAGCCTTCGATGCCTATGCCGCCACCAGCGCGCTGATGGGACTTTACTTCGGTGTGTCCGAAACCGCCGCCCGGTGGATGCAGGCCCAGGGTGCCAGCCACGAAGATGCCCGCGCCTATCTGGCGGGGGTGTTTCAGGGGCTGGCCGACACCGCAACCGGTTCGACCAACAAGAGTTTCGAACAACTTCGCCTCGATCACACGACCCCCGGCGGTCTCAACGCGCAGATGTTTCAGGTGTTTCAGGACGCGCAGGGCGTGCAGGCTCTCGAAGCGGCCCTCGACAGTGTCGCAGATCGCATTCGGAAAATGCACTGATCACGCGGCTTTGGTCGGATCAGCTTTGGGCGATCAGCCAATCCCGCACGATGGACACAAGCACCGGGTGGCGCGGCTCCCTTGGCGCAACGACGAAATACCCCTCGTCGGTTGTGAGGGAAAATGAAAACGGCTGGCACAGACGCTTTTCCCGCAGGTCCGCTTCGACAAGCGCCCGGTTGGTCAACGCCACCCCCTGACGGGCAATCGCGGCATCAATGGCAAGCGAGGTCTGATTGAAATTCATTGATTTGACACCGCCTACCGGCACATCGCCAAGCGCGGCTTGCAGGAAAACCGGCCAATGGCCATGCGCATCCTCCAGCAGGACATGATGCAGCAAATCCACAGGCGCGCGAATGGCGGTCGGCCCAACCGTCAGATCGGGATGGCACACCGCAATCACTTCGGAATCGAACAACGGATCGGCCAGAAGACCCGGACCAAAGGGCGGTTTGCCTTGCCGCACAGCAATATCGATTCCGTCGTTCTGGAAATTTGCCAATGCAAAAGACGCATCCAGCCGCAGGCGAATATCGGGATGCCGGGATGCAAATTCCCCAAGCCGAGGCACCAGCCACCGTGTTGCAAAAGACGGTGTCGAACTGATCGTCACCACAGCATCCCGAGGCGCAAGATTTTCAGTGGCCTCCGCGATCATGTCAAAGGCCCTGCGCAATGGCGGAAGGTATCGGCGGCCTTCGTCGGTCAATGACAATCCGCGCGCATGACGCTCGAACAACTTGATATTCAATAGATTTTCAAGGGACCGCACCTGTTGCGCCACCGCGCCCTGGGTCACTGACAATTCTTCAGCGGCCAATCGGAAATTAAGATGCCGCCCCGCGGCCTCAAAAGCCTTCAAGGAATTCAGGGGAGGGATGTTGCGCATGCAGGGGCCCCGGTTGTGACAGTAGAATATCTACAGATCTAACGCAGAATATCTGATTAGTCAAAACAGCCGCGCCAGCCCATTTTGACCCCAGGGAAATTCACATCAACGCAAAGGAGAATGACCATGTCCGACAAGAAAGTTGCAATCATCATGGGTGGCGGCAGCGGCATGGGCGCCGACAGTGCCCGCCGTCTTGCCGCCGACGGTTTCCACGTTGCGATCCTGTCATCCTCCGGCAAAGGCGAGGCACTGGCCGGGGATCTGGGGGGCATCGGCCTGACCGGCACCAACAAATCCAGCGAAGACATGCAGAAACTGGTCGACGCCGCCATGGAAAAATGGGGCCGCATTGATGTGCTGGTCAACTCGGCCGGCCACGGCCCCCGCGCGCCGGTGCTCGAAATCAGCGACGCAGATTGGCATGAAGGCATGGAGGTCTATTTCCTGAATTCCGTGCGCGCCACCCGCATCGTCGCGCCGATCATGATCGCCCGGAAATCCGGCACCATCATCAACATCTCGACCTTCGCGGCCTTCGAACCCGATCCGATCTTTCCGACATCCGGCGTCATGCGCGCGGGTCTGGCCGCCTATACCAAACTGTTCGCCGACAAATATGCCCCGGACAATGTGCGCATGAACAACGTGTTGCCGGGTTTTATCGACAGCCTGCCGGAAAACGCCGATTGGAAAGCCCGCGTTCCGATGGGCCGCTACGGCAGCTCTTATGACGAAATCGCGGCCACCGTGGCGTTCCTCGCCTCGGACGGCGGCGCCTATATCACCGGCCAGAATATCCGCGTCGACGGCGGCATCACCCGCTCGGTCTGAGACAACACTCAAAGGACATATGACATGACACTGAAACCCACCTCTCACGATGGGCTGTTCAAGATCGACCTGCCCCCGGTCGACACCACCCCGAAGCATGACCACTATGACGTTGTCATCATCGGCGGCGCGACAATGGGCGCCTGCACCGCCTGGTTCCTGGCCTCGAACCCCGATTTTCGGGGCCGTGTCCTGATTGTCGAACGCGACAAAAGCTATCTTCAGGCGCAGACAGCTGCCTCGAACAATTGCATGCGCCAGCAATTCGCCAATCCGATCAACGTGAAAATCGGCCAATACGCCGCCGAATTCCTGCGCAACTTCCGCGAAAACCTCGGCGGTGATCCGGCGGTGCCGGAGCTGAGCATTCGCAACTTTGGCTATCTGTATCTGTCCGACGGACCGGAGCTGACCAAGGTGCTGCAACGCGACCAATCGGTTCAGCAGGAATGCGGCGCAGGCACAAAAATGGTCACGCCCAAGGACATCGCAGCCGAGTATCCGTTCTACAACCTGTCCGACATCGAAGCAGGCAGTCTCAACACCGTGGACGAAGGTTATTACAACGCGCCGCTGATGGTGGAATGGCTGCTGCGCAAATCCATCGAGACCGGGGTCGAATACATCGAAAACGAAGTCGCTTCGATTGCACGCGATGGCGACAAGGTGACCGGGGTCACGCTTGCCTCCGGTGAAACGGTGACGGTCGGTCACGTGGTCAACGCCTCGGGCACCCGCGCGGGTCAGGTTGCCGACATGGCGGGGCTGACGCTCGATATTCAACCCAAGCGGCGCTATACCTTTATCTTCAAGGCGAAACAGCCCCTTGACCGCGATCTGCCGCTGACCATCGACCCGACCGGCGTGCATTTCCGCCAATTCGGCGACAATTATCTGGTCGGCTGTCCGCCACTGGGCGATGACGCGACCGTGGGCGTTGACGATTTCAGTGCCGAGGCCACTATCTGGCAGGACAAGGTGCATCCGATCATTTCGAACCGCATTCCGCAGTTCAAGGATGTCGAGGTCATCGACTTCTGGATCGGGCATTATGATTTCAACACCTTTGACTACAATGTCGTCATCGGACCGCATGACAAGGTGTCTAATTTCCATTTCACCAACGGCTCATCCGGCCATGGTTCGCAACAGGGCCCGGCCGTCGGGCGTGGCGTGGCCGAGCAGATCATCTATGGCGCGTTCCGCAGCATGGATCTGTCGCCCTTCCTTTATGAACGGTTCGCCAAAGGGGAACGGGTCGTCGAACGCGCCGTGATCTGATCGAAACAACGGGCGCTGGCAGACCTAGCCAGCGCTCTCACACCTGATGGGGAAATGGGCGGTGCAGCACGTCCCAACACCGGGCGGATTGCCGGGTTCCGTCTCTCTGCACTCCGCGGCAAATGCCGTCTGATCAACGACCCACCCCAAATCTCGGTTACCGCTTGGTACCATTTGCGGCGGCGCGCGCCTTGCGCATTGTTTTGGCCTTCGCCCCGGATGGTGTGTTCGCTTCTCTTTCAAGCCGCGCGTTGCGCAATCTGGAGTTCTTTGCATGGCGCTGCTCCGCTTCTTCGTCGACCATTTGTCTGACGACACGTGTCGTCTTTTCCATCGGGGTTTCCGGTTTGGCACCATGGGCTTTGGACAGAGTCTTTTTTGTAAGCTTAAGCAATTTTCCGTTTCCTTTGTGATTTACGACCGCGTGGATCAAACGACCCCCGTCAAACCGGCACCAGATGCGCAAACCTGCTTTCGGTGCGCGCTGAAAATCCCGGAAGTGGGGTGTCCAGCAGAGCAACCTTGATGTCCGGCGCGGCCATGGCATGCATCAACGCAGTGTAATTCATCTGGAACCTCACCTCGGCACCCACCTTTGGCAGGGATCGGGTTGTCCCAACCACAAGATGGTCGCTGGTCGCACCGATCAATGTGCACCCAACAGGCATGGAAAGCCCCGGAATGTCGGTGTCCTGTTGCCCCATCGCGAGGATCATTCGCGCCGCGGCCGCAGGGCGTGTCGCAAGGCGAAGCCGTTCCGAAGTTGCGGCAATCAGGGCAATAGGGGAAGGCGGGGGTTTTGCATCCGTTTCGATAACTTCGGCAACCAGCGTAAAGGCATCCGTATGCATGCCGTCAATCCGGTCCCCGGACAGGGGCTCAACCCCCAGAAGGATCGCCTCGCCCAGACGAAGATCGTTGACACGCCCCGTCGCGCATTCACCAAGCGCCCAGGGCAAGTTGGCGGAGTTGCCACCAGACACCAGTTTGAGCATTGGGCCGCATGTACCCTCGATTTCCTTCGCGAGGTCGCTAAAAGCGGCCATTTGCAGCGCCGTCGGGCGAAGCCCGCTCAGACAGGCAAAGTTCGCGCCAATGCCCTTTAACGCGACCCCGGGCATTCTTGTGACCTGCCGCGCAATTTCAGCCAGGTTTTCCGGCAAAATACCTTCGCGCAGATCGCCCATCTCGACCATCAGTATGACATCGTGAACCCTGCCCTTGCGGATCGCGGCGGACGCCAAGGCCGAAATAACCGGGATCTCTGTATTATAGCTCGCGTCGCAGGACCGGACGACCTGATCAACCTGGCTCAACATCGGCGTTCGGATCAGCGTGATGCGGCCTGTCATGCCTGCCGCACGCAATCTTTGCACATTGCGGATCCGCGCATCGGCAAGCCCCACAGCCCCACCATCAAGCATGGCCTGAGCGATCGCAGGATGCCCGCAAACAGCCTTGGTCACGCCTGCAACGCTGATCCCGCGCCGCGCCAATCGTTTGACGAGCGTCCGGGTGTTATGTCTGATCTTGCGCAGGTCCACTTCGATGCGCGGGCCGCTCATACCGTTGCCACGGCTGGCCTTTGCGTCAATTCCGGGTACGCGGCAAGAACCATCGAAAGCAGATCGGCAACCGGCCGGGCCAATGCATCGGTGACGGGCAAGCCAAGCTCTTGGGATTGCGCCGCGATGGTGTCGGTCACTTCGACCTCGGACATCCCCTCGTGATTAAGGGTAACACCGATCACCTTGGTATCGGCAAAGGCTTCAATCAAAGCGATCTCACTTGATGACGTCGGCATCGCCATATTAGGAAAATCACAGCGGTGGATGCGTTTCGGCGCGTGCTGAAGGATGACGGCGTCTGGCTGACTCCCCCGCAGGATAAAGGCAGATGTGCAAAAGGCCGGGTGGCTGAGCGCACCCTGACCTTCGATCAGGATCACATCGGGCTGTTCGGCATCAGACGCGGCAACAATCGCGCCCTCAAGCTCGCCACAACAGAACTGCGGCGGCACAGCATCCATTGCGATGCCGTATTTCGCGCCCTGCATCAGGCCGGTCTGGCCGGTGCCGACAAGCACGGTCTTGATGCCCTGCGCATTCAACGCGCGCGCCAAGACGGTGGCCGTTGTCCGCTTGCCAATGGCACAATCGGTGCCAAGAACCGCAATACGCAGCGCTTTGACACCAGCAACACTGCCGTCAAACAGGCGCATATCCTTGCTGGGTTTCGGCTTGCGGATGTCGCGGATCGTGACATTTCGCCTGGATGCGGCACTGGCTATCTCTGCGTCATCGCTCAGATATTCATGCAGCCCGCTGACGATGTTCATGCCATGCGCAATCGCATTCAAAACAACACCCCGATCCGAAGCTGACAAACGCCCAGTCGAGGGGGCCATGCCATAGATCAGCGTATCGGGCGTGACGGCTTCATGGGCGACTGCCGCCTCCAGATGATCAAAGATCGGTATTTGGTTCACCCTTTGGTCAAGCACAGTGCCGCTGTCTTGTCCGCTATGGGTGCTGTCGATGACGGAAAGGATGCGATACGCTTGCGAATGACGGACAAGACCATTCGCAGTCTTGCCATCAATTTGCGCGAAATTTCCCTCGCAATAGACAACTGCCGTTGGTGCGCCTGAGGTCGGCCTGATCGATGTCCGGCTTACCGGGCTGATCAATGTGTTTGGTGGCGCTTGCGCGCCGCTGGCCGGACGGCGGATGGTATCGACGGTGTCAGATTTGGTTTCCATTTTATTTCCCTTGATCCGTTGGCACGGAGGACAGAATCGTCCTCACCTGCGCATTTCGAAGTGGGTCGGTGCCGTGGCGCGCGCCGGGTTGTTCGGCACGCACTTCCCTTTTAGGTTTTGATTATTACCGTTGAATTTCAACAGGTTAGAAGTCCGTCCCAGATACGCCTGTTCGGGACCTCATCCATGTGCTCCGCGATCCAATGCGGATGAAGCGGTCACAATGATCCCGGATGCGCGCGATGGCATCGGCAGTCGTCCCAAACATCAAATCCTTACCAAAGGACGTGACAACTGAATTTTCATGATGAGGGTCATGGCCCGCCCTGGCAGAGCGGATGCGCCCGTGCCGCAGGAACCACAACTTCGTATCTGTCACATAGTCCTATGGCGACGGAAATACAACGCTTGTGACACAGGCCTCACATCGCAGGCCCCCAAGGACCCTTTCGCACACGATGCAATGAACCCGCACCGCGCCCCTTGAACCAGAGGCCAGCACATCGACAAAACAATCGCGATAGGGCTTGCAAGCCCATCCAAGGCAGTCACATAGCATCAACGCATGTTTCGTCCGGCCATGCACTCTGCCAGAGCGGCCGGACACACCCTAAGGAAATGCCCATGACGCACGCAAACGACAGCACAACCAAAGTTCACTATATCTGTCAGACCTATCTGGAACAGAAACCCGGGCGTGACGGCTCCGTCGGCCTGAAGATCGGGAAGCAGTTCCAATATTCCACCGCAGCAGAAGCACAGAATAGAGCGGAACGGGAGGCCCAGTCCGAGGGGTGCGCGGGTGCGGATGCCTATATGATCAGCGAAGACCCAAACAGTGGCGAAGTCGGGTCACCGACCTTCCTTGTCAGGTTGGGGAACGTTCCGGAATTTGATGATTTCTAGCACAGAAGTGTGCTCGGCAAACCTGAACCGCACGCCAAGATGCATCCGACCTAGAAATCGCCTTGACCCGCGGTTTTGCTACAGCTTTGGACGCCCGGCCGAGATCACGCCGGGCACCCCGGTTCTCGTGGTGATCCACGGAAATATGCGCAGCCCGGAACGATTGCGTCACGACCTCGCAAGGGGTCTCGCGCATCCCGATCTATCTCGAACGCCCGGAGCGCGGCCTCTTCGCGGTTCATCACAATATGCAGCTGGCTGATGGCGCCGTCTGACAAAAAGGCCACATCTTCATAGGTTTCGGCATGGCCAAAGATGATCCAGGGCGGCATCCGGGTTAGCCTGTGGTAGTCATTGATCCAATCAAGCCGGGTGTATATCGCGACACAAGGCTACCGCGCGGCGGCGCTTTTATTGACACAATGATGCAAAAAGCGCCCCAACCTGCAATTAGTGGAAATGTCCAGTAAATTTTCATTATCGGACATCTGGAAGAACACTCAACAACACATGTCAAAATCGCGTTCAGAAGCGTCATAACGGCCCTCGATCAATGCGCGCGGCACCAGAGATCCCCTTAATGTGCACCCTGCCCCGGCCTTGTTTTGTGCCTTGATGTGACAGGTAGATGGCTTGATCCGGCCATCGGGTGCCGCCGCGAAAAAGGGGGTTTCGCATGCGAAACCCCCGTCTCAACCGGTTATTGGTTTTCACCCAAAAGATACTCAATCCGGGAAATACATTCCTCGACCATTTCATCCGTGACCGGGCCGTGGAACCGGATGGCATAGCCGCGCGGGCCGGTTTCCTTGGTGATCGACATGCCGTTCACCAGCGGCTTGTGCGCGGATTTCAGCAACCGCTTCTCCGCCTTGGGCCGCCCCCCGCGCGAAGGGTTCGGCTCTGCACCTTCGGCCTCTTCGATGAAGGGCAGCATTTCGGCCCATTCCTCGGCCAGAGAGCGGACCTTGACGGCCTCCAGCGCTTCGCGGATCTTTGGCCCCTGCCCGGCCCTCAGCGCGGTCGCCAGTCGTAGACATTGGCGCTCATTCATCC
The DNA here is from genome assembly GCF_030548265.1 of Marinovum sp. 2_MG-2023. Classification (NCBI taxonomy): domain Bacteria; kingdom Pseudomonadati; phylum Pseudomonadota; class Alphaproteobacteria; order Rhodobacterales; family Roseobacteraceae; genus Marinovum; species Marinovum sp. 2_MG-2023. The sequence continues at coordinate 281,978 of NZ_JAUOSD010000002.1, read as the reverse complement.
CGGTGGCGAATTCCAGCATGTCGCCCATTTCTTCGTGGATCATCGCAAAGGATCGGATCTTGGATCGCTTGGCTTTCGAGGCATTGCGAAACAGCTTGTTCACCGCCTCGTCCAGCGTCGGAAAGACCCCGTCATACACCGCCATCGCCGCCGCGCGGCCGCGTTCATATTGCGACAGCCCGACCCGGATCTCGTTTTCTTCGATCATCGCGACATAGACGTCGGCCTGCGATTCCGGGTCGCGAATGAAGGCCGGGATGCGGGTGTAATCGCCATTCTTGCTTTTCAGATCGACAAGCTGGCGAAAGGCCTCAAGCCGCCGGTAGCCCGAAATCAGCGTGTATTCATCACCGGCTTTTTCACTGCGAAACACCTCGATCGGCAGGCGCAGACCGCTGTCGCAAATCGACATCGCCAGCTCGGTCAACTCCTCGGCGTCAAGCTCCAGCCGGTCACGGGAAATGCCCGCGATGCGGATGTTGTTGATCGGGATCAGCGTGACAAGACGGCCATCGGTTTCCGCTTCGCGCAGGCGTTCGGCATCGACCTTGTCACGGGCGTGTTCGGCGCGGGCCTCGGCGGGGATCGGGGTGGACATGGCGGCGGCTTCGCCCACCACATCGGCGATGGGAATGCGCGATCCACTGCGGGGGGTTTCGCGTGCGAAACCCTCTTCCAGCTCCTTCAATGCTTCGGGTGATGGCGGTTCAAGCTGTCTGCGACGTGCCATTCTCTGCCTCCTTTTCGTTGGTCTGCTCTGTCTCGGCCATCTGGGCATCGCGCCACCAAGACCCGATGAGAAGCTCCTTGAACTCGGCATAGGTCCGGTCAAAAGCTTCGCGCCCACGGGTATAGGTTTCGCGGTTGAAGTTGCGATAATCGGCCTCGTAAATCCCGCTGACGCTTTCGCCGGCCTGACCGACCAGCGCCGTGAATTCCTGCCGATAGGCATTCATCATGTCGCCGAAATAGGCCTGAATGACATTGGCCAGATCGGTCTGCTGCGCGGCGTCAAAGCGGGTGATCACGGCGCGCACAACGTCCCATTCAAACTTCATCTCTGGCAGGCCCGCGCGACGGCGGGCGCCGTTTTCGCCCTCTTCGATGCTGGCGAAGGTCGAATAGAGCATGTCGAAAAACCGGCCGGTCGAGTCGAATTCAAGGAAGGATGCCCCCAGCGGCACCAACAGAATGTCCGCAGCGGCCAGCGCGTTGATCGTCAGATAGCCAAGGGCCGGCGGCGTATCGAGCAGGATGATGTCGTAATCCTCCAGCGCGCCGCCCTCTTCCAGACCGGCGGTCAGCGCATCCCAGAGCGGCCAGGATTTCAGCCCCATGCGCCAGACCGGGATCTGGAATTCGGCCCAATAGAGGTTGAGCTGTGCCCCGATCAGGTCGATGTTGGGCCAATGGGTTTTCTGCACCACGTTTCGCAGCGAAACCCCCAATGCTTCGGTCAAGGTTTCGTCAAGCGGGGCAGGGGGGTCGCCCGCCGCTTCGCGCACGGCGTTTTCCTGTTGCAGATGCAGGGCATAGTCACGCGCCAGAATGGGGAAAACCGTCTGCCATTCATCCGCCACTTGCCCCCCGAGAATCGATGTCATGGAGCCCTGAGAATCCAGATCAATTACCAAGACTTTGTAACCATCCAGTGCGGCGCTCATGGCGAGGTGCGCAGCGGTCGAGGTCTTGCCGACGCCGCCCTTGAAATTGGCAACAGCGACGACCTTGGCCGGCAGACCCTTGGGCCGATAGGGGCGGTATTCCTTGGTGCTGACCCCCTCTTCGGCAAAGTGATCACGCAGGCGCAGAACCTCTTCGAGGCTGAACCATTTGGCCCCTGCGTGGCCCTCGCCCTGGGGCAGGTCGGGATGCTTGTTCAGCACGCGGCGCAGATGGGCGGGGGCGACCGGGATCAGGTAGCGACAGATTTCCCAGGTCGAGAATTTTCGCAACCGTTTGCGCCCGTCCGGGGCGTAGCCGCGTTTGGCCAGATCGTCACGGCCACGCCCGGCGAAAGCCGCGGCTTTCGCGAATCGAGCGGTGTCGATAGGATCACCCAACTTGGCCGATGCGGCCTCTGGGTCGAGATTGAAATAGGGGGGCAGGGGGGTATCTTGTTTACGCGCCATTGTGCCTGTGCCTTGCTCAGATCGTGTGATTTGCCTGTTATTCGCCAGATCATCGCACATCTTTCGCCAACTGTGAATTGGCAATCGAGAGCGAACCTGTTGGAGGTTTCGCAGGCGAAACCCCCCTTGAAAGCCAGATATTGAGAGAAAAAGCACCCCAACAAGGTTTGAATCTTTTAAGAGATTTAAGAGATTTGGCTTGGAGAAAAGATTTGATTCTCGGGGGTTAGACCTGTTTGGGGACCCGGATACGGTGCGTCGGGCACCCGTTTACGGGACAAACGGCACCCCCATTCAGGACGAAGGGCCCCGATTCGCGGGGGAGGGGGCACCAGGACTCAGGAAGCCCCGGTTTTTCGCCAAAAGCCGCCCCATTGCCACAGGATGATCCTGTATTTGGGTACCCAACGACCCGCAGGACATCACCCCCCAAGCCCATAGGCACCCGTTTACGGGGGCACAATCGCCGGGGTTTGGGTCCCCTGTTGGTGATTGAGCGTGGGTGCCTTTTGGGGTTATACTGATGCCCAGCAGACCGGACAGAGCCAAAAGGGCCACCGGGAAGAAGGGCAGGCAATGGCAGAAGATATCCCCCACGATCAGTTGAGCGGGCCGCTACGGCGGCCTTCGGTCAAGAAGAATGTGGCCGCAATTCATGTGTCTGGCAAGCTGACACTGCTGCAACGCAAACTGTCGAATGTGTTGCTGTTGAATGCCTATGACCATCTTGTCACCAAACCCAAACACCAGATTGATGCCCGCACGCTCTGTATGATGGTGGGGTATAATTCCAACGATATGGAAACGCTGAAAGCCTCGCTTCGGTCGCTGGCGGAAACGGTGGCGGAATGGGACATGCTGGGCGCGGACGGCCAACAGGAATGGGGTGTTTCGGCGCTTCTGTCTTATGCCAAGCTGAAGGGCGGGGTCTGTGAATATGCCTATTCGCCGGCCTTGGCGGAAAAGCTGCACGATCCGAAGGTGTTTGCGCTGATCAATCTGAACATCCAGCGGCGGTTTACCAGCGGGCATGCGCTGGCGCTCTATGAGAATTGTTACCGGTTCGTGCGGACCGGCAGCACGGGCTGGTGGCCGATTGATCTGTTCCGGCGGCTGATGGGGGTCGATGGCAGCGCCTATTATGAAAGCTTCAAACATCTGAATGCCAAGGTGATCAAACCGGCGGTGAAAGAAGTGAACAAGACGTCGAACATCCTGCTGGAGCCGGAGTTTCGCAAGATGGGCCGGCAGGTCAGCGAGATCCGGTTCAAGATCCGCGAAAACCCGCAGCTGGCCATGCTGGACATCGACGATGGCGAAGGTGTGCGGCAGGGCGCGGTGTATCAGGGATTGTTGAGGGTCGGCGTCAGCGACCGGCTGGCGCGGCAGTGGATTGCCGAACATGGCGAGGATTATGTCGCCGAGAAGCTGGCCTATCTTCAGGGGCGCGATGGGGTGAAAAGCCCGGTGCGGTATCTGAGCGCGGCGCTGCGTGATGATTACAAGGGGGAGGTCGCGGCGGAGCCATCGCCAGAGGCGGTCGAAGCCGCCGAAGTGCGCAAGGCACAGGCCGAGGCAACCAGCCGGGAAGAGGAGGCGCGCGAGGCCGAGATGGACCGTGCCCGCCGTTTGCGGGCCGGGCGTTTGGGCCGTATCCGCGAATTGGTGGCGGCACGTACACCGACGCAACGCGACGCGGACAAGCGGTTGTTCCTCGCGCGGTTGGACGATGACGTCGAGCGCGAGGAATTCATGCGGCTGGGCTGGGGATCGGCCCTGTCGGTGGGCGCGATGGTCGCCTTTTGGGAGGAGTTGGTGCCGGGGGCGTTCGAGGAGGTCTGATCAGCCGCGCTGGCCAATCCGCCGTTGTCCCGGGCGATGCCCCGGATGTTGCTCCGAAGATTGCTTGGTGGATGTCTCTGGCTGCGGGGCACTTTTCGACGCTTTCGCAAGGTCCGCGAGGATCGGGCAATCGGGGCGGTGATCGCCGGCGCAGGCATGTACCAGATGGGCGAGGGTGGCGCGCATTTCCCCGAGCTCTGCAATCTTTTCGTCGATCCGCTCCAGGTGATGCTCTGCAATATCCTTGACCTCGGCGCTGGCGCGGTGGTCGTCCTCGTACAGCGCCATGAGGTTGCGGCAATCCTCGATCGAAAAGCCAAGCGCGCGGGCGCGGCCCAGGAACGCCAGCTTGTGCGCGTCGCTTTCGCGGAAGCTGCGATAGCCGTTGGCGCTGCGCAGGGGTTTCACCAGCCCGATATCTTCGTAGTAACGGATGGTTTTGGCGGGCAGGCCGGACAGGGCGGCCACATCTCCGATATTCATGGGGTATCCTCCTTATTCAGCGGCAAGTGGGGTGGGGGAGGGCGTTTGGCCCTTGGCGGGACGTGGCGCGCCAGCCTCGTCCATGACGGGGCGCAGGCGGCGCAATCTCAGGGCATTGGTCAGAACGAAGACCGAGCTGAGCGCCATGGCCCCCGCCGCCAGAACCGGCGACAGAAGCAGGCCAAAGGCGGGATAGAGCACGCCCGCCGCCACCGGGATCAGCGCGACGTTGTAGCCGAAGGCCCAGAACAGGTTCTGGCGGATGTTGGCCATGGTCCGGCGAGAGACATCGAAGGCGTTGACCACGCCGCGCAGATCGCCCGACATCAGCACCACATCGGCGGATTCGATGGCGACGTCGGTGCCGGTGCCAATGGCAATGCCGACATCGGCATGGGCCAGCGCGGGGGCGTCGTTGATGCCATCACCGACAAAGGCGATCTGTTGGCCGGTGCCGCGCAGCTCGTCCAGCGCCGCGACCTTGCCATCGGGCAGAACGCCGGCGATGACGTGGTCGATCCCGGTTTCGCGGGCAATGGCGAGGGCGGTTTCGCGTTTGTCGCCGGTGATCATCGCCACCTTCAGGCCAAGGTCATGTAGCGCAGAGATCGCCGCCGCGCTGGCCGGTTTCACCGGATCGGCGACACCGATCACCGCCGCGACCCTGCCGTCTATGGCGGCAAAAAGCGCGGTGCGACCTTGTTCGGCAAGGCGGCGTTCGCCATCCGCCAGCGGCGTGATGTCGAGCCCCTCGCGGGTCATGAGGCGGTCGGCGCCGACCAGCACGTCACGCCCCGCCACCTTGGCGCGGACGCCGTAGCCGGTGATCGAGGAGAAGTCGTCGACGTCGTGGCGCGGCGCGCCTTCGGTCTTGGCGGCGCGGACAATGGCCTCGGCGATGGGATGTTCCGACAGCGCCTCGACCGCCGCCACCAGCGCCAGCACAACGGCCCGGTCGAAACCTTCGGTCAGTACGAGGTCGGTCAATTCCGGGCGGCCTTCGGTCACGGTGCCGGTCTTGTCCAGCGCGACCACATCGACCGAGGTCAGCTGTTGCAGCGCATCGCCCTTGCGGAACAGCACGCCCATTTCGGCGGCACGTCCGGTGCCCACCATGATCGAGGTCGGCGTGGCCAGCCCCATCGCACAGGGGCAGGCGATGATCAGCACCGATACCCCCGCGACCAGCGCATGGGACAATGTGGGCGCGGGGCCAACCACGAGCCAGACCAGCAGGGTCAGCGCGGCCAAGGCCATGACGGCGGGCACAAACCACAGGGTGATCCGGTCCACCAATCCCTGGATCGGCAGTTTCGCGCCCTGGGCCTGTTCGACCATGCGGATAATCTGGGCCAGCGTGGTGTCGGCGCCAACGCGTGTCGCGCGGAACTGGAAGCTGCCGGTGCCATTGACGGTGCCGCCGGTCACCGGATCGCCGGTGGTCTTGGCGACGGGGACAGGTTCCCCCGTGATCATGCTTTCGTCGACATGGGCGTTGCCCTGGGTCACCTCGCCGTCGACGGCAATGCGTTCGCCGGGCCGGACAATCAGGATGTCGCCCGCGCCGATGCGGTCGATGGGCACCTCCTGTGGCTCGCCATCGACCATGATATGCGCGGTGCGGGCCTGTAGACCCAAAAGTTTCTGGATCGCCGCCCCGGTACGGCCCTTGGCACGGGCCTCCATCCAGCGGCCGAGCAGGATCAGCACGACGATCACCGCCGCCGCTTCGAAATAGACGGCGCGAGAGGCTTCGGGCAGCAGGTCGGGCGCGAACAGCGCGGTCAGAGAAAACAGATAGGCCGCCCCGGTGCCGACCGCGACGAGGCTGTTCATGTCGGGCGCGCCTTTTATCAGGGCGGGAAAGCCCTTGGTGTAGAAATGCCGCCCGGGCCAGAACAGTACCACGGTGGTCAGGACGAACTGGATCAGCCAGCTGGTGTGATGGCCGATGGTGCGCCCGATCAATTCATGCACGCCCGGCACCACATGGGCGCCCATTTCCAACAGGAACACCGGCAGGGCCAGCGCCGCCGCAAAGGCGGTCTTGCGCGCCAGATCGCGCGCCTCGCCCTCTTTGCGGGCGCCGGGGTCTTCGGTTGTTGTCGCATCGACGGGTTCCGCCGGGTATCCGGCATCGGCCGCAGCCTTTAACAGGTCGGCCAGAGTCACCATGCCCTCGGCATAGGTGACGGTCGCGGTTTCCGAGGCGAGGTTGACATTGACCTCGGTCACGCCGGGCAGGGCCGCCAGCGCCTTGTCAACGCGCCCGACGCAAGAGGCACAGGACATCGAGGCGATGTTCAACCGGACGCTTGTGGTGCGCGCCGGATAGCCCGCGCGGTCCAGCGCTGCGATCACCTCGGGGATGCGGGCGTCTGTATCCACACGCGCCTGCGCCGTTTCGGATGCAAGATTGACGCTGACCTCTTCTACGCCGGGCAAAGCCGCCAGCGCACGTTCGACCCGACCAACGCAGGATGCGCAGGACATGTTTTGGACGGAAACCCGCAGTTCTGATGAGGTGGACATGATATCTCCTTCGTCGCTGGGAAGGTATCTAATGGTTCCACTCACTGGAAGGTCAATAGTGTTGCGGGATTATTTGCGGCGTGCCCTTGGCCCGGGTGGGGCATCGGCAGGGCGGGGGGGTGTCAAACATTTAAACCTGCCCCGGTGTGAATGGCACCGGGGCAGGCGATTGTTGTGTGTGCGACGCGGCAAGGCAGGTGTCAGGCGTCCTGCGCCGTGGCGCGATTGGCCAGGGTGACATCCAGCGTCAGGTGTTCGCCCTTGCGCAGAACCTCGATCTTTGAGGCCGTGTCCGGGGCGGTGTTCGCAACCGAGCGGGTCAGGTCGCGGGCGTCTTCGATCCTGGTGCCATCGAAGGTGAGCACAATGTCACCGGATTTCAGACCGGCTTTCTGCGCCGGGGTGCCCTCCATGACCTTGTCGATCATCGTGCCCTGACCGGGTTTCAGCCCGAGGACCGATGCGACCTCTTCGCTTACCGGTTTGATCTGGACCCCCAGCCAACCGCGATCAATCTGGCCGTCGTCCTTGAGGTCGGCAACGATGGTGGACACCTGATCCGAAGGCACGGCAAAGCCGATCCCGGCGTTTGCGCCATTGGGTGAAAAGATCGCGGTGTTGACGCCGATCACCTCGCCCTTGTTGTTGAACAGCGGGCCGCCGGAATTGCCACGGTTGATGGCGGCGTCGGTCTGGATGAAGGAATCGAAGGGGCCGGATTGAATATCGCGGTCCTTGGCCGAGACGATGCCGGTCGTGACCGTGCCGCCCAGCCCGAATGGGTTGCCCATGGCGATCACCTCGTCGCCAACGCGCATCGCATCGGACGAGCCGAACGCAACGGTCGGCAGGTCCGAGCCTTCGATATCGAGCAGGGCGATGTCGGTCAGGGGATCGGCACCGATGACCGTGGCGTCATATTCCGTGCCATCCGCGAATTTGACGGTGACGGTGGTCGCGCCATCAATCACGTGGTTGTTGGTGACGATCAGCCCGTCGTCCGAGATGATGAAGCCAGAGCCGAGCCCCTGACGGTCGGGTCTGTTCGGCACCTGTGGCATCTGGGGCATGGCATCGCCAAAGCGGCGCTGGAATTCCTTGAAGAATTCATCGTTGGGCATGCCGCGTTCTGCGCTGGCGGGGGTGGCCCTGGTGGTGACTTCGACAAGGACGACGGCGGGGCTGAATTGTTCGATCAGGTCGGCATAGCCGCCTGCGGGAACGGCAAGCGCGGCAGAGGGCGCCAGTGCGACAAGCCCGGTCGAGGCGACAGTGGCTGCAAGCAAGGCAGCGGTCAGTGGGGTACGGCGTTTCGGGGCGTGTTGGTGTGACATGAGGGGAACTCCATGTTCATGCGGTGTGGAGCAGATATCGGAACCGGGGATGAACATGAGGTCGCAGGAACTATACAGATTTGTAATCCGGGGCTGCTGCATGAAACCGGCGTATAACATCGTTGTAATGTCAGCGTCAGGTCATCGCCGATGTCCGGCCCCATATTCTTGTCACAAGGAACAAGGAGATCTGACATATGCAACGTATCAAATCAGTTTTGGCAAGCGCGCTTCTGGCCGTGATGGTGTTCGCCGGGTTCGGCTTTGGGATCATGGCGGTTGGTTTCGCCATTTTGCTGGGGGGTGTTTTTGCGCTGGCCTTGCGTCTGGCGGGGCCGGGGATCATCGCGGCGGCGGAGAAACGCGCCAAGGCGGCGCAGAGTGAGCGCTTTGAGGACCGGCCTGTCACGGCCTGAGCCACATATGCTGACGACAAGCAAACGGCGGGGGCATCCCCGCCGTTGTGCATTTTACTGCCCGGTTTTGCTTTTGTCGCTGACGCAAAGGGCCCCGTCGGCATCGCGGTTTGAACGGCGGTTCAGGGTTTTGCGGCGCCATATCCAGACCTAACAGAGATGTAATGCACCGGTCAGTCGCCCGGCATTCGGAGGCCTTAGATCAGTCTCATCGGGCGGGATGGTCCCGCCCAACACCAAGGAGATGACCATGAAACGCAATAAGATCGCACTCGCCGCAACCTCCGGCCTCGTCGGCCTGTCTTTGCTCGCCGGTTCGCTGGCCTACGCCGCGACCGGGTCGGAGGCCAGATCGGCGCAAGAGCTGCAACAGTTCCTGACCGCCCATCCCGAAGTGGCCGCCGTGGTGGCGGACGTCGAAACCAAGACCGGCGGCACGGTCACGGAGGCCGAATTCGATGACGATACCCCGGGCAACGGCATCGTGGAATTCGAGGTCATGATGGCCGATGGGTCCGAGCAGGAGGTGCTCTTTACGTTGGCAGATGGATCGATGGCGGTCGAGGTCGATGAAGACGGCGACGACGATGGCGATATGGACGGCGACGACGACAAGTAAGTCGCAAAGTTCTGAGATTCATGGCAAAAGACCGGTGGCCCCTTGTGGGTCCATCGGCATGTGACGGAGCAAGAGATGAAGATCCTGGTGATCGAGGACGACAAGACAACCGGCACCTACATCGCGGATGGGCTGCGGGAAGAAGGCCATGTTGTCGACCTTTTGGAGAACGGGCGCGAGGCGCTTTTGCAGGCCAGCACCACCGACTATGACATCCTGATCGTCGACCGGATGTTGCCCGGTCTCGACGGGATGGCGCTGGTCAAGACCCTGCGGGGCGCAAAGAACCAGACGCCCGTGCTGTTCCTGACATCGCTCGGCGGTGTCGATGACCGCATCGAGGGGCTGAACGCCGGTGGCGACGATTACCTCGTGAAGCCCTTTGCATTCGGCGAACTGTCGGCACGTGTGGCGGCGTTGGCGCGGCGACCGCGCGCGACGCAAGAGGACACTGTCCTGCGCGCCGGCGATCTGGAAATGGACCTTGTTCGGCGCAGGGTCACGCGCGCGGGGCAGACAATCGACCTTCTGCCGCGGGAATTCGCGCTTCTGGAACATCTTCTGCGCCGCAAAGGCAGGGTGCAGACCCGCACCATGTTGCTGGAGGCAGTGTGGGACATCAGCTTCGATCCACAGACCAATGTGGTCGAGACCCATATCAGCAGGCTGCGCGCCAAGGTCGACAAACCTTTCGACACGGAACTGATCGAAACCGTCCGCGGGTCGGGCTATCGGATCGAGGCCTGAGCGATGGGCACCGCACGCGACATCTGGACATCGACGCCGCTGCGCCAATCGCTGGCCATGGCGGCGCTTTTTGCATTGGTCAGCCTTGTCAGTCTGACGGCAACCTATGCGCTTGTCCGCGACAATTCCGAACAATCGCTTCGGGCGACGCTTCAGCAGGAGATGGCGGGGTTCAAGGCCCTGCCGAATGCGGCGGCGGTGCTGACCTTTGTGCGGTCGCAGTCGCGCACAGCCTCGCCCGAGGATCGCATTCTGAGCTATGTTCTGCCCGGTGGGCTTCATGTTGGCAATGCGGCGCTGATTTCCACGAAGAACGGATTTGCGGTCGTGTCCTTTGATCGCGATGACGAAGATATTGATGGCAATTACTTTGCGCTGAGCGCGGCGGTGCATGGCGGGCAGCTGACCATTGCCGTCAGCGCCGAACCGTTGGAGGACATCCAGGAGGCGTTTCTGGCGGTGTTCCTGTTCAGCCTGATCCCCACGACGCTGATCGTGGTCGGCGGTGGCATTCTGCTGGCGCGGCGCACGGTCAGCCGGCTTGACCGGATTGATGACACGCTTGAACGGCTGACAACCGGCGATTACGCCGCCCGCGTCGCGCCGATGGCGGGGCGGGCCGACGATCTGACGCAGATCGGGGCCCGGATCGACAAGATGGCGACGGTGCAGGAACAACAGATTTCGGCGCTGAAACAGGTGTCTGCCGACATCGCCCATGATCTGAAGACCCCGATTCAGCGGGTGTCGGTCCTGTTGAACCAGTTGCAGGACAAGGCCGGAGAGGACGGTGCAATCGCCGATCTGGTGGCGCGGGCCAATATCGAAACCGATGGCATCGTAAAGACGTTTCAGGCGCTGTTGCAAATCGCCCAGATCGAAGGCGGTTCGCCGAAGAAGCGGTTTGAAAGGGTCGATGTTGCGGCGCTGGCGCGTACCTTCTGTGAGGTTTACGAACCTTCGGCCGAGGAAACCGGTCATGCGCTGATCTGTGACGCGCCAGAGCGGGCGGCATATGTGCGGGGCGATAAATCGCTTCTGGGGCAGGTCTTTGCCAACCTGATTGAAAACGCCCTGCGCCATACGCCGGAAGGGGCGGCAATCACCGTCAGCGTCGCGACCGGTGGCGGAACCGTCCGCATTCTGGCCAGCGACACCGGTCCCGGCATTCCCGAGGATGAGCGGGAGAATGTGCTGCGCCGTCTTTACCGGCTGGAGCACAGCCGCACCACACCGGGGAACGGATTGGGGCTGAGCCTTGTGGTCGCAATCGTCGAGATGCACGACGGCGCATTGGCGCTTGAGGACAACGATCCCGGCCTGCGGGTCAAGATCACATTCCCGGCGGCGGGAGGGGCGGATGTGGTCCCGGCCAGAAACGTCCCGTCAAAGCGATAAACCGCACAGGCCAGCGCCGTCAAATTTCCGCCCGGATAAACCGAAATTGCGGCGCTGCGCCTGACCTCTGGGTTGGCGGCGGTATACGGATTGGTAATCTGACGACCGTGGCGCACCGCAGGCTTTCCCGGTAACATCGGCGCAGCAAACAAAGGTGGACATGATGCGCGTGCTGATCGTTGAGGACGACCAGGAAACAGCTGACTATATCTGCACGGGTCTGGCCGAACTTGGCCATGTGTTTGAACATGCGGCCGATGGCAAGACCGGATTTCTGAGCGCGCTCGACAGCGAATTTGACGTCATGATCATCGACAGGATGTTGCCGGGGCTTAACGGGTTGTCGCTTGTCAAATCCATCCGTGGCGAAGGCGTCGGGACGCCGGTTTTGTTTCTCAGCGCGATGGACGGCATCAACGACCGGGTTGACGGTCTGGAGGCCGGGGCGGATGATTATCTGGTCAAACCCTTTGCCTTTTCCGAGCTTTCCGCCCGTCTTGCCGCATTGGCGCGCCGCCCTCCGATGCAGACCGAGGAAACCAGGTTGCAGCTTGCCGATCTGGAGGTCGACCTGATCCGGCATTCGGTGACACGGGCCGGGGGGGCGATACAGGTGCAACCCCGCGAATTCCGGCTGCTGGTCTATCTCATGCGCAATGCCGACAGGGTGGTCACGCGCACGATGCTGCTTGAGGGGGTCTGGGATTTCCACTTTGACCCGCGGACCAATGTCGTTGAATCCCATATCAGCCGCCTCAGGAACAAGGTCGACAAACCCTTTGACCGGCCCCTGATCCACACGGTGCGCGGCGCGGGATATTCCATGCATGTTTAAACTTGGCCGGATGTCGCGGCGGCTGTCGCTTCAGTTTGCATTTCTTTATTCCCTCCTGTCCGCTCTTGTCTTTGTCGGGGCCTATTGGTTCACCAGTTACGAGGTGCGTGACTGGCTTCACGATCAGATGGATTCGGACCGGGGGAACCTGTCAGAGGTTCTGAGGGAGGAAGGTGTCGACGCATTGGCGCTGAGCATTGATGTGCTGACGCGGGTGAATTTCGAAAATGCGCGTATCTTTCAGCTTGCCGATGCTGATGGCAGGGTTCTGGCGGGCAACATCCGGCGCGTCACGGGCCGGATCGAAAATGGCTATATCCCGGTCGAGAATTTGGAGATCGACGGCGAACACGGCGATGAAATTTCCGGCTATTGGATCACCTCCGGCCCGATCGGGCCTTATGTGTTGTTGCAGGGGACCGGCAACCACGTCATTGCCGAGGTCCTGGAGGCATTGGCGATTTCACTGGTCTCCGGGTTCATCCTGATCATGGTGCTGGGGTCTTTTGTTGGTGTTTGGGTAGGGCGGCTGACCGGATCACGCATTGAGGTCATCTCGGGCACGATGGAGGGTTTTTCCAGAGGCGAGCTGACCGCGCGTATCCCGAATGGCGACGAGGCTGGCGACGATCTGTCGGTTGTTGCGACCCGCATCAATCGGATGCTGGGGCGGCTGGAAAACCTGATCGAAAGCCAGGTGCAGATTACCAATGACATCGCTCACGACCTTCGGACGCCGTTGCAACGGCTTCGGCAACGGTTGGAACGAATGGCGACACGGGACCGGGTTGATCCCAATGATGCGCATGTGGCACTGGAGCAGGCCGAAGACATCATCAATACGTTCAATGCTCTGTTGCGCATCGCCCAGATAGAAGCGGGCGACCGTCGGGAACGGTTCCGGGCAACCGATCTGAACGACCTTGCGGTCAACGTCTTTGACGCCTTCGAACCCAGCGCCGAGCAGAACGGGCAGCAGCTTCGGGTGATGACATTTGGCCAACCTGTGGCGATGCTGGCCGATCCTGACCTGTTGATGCAGCTTATATCCAATCTGACCGAAAATGCATTGCGCCACACGCCAAAGGATACGGTCATCGAAATCGCAGTGTCGCGGATCGACGGCGCGCCGGTTCTGACGGTGTCGGACAATGGTCCGGGATTGCGCCCCGAGGATCGTGAAAAGGTGTTTCGCCGCTTTTATCGTGGCGAGAAGAGCCGAACCACGGGCGGAAATGGCTTGGGGTTGAGCCTGTGCAAGGCGATTGCCGAGTTGCACCACGCAACCATCCATTTGTCTGATCGTGACCCCGGTCTGCGGGTCGAGATCAATTTTGCGAAAACGTCGCCGCCGGTGTGACCGGCGGTTTCAGGGCAGAGAGCGTTTTTGTTGCGCGCGCCGGGGTGCGGCGGCAGGGCAAGGCCCCGGACCCCGGAATGATCCTGTTTTCGCCAAGATAAGACCAGCCTACGGCATCGCTGGAAAAATCCAGCTTCAGGACACCGGGGGTATCGGTGATCAACTCAGCCGTTCGTTCATTGGCGACGACGGGTTTGCCGGACACCTTGCCCCCGGCGCCTGCGACAAAGATGGTGGTGCCATCGGTCGCGGGGGTGCCCCCTGCATCAAGCGGTTTCGTGCGTTCGAGAAAGTGGTTGTGCCCATTCAGGACAAAGACCGCGCCCGCGTCGGCCAGCCTGGCAAACAGCTGTTTCGCGGCCTCGGACCCGCCCCGGGCGACGGCGGAATATGCCGGCCTGTGGAACATGGCGCCAATGCATGCCTCCGGGTGTGCGGCCAGAATATCCGCCAGCCAGACGGCCTGATCAGAACCGTCCGAGGCATCTGTTTCGCTGTTGAGTGACAGGATGATCCAGCTGCCGGCGCGAAGGGCATAATAGCCGTTTCGATCCGGGCCGGCGCGCTCTGTCCAATAGTCGAAGTAGCCGAATGCACCGGGCGAGCGATATTCGTGATTGCCGGGGGTTGGCCAGGTGCGCGCCTTTGCCCTGCCCCAGAACGGATCATAACAATCCTGAAAGGCGAGGGGTTCGCCCCGGTTATAGGCCAGATCCCCAAGCGCGAGAACACCCAGATCCGGGTGCTGGTCGAGGATCGACGTCGTGACAACCATGCTTTTGTTGGGGGGGAGCGGCGTGTTTTTCAGGCCCATAGCCAAGCCGATGTTTCTACGCAGCCGGTCGATGCCATCGACATCGCAGGACGCAATATCACCTGCGGCCAGGAGTGAAAATTCTTCGCCCACGCGCAAGTCGTGAATGCGGGACCGATCGAACAGCCGCGGGCTGTCGGAACCGAGCGCGCGGGTCGCCAGCGATGCGGTCAGGAACCAGGCCGTTCCATCCGAAGCCGCAAATATGGCAAACGCGACTGCGATCAGCGCGAGACAGCTTTGGAATTTTGTCAGCATGGCCACTCCTTTTGAAGGTGGAGTAACCAGATCGCGGTCGCGCGCAGGTTGGCCAATGATTACGAATTCGTAACCTCTGGCATGTGACCGGGCGGGGGACAGGGCGGGGGGACAGGGCCTTGGCCCGGCCAATGCGCCACGACAGTTCCATTTTGGGATGTCGTGGCTGGCCCGCTATTCGAGGAACTTGACCAGCCAGAGCACGGTGATCGGCGAGAATACGAACAGCATCAGCCGCGCGAGGTCGGCCAGGAAGAAGGCAATGACCCCCTTGTAAATCCGCATGATGCCCACGTCCGGCAACATCGACGAAATCACAAAGACATTCATCCCGATGGGGGGCGTGATCAGGCTGATCTCGACCGCAACCACCACGATAATGCCCCACCAGACCAGTTTCAGGTTCGGATCAATCGGCAGGGCCAGTTCGGAAATCACCGGCACAAAGATCGGCACGGTGAGAAAGATCATGGCCGGGCCGTCGATGATCATGCCCAAAAGCACATAGCAGCACAGGATCACCATGACGGTGCCCCAGGGACCGATGCCGAGACCGCTGATGAAGCTCAGGATTTCCTGTGGTGCGCCTGCGATGTTCACGAATTGGTTCAGCATCAGCGCGCCAAAGCCGACGCAGAAGATCGTTGCCGTGGTGACACCAGCCTCGACCAGAGAGTCAAAGAACACCCGGATGTTCATTCGGCGGCGCAGGGTTGCAATCAACAGCGCACCGCCGGCGCCGATGCCGCCGCCCTCTGACGCGGTGAAGATGCCGAAGAAGATGCCGCCCATGATCAAAAGGAACAGCGCGGCAATGCCCCAGATACCGCTGAGCGAGCGCAGTTTTTCCTGCCAGCTGGCCTCGGCCGCGCGGGGGGCCCATTGTGGTTTGACGATGCAGACGATCTGAATCGCGATCAGGTAGAAGACCACCGAAATGATGCCGGGGATGAGCCCCGCCATGAACAGTTTGGCGATGTCGACCTCGGCCAGCAGCCCATAGATGATCAGCGCGCCGGAGGGCGGGATCAGAATGCCGATGGTGCCGCCGGCGGCCACGGTGCCGGCCGAAAACGCATCGTCGTAATTGTAACGCCGCATCGCCGGGATCGCGACCTTTGTCATGGTGGCGGCGGTGGCCATCGACGAGCCGGAAATCGCCGCCATGCCGCCACAGGCCGCGACCGTCGACAGCGCCAGCCCGCCGCGCATATGCCCCAGCCATCTGGAGGCGGTGTCATACATGTTGTCGGCGATCCCCGATTTGGTGACGAAAACCCCCATCAGGATGAACAGCGGCAGCACCGCGAATTGGCTGTTGGCCGCCAGTTCGAGAATTTGCTGACCTGCGACCGTGCCTGCGGCATCAAACCCGCGGGGATGGGACAATGCGAAACCGACATAGCCCACAAACAGCAGCGAAAACCCCAGCGGAAACCCAATGCCGGCGATCACCAGCATGACCACAATGGCGATGACGAGTTCGATCATAGCGAAATATCCTCGTGGTCGGAATGTGCGGTTTTGCCGGCTTCACGTGCGGCGCGCAGTGCAAACAGGGCGGCGCCGATGACCAGCAAGGCGACATAGGTCAGGACCACGGGATACAGCGGCCAGTCCATCATCAGGCTGGTGGTGTCACGCTGATAGTAGCGCATGCCCTGATCAAACAGCCGTTTGGCCATGAACAGGGACATCGCCACGATGCCGACATCAATGGCAATCAAGCGGATGCGATCAAAGGTCGATACCTTGGCAAACAGCGGCACCAGCAGATCGACCTTGATATGCCCGCGCCCCAGCGTCACCGCCGGGAATGCGGTGAAGATCGTAATGCCCAGCATGATGGCCATCAGATCCTCGGTCGCGGCAATCGGCGAATTGAGCACATACCGAAAAAAGACCGAAAGAAAGACAAGCGCCATCAGGCTGAAAATCGACGCTGCGGCGATGTAGCTGAGAAACCGGCTGATGAAACCCGCCCAGACAGGCATGGTGTTCGGTAAGTTTTTCATGAAAAGCCTTTCCGGGGAGGATGCCACAGCGGTGCCGTTTTCGGCGCGGTGGCATCGTCACATGGTTCGTCACGGGGGATTAGTCAGGGGGGTTAGTCACGGGTGGCAATTGTTTTGAAATGGGCCAGCGCGGCAGTGCCATCAATGCCGGCGGACTTGGCCTCATTAAGCCAATCTTCCACGGCGAAGGCCCCGGCGGTTTCGATTTCGGCGACAAAGCTGTCAGAGGCTTGTATGATCTCGATGCCCTTGTCCTGAAACTTTTTCAGGCCAGAGGCATCAATGTCGTCCATGATCTGGCCGAATTTGGCGGCGGCATCTGCGCCGGATGCGCTGATCAAGGCGGTTTGCGCCTGTTCCGGCAGATCCTCGAAGCGGTCGCGGCTGATGAACAGGGCAAAAACCGCCCGCCCGCCAAAGCCGCCGGGCACAAGCGTGACGCTTTTCGAGGCGTCGAGAAGACCCTGAACGGCGGCGGTGCCCAATGGGTTTGTCGCCCCGTCCGCCACGCCGCTGGACAGCGTTTCAAACGGTTTCTGACCAGATCCCGACACCGGAGAGGCGCCCAAGGCGTCCCAGACAGTCACGTTCACATCGCCGACGGCGAGAACCTTGAATCCGTCAAGATCGGCCTTGGAGCGGATCGGGTGCGCGTTCGAAATGATCGCAGGCGCGCCAAGGGTGAAGAGGGTCAGCAGAACGAAATCGTCCCATTTGTCCGCCTCGGCAAAATAGGTTTTGTGGGTGTCCCAGAGCGCGACAGAGGCGCCCCTGGCGGTTGGGGCGATCAGCGGGACAGAGCCGATCAGATCCAGCGCGAACTGGTTTTCGCGGAACGAGATCGGCGCCACGGCGATATCGGCAACGCCGTCCTGCACAATGTCGAACAGACGCGGCGGCGGGGCCAGCGATGATGTCGGAATGGTCAGCGTGAGGGTGCCGTTCGATGCGGCCTCGACCGCGCGGGCCCAGGGTTCCAGCCCTTTGGTGAACAAGGGTGCCGCCTGTGGAATGAAAACATTGAACAGCAGTTCGGTGTCCTGAGACTTTGCCGCGCCGGGCAATGATGCAAGTGCAAATGCGCCGGCGGCCATTGTGGCAAGGGCGCGCCGTGTCAGCGATTTTGTCATTTGGGTTCCTCCCTCTGGACCCAATGGCACACGCCGGTTGGGCCGGTTCCTCGGGGTCTTTTTACGGTGTTGGGGGTGGGGCGGGGTATCCTGCCATAACCTATCGCGATAGGTTTTTATGGATACCGGGTTGGCGCGCCGGGGGGGTATGTCTGGATGCAAAAGGGCATCCCATGACACATGTTGAACCAACCCCCGACGACGCGGCACGCGCCACATTGAAGCAGATGCGTTGGCAGGCCGGCACCCTGTTTCGGGCGCTGGATCTGGATGGCGACGGCCGGCTTTCGCCCGCCGAGATTGACGCCGCGCCGGAGGTTCTGCGCCGGATGGCGGACAGCGACGGGTGCCTGCGGGAATCTGCATTGGGGGGGGCGACGGTCATTCCCTATATGATCCGTCGCAGTGGCATTCTGCGTCTGCTCGACCCTGACGGCGATCTTGTCATCACGCCCCGCGATATTGCCGATGCGCCTGCGCGCATTCGCCGGCTGGATAGCGATCAGGACGGGTATGTGACGGCGGATGACGACCTGCCGGATCTGAGCCAGAGCGCGGAAAACCGGATGCCGATGGGCACGGCGTCCCAGATGCTGGCCTATCAGACCAAGATGTTTTCGCGGACCCCGGAGATGACCGGGCCCCTGCCACCACAGGGCGAGGCGGCGGTTCAGCCGGGATATTTGCTGATCCAGGAGGTCAGCGATCGCGGCGATGTGCAAAAGTCGCACAAGACCCTTTTGATGGACGAGCACGGCAAGGTTGCGCATGTCTGGCCCACGCCGCAGCGCCTGCCCGAGGCGACGGTGACCTATCTGCTGGATGACGGCAATCTGCTGCGCACCACCTGCAAACATGACTGGCTGACCATGGATGGGCAATTTCCGATTGGTGCGAATGGAACGGTGTCGATTGTTGCGCCGGATGGACGGGTGCTTTGGGAATGGTCAAATCTGGAATTCGGCAAGGAGGCGCTGCACCATGATGTCGAAATGATGCCAAACGGCAATATCCTTGCCATTTCATGGGATATTCTGACGGCGGAACAGGCCCGCGCGCGGGGTTGGGCGCAGCAAGGTGCGCGGGACCGGATCGTGCTGGACAAGATCTATGAGCTGAAACCGGATCTCGCCACCGGCGGCACCGATGTGGTCTGGTGCTGGCGCATGGTTGATCACATCGTGCAGAACCGGGATGCAACGGCCCCCGGATTTGGCAATCCTGCCGACCACCCGGAAAAGATCGACATCAACTGGCCGCAACTGGATGAAATTCAGTTCAATTCGGGCCAATTGCTGCATACCAATGCGGTGTCCTACAATGAAAAGGATGATGTGATCCTGATTTCCTCGGCCATCTTTGGCGAGATCTGGGCGATTGATCATTCGACCACAGCGCAGGAGGTCATGGGATCGACTGGCGGGCGGTATGGCCGGGGCGGGGATCTGATCTGGCGGTGGGGCAACCCGCAGACCTGGGGGCAGGGCGGCCCGGAGGATCAGGAGCTGTTCTGGCAGCATGATGCGCATTGGTTGCGTGATGACGTGCCGCATCAGGGGGATGTGCTGGTGTTCAACAATGGAATGCGCCGCAGCGCAGAGGGCAGCGCAGAGTACGGCCAGATCTGCATGGGCATGATAACCGGCGCCTATTCCGACATCCTTGAAATCAGCCTGCCACGGGATGCGAACGGGATGTTCGTGATGGGCGAGGGGCCGTTTATCGAATGGAGCTTCAACACCGACGGCGCCGAGGACATCTATTCCCCGTTCATGAGCAACGCCCAACGCCAGCGCAACGGCAACACCCTTATGGTGCAGGCCTGTGACAAACGCATTGTCGAGGTCACCGCCGATGACGAGATCGTTTTGGATTTCCATGTCGGCGGGCCGGGGCGGATGTACCGTATCTATAAATACCCGCGGGATCATCCGGGGATACGGGCGCTGGGCCTATGATCCGGTGGTTTTCCATTCGTTGAGAAGATTGCCAACCCGGTGGCGGATGCAATCGGCCAATGCATCCCCGGCCGGGGTCAGGGACCGCCCGGCACGGGTCACCATCGAAATGGACAGGGGTTTGATCGGTTCCTTTATGGCGACGCGCACGACGCCCCGGTTTTGGCCGACCTCTTCCAGAAGCCGCACGGGAAAGGTCGACACGGCCCCGAGCTCTTCGACCAGAGCCAGAATGCCAAGTTGCGATTCCGACGAGGCGCGTATGCGCGGAGGGGGCAGGCCGGCCTCGGTGAAATGGTTCAGGAACTGCTTGCCCGGACCCAGCGACGAATTCCACAGCGAGACCCAGTCGCAATCGGCCAGCGCGCTGAGCGATGTGGCGGTGGCATAGGGAGAATTCTTTTTGGTGATGATCGTGATGTCGGTTTTGAACAATTCTTCGCACACCAGATCAGAGGCCTGTGCGGCCTGTGGATTGGGGCCGATGATGATGTCGCAATGACGATCCCGCAACAGCTGCAAGGCGTGGCTTTCCATATCCGCCGACAGCGTCACGCCGACATCGGGGAAGGATTTCTGAAACCGTGCGATGGCGCGCGGCATGATCTTGATCGCGACCAATGGCGTGACACAGACGCGGATGTTGCCGGTCTGTTTGCCGCGCAGGCCCGCGATTTCCTGTTCCAGTCTTTCGCGCTCGGCCTCGACCGATCTGGCGCGGGCCAGAACCGTCATCGCGGTTTCCGTCGGGGTGATGCCGCGCGTGGTGCGCACAAACAGGGGAAAGCCGATGTCGGCCTCCATTTCCCTCAGGCGCGCGGTGATGACCGGTTGCGATTTTCCCAAACGCGCGGCTGCGGCCCGGATCGAGCTGCATTCCGCCAGGACAATCAATGTTTCAATGTGAACGAGGCGCATGATGGTGAACCGCTCCTATCCCGGCCAGCGGAAGGACATCACAGGATGTCATGTGACCGGCCAGTCATTTGTCATCTGGTATCGGGTGTCGGCAATTCGGGGGTGTATACTTGAATCCTGTATACGGTTTTTGGTACACCAAGGCAAGCAAGCCGCGCAACGACGCGTCAGGCGCTGTGCGGCGATGCCCACGGTGTCCGGGCGTGGCCATTCATGCCCGACGTCAGTGTGTCGCCCAAAGGACAGAGGTACAGGTGAAGAATCTGCAATCATGTTAGAATTTCTGTTTTCCCCGATTGATCCGTCGCGCCTTCACGAGGTCGGCTTTGCCCTGTCCTGGCATGGGCGGTTCATGGTTTTTGCCTGGGGCGTGCTTGTGCCGCTGGGCATCATCACCGCGCGGTTTTTCAAGGTACTGCCGGGGCAGGACTGGCCGCGCGAGGTGCAGAACCCGTTCTGGTTCACCTGGCACCGGGTTCTGACGAGTGCGGGTCTGGTGTTGATGGTGCTTGGCGCGGTGCTGATCCTTGTTTCGGATCACGACAGCGCCGGTGGCCGCCTGCACGCATGGCTTGGCTGGAGCCTTGCCGCCCTTGTCGGTGTTCAGCTTCTGGCTGTGCTGTTGAAAGGGTCGGGCGGCGGGCCGCACATGCAGGGCCCCGGCGTGGCGGGGGGCGACCATTTTCTGATGACCCGCACCCGGATCCTGTTTGAGCGCGTGCATAAATCAACAGGATATCTGGCGATTGTCGTGTCCGTTGGCAGCATCACCACCGGGATGTGGATCGCCAATGCCTATGTCTGGATGTGGCTCGCGCAGATCGCGATTTGGGGCGGGTTCACGATCGGGTTTGTCGTGTTGCAGCGCATGGGCCGGGCCATCGACACCTATCAGGCGATCTGGGGGACGGATGCGTCGTTTCCGGGCAACCAGCGCCCCCCTATCGGTTGGGGCATCCGGCGCGGTCCCATCGTGGCGCAGGACCAGACCGTCAGCATCAAGAAACGCCGCGCCGCCGCGCGCGGCCGCCCCACGAAACCACATTGAAGGCCTGTGCAGATGTTTGCCACCATGATCGAAACCCTGGATCTCAGCCAGTTTGATCTCGTTGTTATTGCGTTCGGGGCTGTTCTTACGTCGGTTGTGCATGGGGCGTCGGGCATTGCGGGCGGGTTTTTGATGGCGGCGGTTCTTGTTCCGATCCTCGGGGTCAAGGCGGTGATGCCGGTGCTCAGCGTCACGATGCTGATCACCGGCGCGACGCGCAGCTTGATGAACCCGCGCTTGATCGACTGGCGGACGTTGATCACGTTGATCGCGCCTGCGGTGCCGGCGGTTCTGATCGTTGGCAGTTTCTATGGCAATCTGTCGGGCAGTTTCGTGGCGGCGCTTTTGGGCTGTGTCATGCTTGTGTCGCTGGTTGTGCGGCGTGTCGCGGACCGGTTGAAATTTCACGTTGGTCGCCGGGATCTGGCAATTGTCGGGGCCATCTGGGGCGGGTTGACCGGGGCGTCCATCGGGCCCGGTCTGTTGGTCATTCCGTTTCTGCTGAACTATGGCCTGCGGCGCGAAACGCTGGTGATTACCATGTCGGCCTCGGCCATTGTGCTGCATGTTTTTCGCATCACGGCCTACACCGGGGCCGGGCAGCTATCGACCGATTTGGCCCTGCTGGGGGCGATGATCGGCCTGCTTTCGCTGCCGGGAAACTGGATGGGGCGGGCGGTTTTGCGCCGGATCTCGGATGATCAGCATGTGCGCTGGCTTGAGATGTTGTTGCTGTTGGGCGCGGTCAATTTTTTCTGGGTCGCGATCAGGTAGGCGCGCCAAATTCGGCCTCAAAGGCGGTTTGCCAGTCCCCGGCGGAGCGGCGCAGATGTTGCACCAGCTCATCCAGGACAACGCCGCCGCGACGTTCCTTTGAGACAATGCAGCAGAAATCAATCCGAATGTCCGGCCGCCAGGGCAGGATGCGGATGTTTTGCGCGCGAAAGGCCGTGGCGGTCAGCGGATCACAGACCAACACCCCCAGCCCGGCAGCGGCCAGCCTGAGCCCGGTCAGAACCAGATGCACCCGCACCGGCGGGGGCGGGGCATCGTCCACATGGTCACGGCGTTGCAGGCGGCCGCCGATTGTGGCGGTGGTCGCGAGGATCAATTCCTCGCTGGGGACATCATCAATCGACAGAAAGGGCCTGTCAGCCAGGCGGTGAAACGGCGCGACCACCGCCACCGCGCGGGTAGAGACCAAAGGCACGACATCCAGCGCCGAATTGGCGATGGGCATCGCGCAAAATCCGATCTCGGCCTCGGCATTTGCGACCACCATTTCGATGTTTTCCCGCCGCACCCGTTCCAGATGCAGGGTCGAATGGGGATTGGCCTCGCGCAGGGCGGCAACCGCGTTGATCAGTATGTCCGAGTTGAGGGCCGGCGTCGTCGCGGCGACCCGCAAACGGCGGCTTTCGTAATGTCGTATGCCGCGCGAAATCTCTGGCAGGGCGTCCAGCGTGGTCAACGTTCTTTCTAGCTGTTCGAACAGAAGCTGCCCTTCCTTGGTCGGCGTGAGCCGCCCGCCGCTTTTGCGATCAAAGGTGCGAAAGCCCAGCGATTCCTCAAGCAGTTGCAACTGGCGGCTGATCGTGGGCTGGGCGACGTGAAGGAATTCAGCCGCCCGCGTCATATGCCCGATCTTCATCAGGGCATGAAAGGCGCGCAGCTGCTGAACGTTGATATTCTTCACAAAACGTCTCTCGTCCTGGATGTGGATGGCGGATCATTGGCAGGTTACACCAGATGTTCCGCCCCTGTCCGCAAGAGTTTACCGGTCAGGCCACGATCTCGACCCAGGCCGGGGCGTCCCTGGTCGGCAGGGTCAGAACCTTTTCCGGGTCTTTGTTGGCATCGCGAATGTCATAGAGTTCGACCTGTTTGTCACCCAGTGCCGCAAGGACAAGAAAATGCCCGTTCGGGGTGATGTCGTGACAACGCGGGTTCTTGCCGGTTTGAACAAGCCGACGCCCGGAAATCTGCCCCCCCAGCGTATCAATGTCGAACACCGCCAGCGTGCTGCCGCGCCGGTCTGCGGCAAAGAGCCGTTTGCCATCCGGCGAAACATGGATTTGCGCGCCCCAGGGGGCCTCGCCCAGATCGTCGGACACATAGCTGGCTGACATGATCTCAACCAGCCCGCCGGTTTTGGCGTCGATCCGATAGGCGGTCACCTCGCCGTTCATTTCGTTCATGAGATAGGCATAGCGCCGGTTCGGGTGATAGGCGACATGACGCGGGCCCGCGCCGTTGGGGCGATAGGTGGCCGGCGGCGAATTTTCCGACAGCGTGCCGCTGCGATCATCGAATGTCAGGTTCAGCACGGTATGCGACAACATGCAGGGCACGGTGACAAAGCGATTGGAATAATCGGCCAGCATCTGATGCGCCCGGAACGGCGTTTTCATGGTGTCGGTGGGATAATCCTGAACAACACCGCGATCCCCGATCGGATAAACCGCGATCATGCTGGACGGAAAGGATGCGCCGAACAGGAACCGGCCGGTCCGGTCGGTTGCAATATGGGCCATACGCGCGGCCACCGGGGTGGTGGCAATCCGGTTCAGACGGCGCGTTTCCGGGTGAATCGCAAAGGTTTCGATCCAGTTCTGTTCGCCGCTGTCCCCCTCTTCGAAGGTTGACGCATAGAGGTATTTTCCATCCGGCGACCGCGCCAGCGGCAGACCCTTGCCCCGAAGGTCGACGGTTTGCACATGGTCCAGCGTGCCTGCGTTGGCGTCCCCGATAAAAACCTCGATTGCGCTGCCCTTCAGGCAGGCAACATAGGCGGCGAAAGGCGATTTTTCGGTCATCTGATCCTCGTCGGTGTGATGGTTTCAGCCCCAGCGCCGGGCAAAATCCCGTGGCAGGATATGCATGACATCGGGCAAAAGTTCGGTGGTAAAGGCCCTGTCCTGTTCGAACGTGTCGAGCGAAAGGCGGATCACCTGATTCATGCGATGCGGCACATAGAGGTAGTTGAGGTCTGCATCCGCCTGCATCGTGATCGGACGTTCCCCGACATCATGGCGGTGGAGTTCCGCCCCCGTCGCCGCGTCAAACCACGAAACGGACTGGCCCTGATTGTTGATTGTGATCAGGCGGTTGCGCTTGCTGTCATGCATGATGCGCATCGGGTCTTTCGGGGTGGCAAAGGTGTTCACGACCTCAAGGCTTTCGGTGTCGATCACCGAAATCGTATCGCTGCCCCGGTTGGTGATATACAGCCGCGTTTCATCGTCGCGCAGCCAGCGGCCTTCGGGTTTGACACCGGTGCGGATCGACACAGGCGGGGCGTCGTCATAGGGGTCAAAGGCGGTGACGTCACCAGAGACCAGATTGACCGAAAACGCCTGTCGCCCGTTTTTGCGCAGGGCAAACAGATGCGCACGTTCGCCGCCGACAGGTTTCGCATGGTCATACGGGCCGAAGTCGCGCGGGTTTTCCCACACAAGCAATGTGTCGGTCTGTTCGGATAGCACATAAAGTCGCCCGGCCTCGTCCAGTTGAATCCCATGCGGGCGGGCATGTTCGCCAAGGGCAAAGGTATGCACAATGGCGCCAAGCGCGATGTCGACAACGAACACGGACCGCCCATGGTCGCCCGGTGTCTTTGAATTCGGGACGCCGTAGTGGCCGACATATGCATAGCGATTGTCGGCGTCGGCGACGAATTCATGCGGCATTTCCGGCAGGCCGAGACGGTGCAGCCGCGCGCCGGTTTCGATGTCATACCAGCTGATGCAATTGCCGCCTTTTTCGACGATCATCATGATCTGACCCATATGCGCCCCCTTTCAAATGCCAAGCAGGGCAGACAGTAACGCCTTCGTTTGCAGACAGAAAATTGTAATTTCGCACAAAGCTATACGCTTTTGGAATGAATTTGGCGGAATTCGCCGGTTGGGCAATGGATTCCCCGAAAGCTATGCGTTTTGTGCATTGGGGGACCAAAAACTCCAATTTTTCATATGAATTAAGGGCTGGTACGCTTCCCCCGGGAGAGACGTCGGCGCGCCATGGGAGACTTGGCGCAGGGCCGGCACACAAGGGAGGATCTCATGATGAAAAATCTGATGACACGACTGGCGCTGACGGTTGCGCTGATGTTCGGCATGGCCACCGCCGCGCTGGCGCAGGCGGATTGGCCCAGCAAACCGCTGACCGTGGTGGTTACATTTGGCGCCGGCGGCAACGCCGATTTGCAAACGCGGCTTGAGGCGAAATACCTGGAGCCGATCCTGGGCGTGCCGATCAAGGTCGTCAATGTGCCAGGCGGCGGCCATGTGCCCGGCGTGATGTCGTTTCTGAAGGGCGACACAGACGGATATACCTGGATGCGGTTTGCGCCGCCCTCGACCGTGATTGCACCGCTGGTGCGGCGGGCGCCCTATGATCCGCTGACGGATTTTGCCCCGGCCTGGATGAACACCCAAGGGTCGACCGTGCTTTATGTGCGCTCTGACAGCCCCTGGACCACGCTGGATGAATTCATTGCCGCAGCGCAGGAAACCGATCTTGTGATGGGGATCAACAACATCGGCGCGCCGCCGCATCTGTCGGCTGTGAACCTGTCGAACCAGTTCGATGTGAATTTCAAGATGCTCGCAATGAAGACGATCCCGGCGTCCCTGACCGGTCTGATCGGCGGTCAGGCGGATGCCGCCATCGGGCAGACCACCCATGTGGCGATGTTCCCCGACGAGCTGCGCCCGCTGGTCATTCTGGATGAGCGCAAGGATTACTTCGACACTCACCTTCCCGGTGTCAAAACGCTGGAGGAGCTGCACCCCGGTATGACGGCCGGCAATTGGCTGAAATCCGGCTGGACGGCCAAGGCAGGGACCGATCCCGCGATCATCGAAAAGATGACCGCCGCAGGCAAACAGGTGTTCGAGAACCCCGATTTTCAGCGGGAATTCGCGGGGCTGAGCACGTTGGTGCCGGTCTATGGCACCAAAGAGGTGCTGGCCGATATCGAACGCGGGCTGACCTTCTATGCGCCGCTGCTCGACAGTCTGGGCATGCTGAAGAAATAGACGAACCTCCCTGGTGGCCCCGGGCCTGCGGGCATCCCGACGGGCGTGGGGTCACATTTTTTCAACGAGGTACATCATGACCAATCGCGCTGCCAATATCGGCTTCAGCCTTGTGGTGATCATCGCCTGCATCGTGTTCGCACAGATGGCGTTGCAATTCGAAAACCCCGGCGCTTTGGCCGGTGCGCAGGTTCCGACCGAGGTTTTTCCGCTGATGATGCTGGGGTTTACCGCGCTTTGTGCGCTTATCAATATCGTCAACTTTTTGCGAGGCGATCCCGAAGGGGACGCCGACAGGCCGTTTGATTTCCGGCCCGCCGTGGCGATGCGCGTCATATCAATTGTCGCGCTTTTGTTGATCTGCGTTTTCTTGTGGGACTGGATCGGGTTCATCCCGATGTCGGTTGTCCTGCTTCTTGGCATTGCGGCGATCATGCAGGTGCGTTCGCCGGTCGCCTATATCTTCCTCGCCGTTTTCGGACCCCTTGTCTGGGCGGCCTTCAACTTTGGCGTCGGGACGCCGTTGTGACCTATGGGATTTGATGCATTCTTAACCGCGCTGACGCAGATTGCCGATCCATTTGTGCTGGCGCTTCTTGTTCTTGGCGTTTTTCTGGGCACGATCATCGGCATTCTGCCCGGTCTTGGCGCGCCGATCGCGATCACCATCGCGTTGCCATTCACGCTGTATATGGAGGCGGCCCCGGCCTTTGTTCTTTTGCTCGCGATCTATTCGGCGGCGATGTACGGCGGATCGGTTTCGGCCATCACGCTGGGCATTCCCGGCACCGGGGCGGCGGCGGCGGCGGTGGAAGACGGCCATCGCATGTTCAAGGCCGGCCGGGGCGGCGAGGCATTGGGCCTGTCGCTGACGGCTTCGGTCATTGGCGGGTTGTTTTCCACCGTGGTGCTGGCGCTGTCGGCCCCGTTGCTGGCCAGCATCGCCATCAAATTCGGCCCGAGAGAGTTCTTTGCGATTTCGGTCTTCGGGATCATCGTTGTGGTCCGTGTGGCCGGGCGAAGTACGGTCAAGGGGTTGATGGCGGCGGGCATGGGGGTGTGGCTGACGACCTGGGGCATCGACGAATTGAACGGCGCAGAGCGCTATCTGTTCGGCAGTTACAACCTCTATGAGGGTCTGCCGTTTGTGTCCGTTCTGGTCGGGGTGTTCGCGATTTCCGAACTGTTGCTGAACGCACAGCGCAAGACGGATCCGCCGGTGTTCGACAAGGCCAGCCTTGCCGCCAGTTTTCCGTCGTTCAAGGTGTTGAAGGATCTGCGCGCCACGCTGGCGCGGTCGTCCATCGTTGGCACGGTGATTGGCATTCTGCCGGGGGAAGGGGCGGCCATTGGTGCCTTTTTCGGCTATGCCGAGGCGAAGCGGAAATCGAAACATCCAGAGTTGTTTGGCACCGGCATCCCCGAGGGCGTCGTGGCCCCCGAAGCCGCGAACAATGCGACGGTTGGCGGTGCCTTGATCCCCACGCTGACGCTTGGCGTGCCGGGAAGCCCGGCGGCGGCGATCCTGCTGGGCGCGCTGTTGATCCAGGGCCTTGCGCCGGGACCGCGGCTGTTCAGTGAAGCGCCGGATTTGATGTATGCGATCTTTGTCGGCCTGTTCCTTATCAACATTGTGCTGATCTTTGTGGGGCTTTTCACAATTCGCATGGCCGCGCGGATCATCATGATCCCGCTGCATATCATCGTGCCGACGGTGATGCTTTTGTGTCTTGTCGGGGTCTACAGCGTAAAGAATGACCTCTTTGGCGTCTGGGTTCTGATCGCGGTCGGGGTGTTCGGCTATATCCTGCGCAAGCTGAACTTTGCCGTGGCGCCCTTTACCATCGGTTTTGTCCTTGGTCCGATTCTGGAGCGGTCGTTTCGCCAGTCCTATCTGTTGGCTGATGGGACGCTGATCGGGTTCTTTGAAAGTTGGATTGCGGTCATCATCTATGTGGCGCTGTTCCTGAGCATCGCGGGCGGGCCGATCATGGCGGTGGCGCGCAAACGGATGGGCAAGGTCGAAGACCAGTAGGCCGGCGGGATTTGTCAGAGACGAAGATGGGAACGGTCGCAAAGCCGTTCCCATTTGCATTTTGATGCGGGGCGCATGTCGGAGACTTATGAACGTATCACAGCGGTGTTGGCCGCGTGGTCACGACCCTTTGTCGCCTTCTGTCGCTTGTTCCGGGTGCGGCAGATGTTTGCATTCTTCGAATACGCGCAATTGGCAGGTGCGGCAAATGTCGCCATCGGCCTGGGCTGTGATGCGCGCGATGGCCTGGCCCTTGCTAAGGTGCAGATTGGCTTCGCCCAGGATGTCCAGCACATGGGCGCGGCGCAGCGTTGACAAAACGCCCTTGTAGGTTGCCACGATATGCACGTCGCCGCCGGATTTGCGGGCGTTTCGGATCAGCTTTATCAGGAAATCCGCGCCGGACAGGTCGATGGAGCCGACGCCGCGCAGGTAAAGGACGATCCGCGCCCGCGAGCCGAATTGGGCCTCGATTGTCTCGATGCGCTTTGCGATGGCCTCGACCGAGGCAAAGTAGATCGGACCTTCGATCCTGAGAACGGCGATCTGTGGACATTGCGGCAGGTTGTATCGCTTGGCCCCGCGCAGGGTTCTGCGCCCGTCGGTGATGGCCGGGGCCAGGACGGCGACCAGCGGCGAGGCGCTTTTGCGCAGAAACGCAAAAAGCGAGGTGACAACGCCGACGACAATGGCGAATTCCAGCTCGACCGCGATCCCGGCCAGAAAGGTCAGGCAGAGCACAACGGTGTCGCTGGTGCGGGCATCAAGGATGTGCCGGATCTCGGCGAAATCCACCAGACGCCAGGCCACAAAGAGGATGGTTCCGGCCATGACCGGCACCGGGATATAGGCGATAAAGGGCGCCAGCAGAAGCAGCAGCGCCAGCAGGAACAGGGCGGCGAACATGGCGGCAAGCGGCGTTCTGGCCCCGCTTTCGGCGTTGAGCGCCGAGCGCGTGAACGACCCCGATCCGGCGTAACACTGAAAGAAGCCGCCAATCATGTTCGACAGGCCCTGGCCGACGATTTCCTGATTGGAATCGTATTTTTCGTTGCGGCGGTGGGCAAAATCGCGGCCAATCGACACCGCTTCGAGCAGCGCGATAAAGGCGATGGCCATGGCCGCCGGGGCAAGTTCGGCGAGCGGGACACCGGCGAAATCCGGCAAATGGAAATTGGGCGTGACCGAGGGCAGGGGGGCGAACATCGCGATCCCGCTGGCCTCTGCGCCCAGGGCCAGACCGATCAGCGACCCTGCGACCAGCGCGATCAGGTAATGCGGCAAGCGGCGGCTTAGTTTCGAAACAAGGATCAGCACCACCAGCGTCGCGACCGACAGCAAGACCGCGCGCCAATTGGTCTGGTCCGCCGCTTCGGCGACGCGCAACACACGCTCGACAACGCCGCCGCCCCGTTCGACCGAAAGCCCCAGCGCCGGGGCCAGCTGGGATGCCGCGATCAAGAGGGCCGCAGCGGCGGTAAAGCCGACGATGACCGAGTGCGAGACAAAGGTGATCAAGGCCCCCAGCCGCGCCAATCCGGCGGCAAGCTGGACAAGCCCGACCATGACCGTCAACGCCAGCGCCATTTCGATATAGGCCGGCGTGCCGACGGGGGCGAATTGCGACAGCGAGGCAAACAGCACCGCCGAAATTGCCGTGGTCGGCCCCGACACCATGACGCGCGACGATCCGAAAAACGCCGCGATCACCGGCGGGATCATTGCGGTAAACAGCCCATAGGCGGGCGGCAGGCCCGCGATGATGGCAAAGGCCACGCCCTGGGGCAGGACAATGGCCGCATTGGTGAACCCCGCCGCCGCATCGGCGAGGGTGGATTTCCGGGACACCGCGCCAAACCATGGGCGGCGCGGTGACAGGTAGTCGGTCAGGTTGGACATCGGCTCTCGCACACGGGTCATGCCGCGCATTTGGGGGGATCAGGGCACTTCGATCGCGGCGGGTTTCACGACGTTTTCAAGAAACGTCTTGCCCTCGGAATGGGACATGTAGCCCGGAGAGGGGAAATCCATTTCCAGATCCCATGCATCACCGGTGTCCTGCATGTTGGCGATCACGCGGGCGTCCAGTTCGGCCTGAACCTCGGCATAGGCCGGGTTGTTGACAAGGTTCACCACCTCGTCCGGGTCGGCATTCTGGTCGAAGAGATACAGCGGGCGATCCTGCTTGCGGACATAAAGCCAGTCCTTGGTGCGAATGCCGCGTTCCGGTTTGACATGGCGTTCGCTGCGACCGCCGAAATCGGCTTTCATCAACTCGAATTGCACGTGATCGCGGATCGGCTCATCACCCGCCCCTTCGAGCAGCGACAGATAGCTGCTGCCCTGCACGCCCTCTGGCACCTTTGCACCGCAGGTTTCCAGCAGCGTTGGCATGGTGTCCACACCCACGTCGACCAGCGAGCTTACCCGCTTGCCCGCGGCGAAGCGGTCGGGATAGCGGATCAGAAGCGGCACATGCGCCGAGGCGCGATAGGCCTGCCGCTTGATCCCGCAATAAGACCCGTGCTGGCCCAGCATGTCGCCGTGATCCGAGAAGAAGATAACAATTGTATCCTCTGCCAGACCTTGGGCATCCAGCCAGTTCAACATGCGCCCGACGTTGTAATCGACGTTGGAGATCATGCCGTAATACTCGGCCACGAATTTGCGGATCTGCGCCTCGGACTCGATCTCGGGGTCTTGTCCTGCGACCTTGTCGGTCTTGGACAGTTCGCCGAAATTGGCGTCGCCGTCGAAATCCAGCGCGGTGCGTTCCTGTGCGCGGCGCTTTTGCAGTTCGGGGTTGGGCGTGCCCTTGGGCAATGTGATCTTTTCCGGGTCGTACATGTTCCGCCAGTTGTCCGGCATGTCCATCGGGAAATGCGGCGGGCCGAAACAGACATAGGCAAAGAACGGGTCATCCGACGCACGGGCGCTTTCCATGAATTCGATGGTGTGATCGGTCTGGAAATCCGGCTCGTAGCGTTTGCAGCGATAGGGCTGATCCGTATCACGATAGAATATCGCATCCATGTAGTAATGGCCGCGATTGTAGCCGACGAAATGGTCAAACCCCATCCGATCTGGCCCCGGCGGCACGAACCCGGGTTTTGGCCCGCCAAACAGATGCCATTTGCCGATATAGCCCGATTTATAACCCTGATCGTTCAGGATCGGGGCGAGCGAGGGCTGATCTGTGTTGATCGGAAAATGGTTGGAATAGAGGCCGGCCTGATGCGCATATTTGCCAGTCAGAAGCGAGGCGCGGAACGGCGTGCACAGCGGATAAGAGGTAAAGGCCTCGTCAAAGCAGACGCCCTCCATCGCCAGCCGGTCCAGATGCGGTGTCTTGACGTCGGGGTTGCCGGAAAATGATGCGCAATCATAGCGCATCTGATCGGCATAGATCATCAGGATATTGGGTTTCTTGGTCATCTCTTGCCTCATGCCGTGGACGGGCGGTTGACGCCGCGCACATAGCTTTGCGATGCGTCAAAGAAGGGTTGGTAATCCCATTGATAGCCGGTGTTTGTCGACAGGGCCTCTTGCAGGAAGACGCGGGTTTGCTTCAGTCGGGCGGCGCGCTGGGTGACGGCCTCGACGTCGTAACGTCCCAACAGGCGATCTTTCAGGGTCGCTTTGGTGTCGGCATGGGCCGGGTCAGCGGACAGATCGTGTTGTTCGTCGGGGTCGTTGGCCATGTTGAACAGAAGTTCCGGCGCATTGCGGGTCCAGACATATTTCCAGTCGCCCTGCCGGATTGCCAGCCAGGGTTCAATGACGCCGGGACCGTAATATTCGGCAATCGCCTCGTCCTTGGTGCTGTCCGATGTGTCCATCAACAGGCCGAGGAAGCTGGCGCTTTGGTCGCTGCCGAATTCGTCAGAGGCCGCTTTTGCGCCGCCCAGTTCCGCGAATGTCGGGCAGAGGTCCGCCAGTGTCACGCATTCCGCAACCCGGCCCGGTTTGATCCGTTTGGGGTTGTGCCAGATCATCGGCACCTGCAACGAGCCCTGATAGAAGCTGCGCTTGAACCACATCCCGCGTTCGCCCAGCATGTCGCCATGATCCGAGGTAAAGACAATGACCGTGTCGTCATACAGGCCAAGGTGCTTCAGCTCGGCAATCAATTCGCCGACATAATCATCGAGATGCGAGATCATGGCGTAATAGGCGCGCCGTGACAGTCGGATGGTGTCTTCGTCCGGCGGGAACTGGTCAATACCGTGGTGGATTTTCAGCCATTCGGTGGTGGGATGGGGTGTCTCGTCCTCGGGGATGCGGGGCAGGGCGATGTCGGTGTCTGCGTAACGTTCCCAGAATTCTGGAACCGACTGATAGGCTTCGTGCGGCTGGGTGTAGGACACATGCAGGAACCACGGCTGATCGTTATTTTCCAGCACGTCATGGCGGAAGAATTCCAAGGTGCGGAACTGCACCTCGGCATCATAAAGCAGCTGGTTGTTGGTCCGGCAAAGCCCGCTGACGGCAAGTTTCTTGACCGATGTGCCTTCGCGGTGGACCGGGCCCCAGGACCAGGGGATCGTCCAGTCAAACCCGGCTGGATACATGTCGGTGGTCAGCCGTTTGTCAAAGCCGTGCAATTGATCGGCGCCGATGAAGTGACATTTGCCCGCACAGATCGCCCGATACCCCGACGAGCGCAGGAAATGCATCATTGTGGGCATTTCAGAGCTGAATTCCGCACCGTTTCCCCAAACCTCGTGGGTCGAGGCCTGACGCCCGGTGAATTGCGAGGCCCGCGCCGGGCAACAGATGGGCGAGTTGGAATAGGCGTTTTCCATCACCACACCGCCCGCCGCCAGCGCATCAAGGTTCGGCGTTTTGGCCTGGGCGTCGTCGCGGTACATCGACAGGACAAAGGCGGTCAGCTGGTCGGCCTGAATGAACAGGATATTTGGTTTGTCGCTCATGCCGAAATCCCTTCGTCGATGGTGAGGCCACGGGCCGTCAGCGCGGCACGGCGGGCAAGGTCATGGGCCTGCATGATGGCGCTTGGACGGGCGACGCCCTTGCCTGCGATGTCGAATGCGGTGCCATGGGCCGGGGTGGCGAGGATGAAGGGCATGCCGCCAAAGTAGGTCACGCCATCATCGAAGCCCATCAGCTTGGTCGCGATCTGGCATTGATCGTGATACATCGACAGAACGCCGATGTGGCCCTCTTCCTTGACCGTCAAAAAGATCGTGTCGGCGGGGTAAGGCCCCGAAACATTGAGTTGCAGCTTTTTCGCCTTTTCGATGGCGGGGCCGATGATGTCGATTTCTTCGCGGCCAAAGGCACCTTCGTCGCCGTTGTGTGGGTTCAGACCAGAGACGGCGATCCTGGGGTTGGCATAGCCAAAGCGGCGCAGCTCGCGGTCGAAATAGCGCAGGACCGACAGGATGGCGTCTTCGGTGATTTCGCCCGCGATCTGTGAAATCGGGATATGCGAGGTGACGCGGGTGGTCCAAAGGTCGCCGATGGTGTTCATCTCGGTCGAGCGTGCGGTAAAGCCCATGTAATCGGCGATGCCGGCCTTGTAGCCTTCGTAATGATAGCCCGCCTTGTGGATCGAGGCCTTGTTGACCGGCGCCCAGACAAATGCGTCGAGCATGCCCGCCTTTGACAGATCAGCGGCGTAACAGCCGATCTGATAATCCGCCAACCCGGCCTGTGCCGAGGTCACGCCGACAGCGATGTCGCCGAATTCAAGCTTGTCATAGTGGTGAAAGACCACCGGTTCGGGGCTGTCGACCGCATCCTGAAAGCTGTCGAATGTTGGCAGGTCGGCGTCAATCCCGGCCACCTCGCGGCCCATGTCGAACACCTTGCGGTGGCCGACGATGACACGTTTGCAGCCTTGGGTGATCTCGGGATGGGCCAGCGTGCGTGCCACCAGCTCGGGGCCGACGCCGCCAGCATCACCGAGGGTCGAGAAAATTACGGGTCGATCAGTCATCTGCCTGTCCGTTTCGTCTGAAATTTGGGGTTTGCGCCGCACGGGGTGCGGCGCAGGAATTATTCGTCATTGCCGGTCAGCAGCGCGGCCTGATTGGCGCGATAGGCCCCGATTGCCTTGGCGATCAGCGGGCCACAGACCCCGAGCACCGAGAGCAGAAGAAACACCAGCGCAATGGGCTGTTGCAGGATCGCCCAGAGGTTGCCGTCATAGATCAGGTAGCTTTGCTTCAGCGATGTTTCGATCAGCTCGCCCAGGATCAGGCCCATCACGATGGGTGCGGGGGCAAACCCGTGCCGGTTGAGGAAGAAGCCGAGAATGGCAAAGAACACCATCACGCCGACATCGAACATGCTTTGTTGCAGGCTGAAAGCGCCAAGCGCGGCAAGGCAGATCACACAGGGCCACAGGATCGTTGTCGGGATCAGGGTGATGCGGCTGAAGAATTTGGCGCCGACCATGCCGTAGATCAGGAAACAGATATTGGCCCCCAACATGGCACCGAAGATCCCGGCCAGCAGGTCGGGTTGTTCGGCAAAGAGCGCGGGACCGGGGCGCAGGCCCAGGATCAGCATCGCGGTCAGGATGATCGCAGTCGACCCGCCGCCCGGAATGCCGAGAGCAAGGGTCGGCACCATGGTGCCGCCGGTCGCGGCATTGTTGGCGGCCTCTGGCGCGGCCAGACCTTCGATTGCGCCTTTGCCGAACTGATCCTTGTTCTTGGACCAGCGCATTTCCTCGTTATAGGCGATCATGGCAGCAACCTTGCCGCCCTCGGCGGGCAGGATGCCGATGAAGGTGCCGATCCCGGTGGCGCGCAAGACGGTTTTCCAGATCGCCTTGAAATCCTGAAGCGAGGGCAGTTTTGTCACGCCGTCGGCGACAAGTTCGCGTTTGACCTTGGTCTGGGTGGCCTGGCGCAGCAATTCACCACCGGCAAAAATGCCGATCATGATCTGGACGACGGCGATGCCTTCGTAAAGGTCAGGCTGGCCAAAGGTGAACCGTTCGACACCCGTGGTCAGATCGGTGCCCACGGTGGCCAGGATCAGACCAAATGCCCCGCCGATGAAGTTCTTGACCATCGAATTGCCGCTGATCGAGGCCAGCATCGACATGCCAAACACCGCCAGCGCAAAGAATTCGGCCGGTCCGAAGTGATAGGCGACCTGCGCCAGCAGGGGCGTGGCCACGATCATCACCAGAATGCCGAGGATGCCACCAATCGCGCTTGAGAAGGTGGCGATGCCAAGCGCGCGGCCGGCCTCGCCCTTTTGGGCCATTGGATAGCCGTCGAAGGTGGTCATGGCCGCGGCTGGTGTGCCGGGGGTGTTGATCAGGATCGCGGTGATCGACCCGCCGTATGTGGTGGCGCAATAGACAATGGCACAGAGCGCGATGCCGGTTGTCGGGTCCATGCGCACCACAAAGGGCAGCATGAGCGCAATCAGGATTACCGAACCGAGGCCCGGCAGCGCCCCGACGATCAGGCCCACCAGCGTTCCGCCGGCGATGATCATCAGGTTGTAGGGGTCCGCAAGGAATTGCAGGACAAGAAGGAAGGGTTCCATTTTTCGGACCTCAGGGCAGGGGGACGTTCATGATGAGACGGAACAGCACGTAGACAAAGCCGGTGAAGCCCGCGAAGCTGAGCGCCATAAGCTTCCACCGCCGTTCGCCCCACAGAAGGGAAAGCGCGGGCAAAAACAGCACCAGCGCCGGAAAGGTGCCGATCATCGCCATCAGGATCGGCAGCACGATCAGCAGGCCGGCCGTCAAAAAGACGATGGGCGGGATGGATTTCGTGCGTGCCACAAATTCAATGTCAGCAGCAGACAGGCGGGCGGCATTGATCGCCCGGATCAGACCCAGTGCAAACATGATCGCCAGAATGGCGCGGGGGAACACGGTGGGCTGGATACCCTGCGCCAGCAACGGTGGCACACGGTCGAAGGTGAAGGTCACGCCATAAAGCGCGGCGGCAAAGGCCATGACGGCCAGAGCCTCTAGAAACTGGGTCCGCTGGATGGACCGGTGGTGTGTATCGGTCATGATTTACCTGGATCAAGGGACATGGGAGCGGCCGGCCCGACAGGGGGCCGGCCAAAGAGAATTATCCGCCCATCAGGTCCTTGGCGACGGACTGATAGCCTTCGTACATCTCGTTGAATTCGGCGCCGAATTCTTCGCGGCCTGCGATGCTTGTGGCATCCTGGCCCGATCCGGCGAGGTATTCGAGGAACCCGGCGCTGTTCATTGATGCGATCAAGGCGGCCTCGAGCTTTTCGATCACCGGTTCGGGGGTGCCTTTCCGCACGCCGATGCCGCGCACCACGGAAATATTGATCGGCAGGCCAACTTCGTGACCGGTTGGAATGTCGGGCGAATTGACCGAACGGTCCGGCGCAAGGATCGCCAGCGCTTCGACCTGGCCTGCCTTGGATTGGGATTCGAATTCGTCAAAGTTCAGCAGCGCGACATCAACATTGCCGTTGATGATGTTGATGACGATTTCGCCGGATTTTTCAAAGGGCACATAGACCTGATTCTGCATTTCCAGCGCATTGCGGAACCGCAGGGCCGCAACATGTGGGTTGCCGCCGACCTTTGTGCCGGCCTGTTTGACCGAATTGTTCTGCACGAAATTGACAAATTCACCGGCATCGGCGAAGCGACCGGCCTTGACCACCACGAAATTCGGATCGACCGTGCCGCGCACCAGCGGAACGATGTCGTCGCGGGTCAGATCGACCTTGCCGCGCATCATGGTCAGGGCGGTGCCGGCGTTGACGATGAACAGCGTCTGGCCGTCGGCCGGTTTGCTTGCCACGTATTTCAACGTGTTGGTCGCGACGCCGCCGGTTTTCGACAGGTGGATAAAGTCGCCGCCCAGAACCTCGCCCGCTTTTTCCGTAGCGAAACGCAGGAAAATGTCCGAGCCGCCGCCGGGTTTTGAGTTGTTGATGACTTCGATGGGACCATTGGGAAAGTCTTCGGCCTGGGCGGGGACAGTGGCGATTGCCAGCGCAAGTCCGGCAAGTGTTCCGGTCAACGTCTTGTAAGTAAACATGTATTCCTCCTCCGTGAGTGTCTGTTCCTGGGTGTGGATGCTTTTGAATAACAAAGGTTCGCACTTGACACAGCTCTTGGTATACGGTTTTTGGTACACCAAAGCAAGAGCCGGAGAAGCAACATGACGAAAATTAAATCAATCCGCACCCGAGTCTGGAATTGGACCGGGCCCACGGTCCCGCCTTCGGGGAACTTCTGTACCAATGCATCCGATGCGCTGTGGATGAAGGGCGATGCCATGGCATCGTTCCGGTTTCACCAGTGGCTGACGGTCGAGGTCGAGACCGAAGACGGCACCATCGGTATCGGCAACGCCGCACTGGCCCCGACCGTGGTGAAAAAGGCGATCGACGATTGGTATGCGCCGCTGGTGGTGGGCGAAGATCCCTTTGACTACGCGTATATCTGGGAAAAGATGTACCGCCGCACCCATGCCTGGGGCCGCAAGGGCATTGGCATGACCGCGATCAGCGCCATCGACATCGCGATCTGGGATCTGATGGGCAAATTGGTCGGCAAGCCGGTGTTCAAACTGCTGGGCGGGCGCACCAAGGAAAAGATCCCGGTCTATTACTCCAAGCTCTATGCCGCATCGGTCGAAGACATGCAGGCCGAGGCCGCAGAAGCGATGAAGAATGGCTATACCGCCTATAAATCGCGATTCGGCTATGGCCCCAAGGACGGCATGATGGGCATGCGGGAAAACCTGAAACGCGTGGAGGCCCTGCGCGAGGTGATCGGTTACGACAACGACCTGATGCTTGAATGTTACATGGGCTGGAACCTGGATTACGCCAAGCGGATGCTGCCGAAGCTGGCCAAATATGAGCCGCGCTGGCTGGAAGAGCCGGTGATTGCCGATGATGTCGAAGGCTATGCCGAGTTGAACGCGATGAACATCGTGCCGATTTCGGGTGGCGAGCATGAATTTTCGATCATCGGCTGCGCCGACCTGATCCGCAAGAAAGCCGTCAGTGTCCTGCAATATGACACCAACCGCGTCGGCGGCATCACCGCAGCCCAGAAAATCAACGCCATTGCCGAGGCGGCGCAGATCCCCGTGATCCCGCATGCCGGGCAGGTCCATAACTATCACCTGACCATGGCCAATGCGAATTGCCCGATCAGCGAATATTTCCCGGTCTTTGATGTCGAGGTCGGCAACGAGCTGTTTTATTACATCTTCGAAGGCGACCCGGAGGCGGTTGATGGTTTCCTGCAACTGGATGACGACAAGCCGGGTCTGGGGATCACCATTTCTGACAAGCACCTCCAGCATTTCGAGATCACGGAATGAGCTGGTCTGGTATCTGGCCCGTCGCGCCCACGCCGTTCAACGACGATGGCACGCTCGACCTCGGCGGTATGAAACGTGCGCTTGATTGCCTCATTGATCAGGGCGCGGATGGGATCTGTATTCTGGCGAACTTTTCCGAGCAGTTCCTGATTTCCGATCAGGAACGCGAGGTGCTGACGCGTCTGTCGCTGGAACATGTGGCGGGGCGCGTGCCGGTGATCGTGACGATCAGCCATTACGCGACGCCGATTGCGGTGGAACGCGCGCGCTTTGCCAAGGATCTGGGCGCGAATGCGGTGATGATGATGCCGCCCTATCACGGGGCGACCCTGCGCGGCACGCCGGAGCAGACGTTTCAGCAATTCGCGGCGGTGGGCGCGGTCGGCATTCCGATCATGGTGCAGGATGCGCCGATGTCGGGCGTGGAGCTGTCGGTGCCTTTGTTGGTGCGCATGGCGCAGGAAATCGAAGAAGTGCGGCTTTTCAAGATCGAATGCCCGCGCGCTGCGGGCAAATTGCGTGCGCTGATCGCCGCAGGCGGGGACGCCATCGAAGCACCGTTTGACGGTGAAGAGGCGATCACGCTTCTGGCCGATCTGGATGCCGGGGCGACGGGTTCGATGACCAGTGGCATGATCGTTGACCAGATCAAGCCGGTGATCACCAAATACCACGCCGGTGACATCGCCGGGTCGACCGAGGCCTATGGCCGCGTGGCGATGGCGATCAACCACGAAAACCGGCAGTGCGGCTGGCAAAGCTGCAAGGCCGCGATGGTCGAAGGCGGGGTGATCGGATCAGAGTTCTGCCGCCACCCGATCCCGGCCCTGCACCCGGCCATCCGGCAACGGATGATCGACCTGTTGAAACCCTTGGACCCGTTGGTCCTGAAGTGGGGAAAGTGAGCATGATAATTGGGAAAAACCTGTCACCGGCGCTGTTGCCGGATGATTTGAAATAAGCTTTGGCATGGCGCTTGCGGGTCGATTGCGGCAAAAGGTTCAATAGGAGGGTCAGTTAGTAATGTCCTTGAAAGATCTTATTGGTGGCAGTCTTGCCGCCGAACGGCCCAAAAGCCTTGCCGAGCAATCGGCTGATAAACTGCGCGAATTGATCCTGCTGGAAAAGCTTCCGGCAGGATTGCCCATGAACGAGCGCGAATTGTCCGAGCTTCTGGGCACCAGCCGCACGCCGGTGCGCGATGCGATTCGGCTGTTGGAGGTGGAAGGCCTTGTTGATTATGTCGACGGCCGCCTGCGGGTGGCAGATCCGTCGATAGAAACCCTGTCACATTGGCTGATGATCCAGGGCGCATTGGAGGGGCTGGCCGGCGAACAGGCCTGCCGGAACGCCACAGACGCCGAGCTGGCGCATATCGCGTCGCTTCAGGACGAAATGATCGACCTGGCGGAACAGGATGACGGCCTGCGACGGTTCGAGATTGATATGGAATTTCACCGCGCCATCGTGGCGGCGGCGCACAATCCCCCGTTGATCGAGACGCATCAGCAATACAACACGCGTCTGTGGCGGGCGCGCTTCGTCTCATCCCAGCGGCGGCCCAATCGCAAGCAGCAGATGGCGAAACACCAACGTATCGTTGATGCCTTGCAGGCACGGGACGGGGCCACCGCATCCGCGGCCTTGATCGACCACCTGCGCAATGCGATCGGCAATATCGAAGCCGCACGCGCGGAATTGCAGGTGGCTGCGGGC
The DNA here is from genome assembly GCF_030548265.1 of Marinovum sp. 2_MG-2023. Classification (NCBI taxonomy): domain Bacteria; kingdom Pseudomonadati; phylum Pseudomonadota; class Alphaproteobacteria; order Rhodobacterales; family Roseobacteraceae; genus Marinovum; species Marinovum sp. 2_MG-2023. Next base: position 241,015 of record NZ_JAUOSD010000002.1, on the reverse strand, counting down.
AAATGACCGGACCGCCACGCGATGCGGGCAGGTCATAGGCCGCGATCCTGAGGGGCCTTGAGGGGCAGTGGGGGCAGCGACGGTTTGACCCGCCGCTGTCTTGATCTCTGCGGGGCCTAGAATTTGCCGTTGTCGTGCGCCATCTCTTCGGGGATCGTGGAAACGACATCCCAATGCTCGACAATGCGGCCCGCTTCGACGCGGAACAGGTCAAAGAACGCCGTCGGCGCATCGCCCAGGGTGCCTTTGGACGCGGTGAAGACAAAATTGCCCTCGGCGACCACGATGTGAAGATCGGTATAGACCATCGACACACCCTGTTCCGCCATGGCCGCCAGCGCCGCACCCAGACCGGCCAGACCGTCGCCGATCAGGCTGTTGTGCTGGATATAGGTGTCGGTTGAAATGAAATCTGTCACCCGGTCGGTGTCGCCCGCCATCAGGATGGTTTGCACGAAGTCGGTGACGAGGGCCTTGTTTGCCTGGGTGGCGTCCGTGTCGGTGATTGCGGTTATGCCATCGACCTGGCTGTGGCCCGAGGGGTTGGGCGCGGTGACCGGCGTCAGATTGTCCCAATGTTCGGCGACCTTGCCATCCGCGACCCGGAACACGTCAAACGCCACCAGGGTTTCAGCGCCAAATGCCTGGGCATTGTCATAGCTGTTGTGCAGCACGACATAATCACCTTCGCTGATCACACGGTGGGTGGTGACCTTGATCCCGCTGTCCTGCAACGCCGGAATGAAGCCGATCACCGGGGCCGCGCCGGTCGGAACGGCAACATTGTGCTGGATGTAATCGGGGGCAAGCAGCTCTTTGGCGGCTTGCGGATCGAAGTTGATGAAAATTGCGGAAACGGCGTTCAGCGCGATCTCTGTGGGGGTCATGATCTGGTCCTTTCGACTCAGTTGATTGAATGTGGTGGCAGTGGTATCAAAATTGCACCAAGTATCAATTACGCACTATTTAGGAACCAGGTATGCTTCAGGTAACCGCGTTGACGAAGGAACAGGCCGAGCTTTGCCCGATACGACAGGTGCTGTCGAAAGTGACGGGCAAGTGGCAGGTTCTGATTGTGCTGGCGCTCGAAGATGGATCGCTGCGGTTTGGCGCGTTGCGGCGCGCTGTTGGCGACATCACGCAGCGGGTTTTGACCGAAAACCTGCGCAGTCTTGAACGCGACGGATATCTGACCCGGACGGTCGATGCCGGCCCGCCGGTTGCGGTGCATTACGAGCTGACCGAGCTGGGGCAGGGGGTGCTGGGGCCGCTCAAGTTGCTGGTGGACTGGGCGGCGACACACCACGACGATATTCGCAAATCCCGCCAAGCCTTTGACGAACGATAGGTTTTAACGCGCGTTCAAAGTTGGTTTCGCCCCGTGCCAGCGATCTGTGTGCCCCCGCGCCGGGCCGCGCAATCCGTAACGGCGCGCCTTGGACAGGTCGCACAGTGGGTCACAGGGGGGTCATGCGGCGCCCTTGTTCGCTGGCAGACGCAGCACATCAAGCGCCATGACATCGGTCATGTTAAAGGCCCCCATGCCCCCGTCGATGGCAATATCGGTGCCCTTGATCCAGTTCGATGTCGGCGACAGCAGGAACGCGGCGATTTCCGCGATTTCGGCGGGCGTGCCGGGGCGTCCGGCGCGTGCGACGTTTCTGGCCATTTGCGCGCCAAAGGCCTTTTGAAAATCACCAAGGATGCCGGTGGCGATGCCGCCGGGGCTGAGCGAGTTGACGCGCAGATCGCGTTGCACCATCGCCTCGGTCTCGGACACGGTCCACAGGATCATCGCCTCTTTCGAGAGATTGTAGCAGCGGGTGGCGTCGATCCCTTCGGATTTGATGAAACTGGCAAGCTGGTCGCGCCGGGTCAGGCTGGCAAGGCGCTTGACCTGGTCGACCCCATCGCGCCAGCCGTGGCCTGCGCGGCTGGCCATATTGACGATAGAGCCGCCCTTTTGCAGATGCGGCAGCATGGCCTGGGTAAAGGCGCGTGTGCCAAGGAAATTCACCTGAAGGATCGCCTTTTCAAGCCCGGTGCGCGGCGGCAGACCCGCATTGTTGCACAGGCCGTCCAGCGGGGTGTCAACGGCGGCGGCGGCCTCGGCTATACTGTCGGGGTCGTCCAGATCCAAGGCGATGAACCGGTCGACGGTGTCGCGGGTTTCATGAATATCGAAGCCGATCACCGCATGGCCCTGCGCCCTGAGAATGCGCGCCAGTTCGGCACCGATACCGCTTGCGACACCCGTGACGGCATAGGTCAGTTTCTGCATGATCGGCTCCTTTTGGGTTTGCCGCACCCTAGGCGGCGCTTTGTGATCATGAAAAGTCTTGAAAAAGCTCTATGTATAAGTCTTTCTGATCGCCATGAAGCCGCAACACATTCAAGTTCTGGTCGCAATCGCAGAGCATGGCAGCCTGCGGGCCGCGGCCAAACATCTCGACAAATCCCAGCCTGCGCTGACGCAATCCCTGCGCCAGGCCGAACAGGAGCTTGGGGTTTCGGTGTTCTCGCGCACCTCTCGCGGGGTCGAGCTGACAGAGATCGGCGAGCGTATTCTGGTGCGGGCGCGCACGATTGCGTCGGAAATTGAACGTCTGGACGAAGAGGTCGCGCAATTGCGCGGCGAACAGGTGGGGGCGGTCAATGTCTGTCTGTCGCCGCTGGCGGCGATGCGGATCATGCCCCGCGCCCTGACGCTGTTTCGCAAAACCCATCCCAATATCGAGGTCCGCCTGTCGAGCGGCCTGTTTCCGGGCGCCATAAAGCCGCTGCGCGAGGGGCGTATCGACCTTTTGATCGGTCCCGAACCGCCAATTGGCATGACACGTGAGCTGACGATCGAGCATCTGATCGACACGCCGATTCAGGTGGTGACCTCGGATAGCTCACCGCTGCTGAAGGCACGATCCCTGGGCGAGTTGGCCGAAGCGCAATGGATCATGATCGGCGCGCCGACCGGTCCGGGGGATATTTTTCGCCAACCTTTTGTGGATCATGGTCTGACGCCGCCGATGGCTTTGACCACCTCCGAATCCTACTTCGGGGCATTGTCGCTGGTCGAAAGTCTGGGCGCGGTCTGTACCTTTCCGGCGCTGTTGATGGACGGGGTCAGACGAAGCTGGAACATCGCGCCGATCCCGATCCGAGAAGAGATCGCCCCGCTCAAGATTTCGTTGATGTCGCGGGCGGGGCACCCCCTGACCCCTGCCGCTGACGCGCTGGCAATGTGTATTCGGCGGCGCGTGACATCGCTTTGAGCGATAACCGGGATCAATCGCGATTTCAAAAACATCACTGATGCTTATCGCTGGGGCCGGGTAACGTCTGTCCACTGGCCACTCGGCCACATTCAGGGAGGACATTCATGACCATTCGCACATTTTGTGCCGCCGCAACGCTGGCCACCACGGCATTCGCAGCGCCAGTTGCGGCCGAAACCGAACTGAGTTTTAACATCTTCTTTCCGAAGACACATTTTGTCTGGCCGGTGTTTCAGGCCTGGTCCGATGACATCGCCGAAGCGACCGATGGCGCGGTGCGCATCACCTTTCCCGCGCAATCTGTTTCGCCGCCACCGGGTGTGGTTGATGCGGTGCGCAACGGCGTGGCCGACGGCGGGTTTATCTTCAACGGGTTCCTTGCGCATTCTGCCCCCGGCACGATGATCACGCAGATGCCGTTCATCAGCCTGGGCGACAGTGCCGCCGCATCCGAGGTCTTCTGGCAGTCCTACGTCGACACCTTTGCCGGGGCAGAGGTGCTGCGCGGCGTCGAGATGGTGTCGGGGTTCCATCTGGGGCCGACGTTCCTGTGTTCGGTCACCGATACGCCGATCACCACGCTGGAAGAGCTGCGGGAGCGCCGCGTCTGGGCTTTGCCCGGCACGATTGCCGATACGCTGGCGGCGATGGATCTGGCGATCACGGCCTCTCCTGCGGTTCAGGTGCAGGAACTGGCCTCGCGCAATACCGTTGACGCCCATCTTGGCCTGTCGATGGAAACCATCGTGTCCTTTGGTGTCGCGCCTTATACCCAGTCCTGCGTTGACATGTCGCCGGCGCTGCAATCGGCGAATTTCTCGATCTTCTTCAACCAACGCGCCTGGGACCGCCTGTCGGACGATCACCGCGCGGCGATCACGGATCTGTCGGGGCTGGCGCTTGCCACCCGGCTGGGAGAGGCGACCAACACCGCCGACGCAGCGGCACGCAGCCAGCTGGAAGCGATGGGCGTGACATTTGCCCCGATCGAGGCGGCGCTTTTGGCCGCAATGCGCGACGCCGCAGCAGGGGTCGAGGCCAAATGGGCCGAAGACATCCAGTCGCGCTATGGCATTGACGGTCGGGCGGTTGTCGAAGCGGCCCGCGCGGCTGTGGCCGCCAAATCGGGCAACTGACGCATCGGTTTCCGGGCTGCCGTGATCCGGCTGGCCCGGAAATTTTCGCAAACCGGGAGGGGGCACCATGCGGTTCATTCGCAAAGCCACGATCATTCTGGGCGCAGGGGCGCTTGTCGCAATGGTTGTGATCACCTGCGCCGAAGTGATCCTGCGCTATTTCTTCAACAGCCCGGTTTTCGGGTCGGCCGAGATGATCCAGATGCTTTTGGGGGTCGTCGTCTTTGGCGGCATGTTCGCGGTGACCCGCGACCGGGGCCATGTGAACGTGTCCCTGTTCGAGCCCTTGTTGCTGAAACATTTTCGCCGGGGCTATCGTGGTATTTTCGACGTGATGACCTTGGTCGGGACGGTGGGCGTTGCGGGCATTCTGGGCTGGCGGGTCTGGGATCTGACCCATTACCCGGAAAACAGCATCGTGCTGCGCCTGCCGATGATCTGGATCATCGCGGCGATGGCCGGTCTCGCGGCGCTGGCCATTGTCGCGGCCTTTGCCGCGATGCGTGAAGACCCGCGCAAGTCCCCGCCACATTCCCCACAATCCAACGACCCGCAATCCAACGAATTGAGCTGACTTATGGAACTTGCACTGACCGGCTTTGGCATTTTGCTGTTTCTGGCCTTTATCGGCGTGCCGCTGGCCTTTGCCACGCTTGCGGTGGGGTTCTTTGGGTTGATGTATCTGCGCGGGATGAACGCCGCGCTGTCGGTGTCTTCGCAGTGGATCGTGGAAACCTCGTTGAATTACAGCCTGTCGATCATCCCGCTTTTTGTGCTGATGGGGGCGTTCATCCATCGTTCGGGCATCAGTCGCGATCTTTTTGCGGCCTCTTATGCCTGGCTGGGCCGGTTCCGGGGTGGGCTGGCGCTGTCGGGGGTGCTGTCCTGTGCGGGCTTTGCGGCGGTGTGCGGATCGTCCCTGGCCACGGCGGCCACCATGACCCGCGTGGCCGTGCCGCCCATGCGCGAATTCAAATACAACGAGGGTTTCGCCGCAGGCACCATCGCCGCCGGTGGCACGCTGGGGATCATGATCCCGCCCTCTGTGCCGCTGGCAATCTACGGGATTGTCGCGGGTGAGGACATCGGCCTGTTGTTCATCGCGGGCATTCTGCCCGGTATCCTGTTGATCGTTCTTTTCATGGCGGCCGTTGTGATCGTCACCGGCCTGCGCCCCGATTTCGGCCCCAAAGGTGTGGCCATGTCGTTGCGTGACACGCTGCGGGCGTCTTATTCCACCTGGCCGGTGATCCTTCTTTTCAGCGTGGTTCTGGGCGGGATCTATGTCGGGATCTTTACCCCGACCGAAGCGGCCGCCGTGGGCTGTGCCGGGGCCTTTGTGTTCGGGGTGTTTCGCGGGCACTTTCTGGATCGCGAGAGCCTCTGGGGGGTGTTTCAAGAGACGGTCACCACCACGGCGATGATCTTTGCCATTGTCTTTTCGGCGCTGATCCTGGCGCAATTCGTCAATCTGACCGGCATGCCCTATGACCTGCAAGCGCTTGTGCTGGGCTGGGGGTTGGGTCCGACGGGGCTGGTGCTGATGATCTGTGCGATTTGTGTGTTGCTCGGCATGGTGTTTGAATCCATCGGCATTCTGCTTTTGATCATCCCGGTGTTCCTGCCGTCGCTGTCGTCGCTGGGGGTGGACCTGATCTGGTTCGGCATTTTGGTGATCATCGTGATCGAGCTGGGGCTGATTTCCCCGCCGATTGGCATGAACGTCTTTGTGGTCAAATCGGTGGCGCCGGAAATCCCGCTGCTGTCGATCTTCCTTGGGGTGCTGCCCTATCTCATCGCGATGGTGCTGGGGGGTATCTTGATCCTCAACATCCCGGCAATCGCGACATTCCTGCCCAACGCGATGCGCTAAGAAAGGCGTCCCATGACCGATATCGTCGAAACGCAGCTTTTCATTGATGGTGCCGCGCGGCCCGCATCAGATGGGGGAACCTATGCGATCCACAACCCCGCACGCCCCGCGGAACTGGTCGGTCGGGCGGCGGCGGGCACGCCGCAGGATGTCGAGCATGCGATGCAGGCCGCCCATCGGGCCTTTCCCGCCTGGGCTGCGCTTGGCTATGACGCGCGGGCAGACATGCTGCGCAAGGTTGCCGCCGCGATCACCCAGGACATGGAAGAGGTCGACAGCCGCGCGCGTCTGTTCACCCGTGAACATGGCAAGATCCTGCGCGAAACCCATCTGGAGATCAGCCGCCTTGGCGAGCGTTTCCTGCAATGCGCGGGCTATGCCGGCCGTCTGGCGCAGGACGAGGTGATCAGCGCCGCGCCGAACGACACCATCATCACCCGTCAACCGCGCGGTGTTGCGGCATTGGTGGTGCCCTGGAACTGGCCGCTGGCGATCCTTGGGGCGAAGTTGCCGCAGGCGCTGATGGCGGGCAATACGGTTGTGGTCAAACCCTCGGCCAATTCCGCCCTTGCCCCGGCCATGACGTTGCACCGCATTGCCGAGATGCTGCCGCCCGGAGTGGTGAATATCGTCACGGGATCGGCCAGCCGGATCGGGGATGCCATCATCGGTCATCCGCTGGTGCGCTATGTGAATTTCACCGGCTCGGTTGATGTCGGGCGGCATGTGATGAAAGTGGCGGCGGACAATATCACGCCGGTCACGCTGGAGCTTGGCGGCAATGACGCCGGAATTGTCTGTCATGATGCCGACCTGACGGGTGATGTGTTTCAACGTCTCTACCGCGCGGCTTTCATGTCGACCGGTCAGATCTGTTATGCGCTGAAACGCCTGTATGTGCACAGGTCGCGTTTCGAAGAAGTGGCCGAAGGATTGCGCGCGGCGGTGGATGCCCAGGTGATTGGCGATGGCTTGTTGCCCGACACCACGATGGGGCCGATGAACAATGCCAAACAGCTCAGGGTGGTGACCGACATGATCGCCGAGGCGCGCGCCGCCGGGCAGGATGTGCAGGAGCTGGGGCAGGTGCCCGATCCGGCGCTTTATCGGGATGGATTCTTTCAGCGGCCAGTTTTGGTGTTCAATGCCGATCCCGCGCTGTCCGTCGTGCGCCAAGAGCAGTTTGGTCCCATCCTGCCGCTTGTGCCTTTTGACACCGAGGATGCGGCCATCGCCATGGCAAATGATGACCAATTCGGCCTCGCCTCGTCGGTTTGGACCGCCGATAGCGACCGTGCGGTCGCGCTGTCACGTCGGATCGAGGCGGGTTATACCTTTGTCAACGCACATGGGCCGTCAGCGATGGACAACAATGGGCCGTTCGGCGGATTCAAGAAATCCGGTATTGGCCGGAACTTCGGCTATGAGGGCGTGACACAGTTTCAAGGTCACCATTCCATCGCCGGTGGGCCGGGGACACTTGTCTGACCGCCGCGCCCAAGCACATGAGGGCACAGCGGCGCGCGCGGTTACTCTGTGATCTGTCACACTGTGATCAGTTACAATGTGAGCAGTCACACGGTGATCGGCGCGCCGGTTGGGTGTGGGGGATCGTGCCGCAGGGTCGGGGGTGTCCCGGCGGCCCTAGACCGCCAGCGGTCGCAGACCGAGGATCTCACGCGCCTGTTGCCAGGTTGCGACCGGTCTTTCGTATTTCTCGCAAAGTGCCGCTGCGCGCTGGACCAATGCCGCGTTCGAGGGCGCCAGCGTGTCGCGATCAATGCGCACGTTGTCCTCAAGCCCGGTGCGGGTATGACCGCCGGCGGCGATGCTCCATTCGTTGACCTCGATCTGATGGCGGCCGATGCCGGCGGCGCACCATTCGGCCTCTGGTGCCAGCCGCTGCATCGTGCGCACGTAATAGTCGAACACGTCGCGGTCGACCGGCATTGCGTTTTTCACGCCCATGACGAATTGCACATAAAGCTTGCGCGGCAACCGCCCGTCCCTGTGCATTGCGACCGCCTGATGGATGTGGCTGAGGTCAAAGGCCTCGATCTCGGGCAGGATGTCATGCTCGCGCATCTCGCCCGCCAGCCAGTCGACCAGATCCGGGGAATTTTCATAGACCCGGGTCGGGAAATTGCACGAGCCGACCGAAATGGATGCCATGTCCGGGCGGACAGGCAAAGCCCCGGCCCGTTCCTTGCCCGAACCGGACCTGCCGCCGGTCGAAAACTGGATGATCATGCCGGGACAATGCTTTTCCAGCCCTTCCTTGAGCCGCGCAAAGCGGTCGGTGTCCGAGGTCGGCTTGCCCGCATCATCGCGCACATGGGCATGCACGATGGCGGCCCCGGCTTCGAACGCCTCTTGCGTGCTTTCGATCTGTTCCGCGATGGTGATCGGCACGGCGGGGTTGTTGTCCTTGGTGGCCACTGATCCGGTGATGGCGACGCAGATGATGCAGGGTTTGGTCATGGGAAAGCCTTATACATCAAAGAAGATGGTTTCATTCGGCCCTTGCAGGTGAATGTCGAAACGATAGACGCCGTCGGCCTCTTTTCGGGCCAGCAATGTCGGCAACCGGTTCTGGTGTTCGACGCGGGCCAGGACGGGATCGGCGGCATTCGCCGCGTCTTCGTCTTCGAAATAGATGCGGGTGTGCAGGCCGATATTGATGCCCCGCGCCACGACCCAGGCCGTGATGTGGGGGGCCTGCATCCGCCCGTCGGGAAAGGGGACCGCGCCGGGTTTGACCGTTTCGAAGGTGAATTCGCCGGTCACCATATCGCCGGGCGACCGGCCCCAGCCGGTGAAATTGGGATCAGCCGTGCCGCGCGTTTCATTGGCCGAGGGGAAAAGACCCGCCGCATCCGGTTGCCAGATTTCGATCATCGCATCCCGCAGCGGCGTGCCGGTGCCGTCGAACACCGTGCCCTTGACCGTGATCTCCTCTCCCTGGACCGGGCCGGTCTTCATCGAGGTGCCAAGATCGCCGCCGTAGATGTCGATGCCAGTAAAATTGGGGGTGCAGCCGATATGGACATAGGGGCCCGCGGTCTGGCTGGGGCTTTCGCGCAAATAGTCGAGCTTTTGCATATCACATTCCTCGCGTGTCGCGGATCGGACCGCAGAACCAGTTTCCACTATTGCAGCGCATCGTCATAGCCCTTCCTTGCGGTTCTCGAAATAGGTTTGGCGTCGCCCGCGCAGCACCATGTCGAATTTGAAGGCGCGGCTGTCCATCGGCACCGTGCGGTTCATGTCGAGCAGGGCGGTCAGCGCATCCACCGCCGCCTGTGATTTGACGGTGCTCAGGATCGGACAGAGCGGGATGTGGGGGTCGCCCTCGAAATACATCTGGGTGATCAGGCGCTGTGCAAATCCATGGCCAAAGAGCGAGAAATGGATATGCGCCGGGCGCCAGTCGTTCATGCCGTTGGGCCAGGGGTAGGGGCCGGGATAGATGGTGCGGAACTCATATGATCCGTCTTCCGCCGTGATCGTGCGCCCGCAGCCGCCAAAATTGGGATCAAGCGCGGCGAGGTAGCTTTCTTTCTTGTGGCGATAACGCCCACCTGCATTGGCCTGCCAGAATTCGACAAGGGCCCCTGGCACGCCGCGACCGTTTTCATCCAGCACCCGGCCATGCACGATGATGCGTGGGCCAATCGCGCTTTCGCCGGGTTGGGCGTAGTTCAGGATCAGATCATTGTCCAACGCGCCAAGCATGGCGTGGCCAAAGATGGGCGAGGTCTCTTCGCTGAGTGTCGATGGGAACGACAGCAGCGCGGATTGGGGGCTGCGCCGCACGCTGGTCTTGTAGCGTGGTGTCAGCGCGTCGGGTTGCCAATCGCGGTCGCGCGGGATGAAGCCGCCCGCTGTTGGTGTTTTCGGATGGCTCATACGGGAACTCCCATCTCTGCAAAGGTCTGTTTCGCAAGTTTGATCGCATGGTTGGCGCGCGGCACGCCGGCGTAGACCGCCACATGCAAGAAGGATTGCAGCACGTCCTGCGGGCTGGCGCCAGTGTTGGCGGTGGCACGAACATGCATCGGGATTTCTTCGAAATTGCCGGTGGCCGCCAGAAGCGACAGGGTGAGCATCGACCGTTCCCGTTTGGTTATGGCGTCATCCGCCCAAAGCGTGCCCCAAGCGCCTTCGGTGATCATCGACTGAAAGGGTTCATCGAATGTGGTCTTGTTGGCCTCGGCGCGGTCGACATGCGCGTCGCCCAGAACCGACCGGCGCGTGGCCATGCCTTTTTCAAATCGCTCAGACATCGGCGTGCTCCTTCAGAAACGGGTTCAGGATGGCAGCATAGGCTGCGGGGTCTTCGACGCAGGGCAGGTGGCCCGCACCATCAATCACATGGAACGCCGCGCCAGGGATCAGCGCGGCGGTGGCGGCGACAAGGTCGGGCGGGCTGGCGCCATCATGGCTGCCTGCGATGACCAGCGTAGGCAGACGCAGGGCGCGGGTTGTGTCGGTCAGATCGGCGGCGGCAATCGCGGCGCAGCAACCAAGATATCCGGCCTCTGGCGTGCGGGTCAGCATGTTGCCCCAAAGGGTGGCGTCCTTGCTGGCGCGAAAGCGGGGGCCGAACCACCGGTCGAGGATCGCGGCCTCGAGCGCGGGCAGGCCATTGGCCGCAATGGCGGCAATGCGATCATTCCAGGACGCGGCGTCGCCCAGTTTCGCAGCCGTGTTGGACAGAACCAATGCGCGCACCAGATCGGGACGGCGTGCCGCCAGATTCTGGGCGATCATCCCGCCGATGGACAGGCCGACAAAGGTCACCGGCCCACAGTCCAGCGCCGTGATCAGCGCCTCGGCATCGCGGGTCAGGTCGTCGATGGCATAAGGCCCGGTCGGACATTCCGACAGCCCATGACCGCGCTTGTCAAACCGGATCAGGCGCAAGCCGTCGGGAAGCAGGGGGATCAAGGCATCCCAGAGCCGCAGGTCGGTGCCCAGCGAATTGGCAAACAGAACCGGCGCGCCGTTGGGATCGCCCGCCTCTTGCACATGCAACGTCACCCCATTTGCATTCACGGCCCGCATCAATAGGGCAACCCGACATAGTTTTCCGCCATCGCCTTTTGTGCGGCGGTATTCGACCGCAGGAATTCGATCTCGGCAACCTGCATTTTCAGGTCGAATTCGGATTGATGCGGATAGGTGTGCATCAAGGACGAGAACCACCAGCTGAACCGTTCCGCTTTCCAGACGCGGGCCAGCGCCTTTTCTGAATAGGTATCAATGCCTTTGCTGCTGCCTTTTTCGTAATACTCGCACAGACCGTTATAGAGATAATGCACGTCAGAGGCCGCGGTGTTCAGACCCTTGGCACCGGTCGGCGGCACGATATGCGCCGCATCACCACAGAGGAACAGCCGCCCCCAGCGCATCGGTTCGGTCACAAAAGACCGGAGCGGCGCAATGGATTTTTCGATGCTCGGCCCGGTGACCAGCTTGTCCGCCTGGGCAGAGGGGATGCGGCGCTTGAGCTCTTGCCAGAACGCTTCGTCGGTCCAGTCTTCTGGTTTGTCGCTTAGCGAGCATTGGATGTAATACCGGCTGAGGTTCTGGTTTCGCATCGAGCAAAGCGCAAACCCACGGGGCGAGTTCGCATAGATCAGTTCGTGATTGACCGGCGGCGTTTCCGACAGGATGCCGAGCCAGCCAAAGGGATAGAGTTTTTCGTATTCCTTCCGCACATCCAGCGGGATGGTCTGGCGGCTGACACCGTGAAACCCGTCACAGCCGGCAACGAAATCGCAATCCAGACGATGCGCCGCGCCGTCGACGGTGTAATAGACATGCGGCGTGTCGGTGTCGGCACCGTCGATCACCACGTCTTCTACGTTGAACACGATCTTGCCGTCGGCCTTTTCGCGCGCTTCATACAGGTCGCGCGTCACCTCGGTCTGGCCATAGACCATGACCGGGGTGCCGGTATGTTCGGTGAAATCAATGCGAAACATCTCGTCGCCATAAGACACCAGCGTGCCATCATGGGGAATGCCCTCGGCATGCAGGCGATCGGCGCAACCGGCTTCTTCCATCAGGTTCACCAGCCCGCGTTCCAGAACACCTGCGCGGATGCGCCCAAGGACATAGTCCTTTGTCTTGCGCTCCAGAACCACGCTGTCGATCCCCCGCTTGTGCAGAAGCTGCGCCAGCAAAAGCCCGGATGGCCCGCCCCCAACGATTGCGACCTGGGTTTTCATATCACTCTCCCGACATTGATGATCCTGTTTGACATGGCTTTGCGGATATTCAAAATGACATTATACGCTATTTGGTTGCCAAAATTGGAATGAATATGGATCGACGTATCAAGTTCCGCCATCTGGATGCGTTCAGTGCCATCGCCCGCGCCCGCAGTTTCAAGATGGCCGCAGAGCAGTTGAACCTGACGCAGCCGGCGATTTCGAAAACGCTGAAGGAGCTGGAGGATATTCTGGGCGTGGTGGTGATGGAGCGCAGCCGATCCGGTGTGGCCCTGACCCCGCAAGGCGAGGTTTTTCTGCAATTCGCGGAGCAAAGTACCGCTGCGTTGCGGCATGGGTTGCGCAGCATTCAGGCCGCCAGCAGCGCCGCAGGTCAGTTGAAGCTTGGCGCGTTGCCCAGTGTAGCGTCGTCCCTGTTGCCGGATGCGGTCCGTGCCTTTTGTGCGAAAAGCCCCGATACCTTGATCGAAGTGCACGAGGGGCCGCATCACGACCTGACCGCGCGCTTGCGCAGTGGCGGGATTGATCTGGTTGTCGGGCGTCTTGGCAAACCCGACACGATGGTTGGCCTCAGCTTTCAGCAACTCTATTCGGAAGAGGTGGTGGTGGTGGCCCGCCCCGACAGCCGGGCGCAGGATCTTTGCGATATCGGCGGGCTGGACGGGTTTCGCGTGCTTTATCCGCCTGCGGATTCTGCGATCCGCCCATTGGTCGCACGGTTGTTGATCGCGCGGGGGGTGCCGCTTTTTTCCGACCGGATAGAGACGACATCACCGGCGTTCGGGCGCGGCATTGCGCTGGCGGATCCCGATACGGTCTGGATCATCAGCAAGGGCGTGGTTGCGGATGACATCGCGCAGGGGCGTCTGGTGCCGCTGAACCTTGATCTGACCGCCACCCGGGGCGCGGTCGGCATCATGAGCCGGGCCGAAGAGGTGCCTTCGGTCGCGACGCGTATGTTTGCGCGCCTGCTGAGCGCGTTGTGTCATGGGCGATAGCCGCCCAAAGCATGGTCCCATTCTGCGTCTTCTGTACACGCTGTGGCGTATAATGTGGCGTTATACGCCACAGCGCATATAGACATTTTATTCGCTTTAGCGTATCTTCGCGACATGAGCGATCTGGCCCGCACCGCAAGACAAATCGGCACTCTCATCCAGCGCGCCCGCAAGGCGCGGGGCTGGACCCAGAAGCAGCTTGCTGAACGTGCGGGGCTGCGGCAGGCGACGATCTCTAGCATGGAGAGCGGCGAAAAGCCCGCAAAACTGGACTCTCTCCTGGCCGTCCTGTCCGCGCTTGATCTGGAATTTCGGATCGGCGCGCGGTCCAAAGGGGATGCCAGCGACATCGAAGAGATATTCTGATGGGGCGGCGTCCGGCCTTTGCGCCCTTGCGCGTCTATATGAACAACCGCCGCGTCGGAACCCTGAGCCGGGCGGCCAGCGGTGCGATCGGGTTTTCCTATGCGGCGGATTGGCTGGGCTGGCAACATGCGATGCCGGTGTCCTTGTCGTTGCCGCTGCGCGAGACGCCATATCGGGGTGAACCGGTCATCGCCGTTTTCGAAAACCTGTTGCCGGATTCGGACCATCTTCGCCGTCTTGTGGCCGAAAAGGTCGGCGCGCGCGGGACAGATGCCTATAGCCTGTTGACCAAGATCGGCCATGATTGTGTCGGCGCGCTTCAGTTTGTCACTGGCGAGGAGGATGCCCCGGATGCAACCGGCCAGATCGGGGGCGAGGCGGTCGATGCCGCCGCCATCGAGAGGCTGCTGAACGGGTTGAGCCAGGCGCCGCTTGGTCTGACCCGGGATGATGCGTTTCGGATCTCGATTGCGGGGGCGCAGGAAAAAACCGCGCTGCTGTGGCATCAGGGCCAGTGGATCAAGCCGCATGGCGCAACACCCACGACACATCTGTTCAAGACGCAGATCGGCAAGCTGCCGGGGGGGATCGACCTGTCGAACAGTGTCGAGAACGAATTCTATTGCCTGAAACTCACCGAAGCTTTCGGCCTGCCGGTGAACAAGGCGGTGATGGAAACCTTCGGAGAAACCGACGCTTTGGTCATCGAACGCTTTGATCGCCGCTGGACGCAGGATGGCCGCCTGTTGCGTCTGCCACAGGAGGATTGCTGTCAGGCGCTGTCGGTCCCGCCGACCCTGAAATATCAAAACGAAGGCGGGCCGGGGATGGGGGATGTGCTGGGGCTGCTCCGGGGCAGCGACACCCCGATCGAGGATCAGGACATCTTTCTCAGGGCGCAGATCGTGTTCTGGCTGATGGGGGCGACAGATGCCCATGCCAAGAATTTCAGTATGTTTCTTGGCCCCGGCGGCAGTTACCGCATGACCCCGCTCTATGACATTGTCACTGCGCAGGGGGCGTTTGACGCCCGCCAGATCGAGCGCAAACAGATGAAGATGGCGATGTCGGTCGGGACCAGCCGACATTATCGGTTTGACCAGATCCATGGTCGCCATTTCATGCAAACCGCGATGCGTGCGGGCCTTGCGGCTGGGCGCGCCAAGGCGCTGATCGAAGAGGTCGAGGCCCGTGCCGCTGCGGCGCTCGACATTGCGGCGGATGCGCTGCCAAACCAGTTCCCGCAGGCGATTGTCGAAAGCGTCAGCAGGGCGGTGCGGGGGCGGCTGGGCGGTCTCAGCCTGTCCGGCGCGGGGTGACCACCCGGCCATGGTCGGCCACGATCATGTGACACCCCAGTCAAGGGTCATGGCGGCCTGCATGGTGTCGCCATTGTGAAGGGTTTGCAGACCGGGATGGCCGGGCAGGTGAAAGGCGTCGACCGGATGCGAAACGGGTTCAAAACAGAAGAATTCCGCGCCAGCCGCAGGTGAGAACACCAGCGCAGTGCTCAGGGTGTTCGTCGCGGTCAGGGTGCAGGACATGGCGTCGTGGCCCTGTTGGATATGCGCGGGGCCATGCCAACCGGTATAGCCATTGTTGATCCATGTGTCGGGCAAGGTGCGGGGCCGCGCGAAATCCCAATTGGGGGCGGCCGACAGGCTCAGCTGCTTGGTCGGGAGGTAAGCGGCATCCTCTAGCCAGACCGTTTCGGCGTTGAAGCCAAGGCGGGTTTTGGCGCTGCGCGGAAACCAGGGGTGAAAACCACAGCCAAAGGGCAGCGGATCGGGGCCGCTATTGGTGACGCTGAGGGTGACGGTCATCGCCTTGGCCGTCAGGACAAAATCCTGAACCGCATGGTAGTGCCACGGGCCAAAAGACCCATGTTCAAGCGTCAGGCGGGCGGAATTGCCGGATTTTTCGGCCACCCACGGTTTTTGAAACCCGTCGCCATGGATCGGACAGGCCTCTCCGGTCAGGTTCGGGGCAAGGTTGTGGCGGATGCCATCCCAATCAAAACCACCACCGGATATGCGGTTGGAAAAGGGGACGAGAATATTGCTGGCCAGCGAAAACGGAGTGTCCGCATCACCAGCCCAGGGGCGCAACACCGGGCGGCTGTCCACGTCCAGCCGGGCAATCCCACCGCCAATCGACGGGGCGAGGGCCAGCTTGGCCGACCCTGCGCCGAGAATTGTCAAATCTACCATCCGCCGTCGATATTGTAGTTCTGGCCGGTGATCCTGTCAGCGGCGGAAGACACCAGAAAATGCACCAGATCGGCCACATGTTCGGGCAGGATGCGGGTTTTCAGACATTGGCGTTCCAGCACCCAATCATTGTATTCCTGCAATCGGTCGCCAAAAATGCGTTCTTCGGCGTCGGACACAATGGCACCCGGCGACACGGCATTGACGTTGATCCCATGCGGACCCAGTTCGCGCGCCATGGATTTTGTCAGCCCCAGCATTGCCCCCTTTGACGTGATATAGGGCACATAGCCGTCCCATTGGCCGGTCAGGGTGACAGAGGTGAAGTTCACCACCTTGCCATAGCCCTTTGCCTTCATTGTGCCCGCGCAAAGGCGGGTCAGCACAAAGGCCGCCGAGGAATTGACCCGGATCTGGTCTTCATATTCGGTGAGGGTGAAGTCCTCATGTGGTTTGTTGATGATCAGGGCCGCGTTGTTGATCAGGATGTCAAAACCGCCGGATTTTGCGATCAATGCGCCAACGGTCTTTTCCGTGCCTGCCAGGTCGTTCAGGTCGCAGCCAAAGAAGCTGACATCCCGGCCCAGAGCCGCCGCGCGGGCATCTGCATCGGCGCTGTCGGGACGGTCCAGCACCACGACGCGGGCGCCTTCGGCGGCCAGTTTGCTGGCCTGAGCGCCCCCCAACGTGCCCAGACCGCCGGTCAGAAGAACCGATTTTCCTGTCAGATTTGCCATGTTTTTCCTCCTCACAACACGTCGAGAACTTCGTCCATGTTGGTGTCTGTTGTGCGCTTGTCCAACACCACCTCACCGCGGGCCATGGCGACGATCCTGTCGCAACATTCAAAGACGTGATGAATGTTGTGGCTGATGAAAATGCCGGTGATGTTCAGGTCTTTGAGACTTTGAACAAAGTCGATCACCTTGTTGGTTTCCTTGACCGCAAGATGGTTGGTCGGTTCGTCCAGGATCATGACCTTGGATTTGAAATGCATCGCCCGGGCGATGGCCACACCCTGGCGTTGGCCGCCGGAAAGTTCGCCCACCAATGCATCGGGCGAGCGCAGATGCAGCCCGGCGCCGGCAATCGCCGCGACGCTTTCCTCGGCCATTTTCCTGTGGTCCATCGCCCCAAGGCCAAGCATCGAAAACTTCAATGGCTCGCGTCCGATGAACATGTTGCGGGCGATGCTCATCGTTGGCACCATGGAATTATATTGGTAAATCGTCTCGATCCCAAGATCCATCGCGTCACGCGGATTGCGGATGCTGACCTTTTGATTGTCGAGAAAGATCTCGCCCTCGCTGGCCTGTTGCGCGCCGGACAGAATGTTGATCAGGGTCGATTTGCCCGCACCATTGTCCCCGATCAGCCCGACGGCTTCGTTTGGTGAGAAATCCAGAGAGACCCCTTTCAGCGCATGCACGCCCGAGTACCATTTGTGCAGGTTGCGCACGGAGATAATTGGTTGGGTCATGGCTCAGGTCTCCACCTTGATGGCCTTGGCGCGTTTGCCGAGCCAGGTGTTCACGACAACCGCAAAGATGGTCAGGAAGCCGATGGCGAATTTGAACCAATTGGCATCGACCTGCGACAGGACCAGCCCATTGTCGATCACCCGGATCAGGATTGCGCCGATCACGCCCCCCAGAACGGCGCCAATCCCACCGGACAACGCGGTGCCGCCGATGACAGCCGCAGCAACGGCCTGAAGCTCCCAGCCTTCGCCGATGGACGGCAGGGGCGAGCCAAGGCGCAGCACCTGGATCATGCCGGCAAATCCGGCAAGCATGGAACACAGCATGAAACAGGCGATTTTGACACGCGCGGTCGGGATGCCCATCGCCTGGGCGGCGGGCAGAAAGCCCCCGGTGGCACGGATCCAGTTGCCGAAATTCGTCCGGCTCATCATCAGCGAGGCCAGCACCGCAACCAGGACGAACCAGACAAAGGACATGCGGAACAATTCGCCGGGACCGACAAAGACGGTGAACAGCCAGTTCGGCAGATCATTGGGCAACAAGGGCGGGAAACCGCCCGAAATCACAATGGTCAGCGAGCGGGCGATGAACAACATGCCCAACGTCGTGATAAAGCTCGGGATATTGTATTTGATTGTCAGGAAACCGTTGACGAAACCAATGGCGGCAGACGCGGCCATTCCCGCAATAAACGCGAGGATGAAGGGCGCGCCATCGGCCATCAGAACGGCCATGGTCATGGGCATCAGGGCAAAGACCGACCCGACGGACAGATCGAACTCGCCGCAGATCATCAGGATCGTAACGCCGATAACCATCAATCCGATTTCGGGCAGGATGCCCAGAATGCCGCGCAGGTTGTTGGCGTTCAGGAAGATCCCGTCCGACTTTACCTGAAACACGACAACCAACAGGACCAGCAGGACCAGTGCCGCCAGTTCAGGCTTTTCCATATAGATTTTGAGCAGGCGTTTCATCTGCTGCATGTCCTTTTTCCGTGTGACGGCCCGACCGCGCGCGATGTCTCGGCCGAACCCATTGCAGTGCAGAATGCGCTTAGCGCAGACCCTTGACCGACAGTTCCATGATGGTGTCGGCATCGGCCGGGGTCACGATGCCCTGGCCGGTGTCGACATTCGCCGGGGCCAGATCAACGGTATGCGCCAGATAGGCCTGCATGACCGGAATGAAGCCCTGCATATAAGGTTGCTGGTCGACCTGGGCCTGAATATAGCCCGCCTGCATCTGCTGCACGGCCTCGGGGACAAGGTCGAAACCACCCAAAAGCACCTCGCCCGGGGCAATGCCGCGATCCTTCAGGACACGGGCGACAGAGGCATGCCAGAAACCGGTGTCAAAATAGGCGGTGGTGTCGGGGTTGGCGTTCAGATAGGCGCCGACGCGGTTGGCCGTGACCGCAAGGTCCGTGCCTGAATCGATCCGCTCATAGCTGATGTCGCGATCCGGGTTGGCGGCCTTGTAGTCGGCCATGAAGTCGAGAACACCGCCACCGCGGGCCTCGGACCAGTTCTGGCCCGGGGCGGAAATGCCAACCAGCACCTTGATTGGCCCCTCTGCCGGGAAATGGGCCGACATCGCCGTGCCAAGCGCATAACCTGCAGGGCGGAACCCCTGACCGACGAATGCGGCGCGGGCGTTGCCGGCGGCGCCTTCGCTGTCGTCCACATTGACGGCGATGGTGATCACACCCGCATCGACAGCGCGCTGAATGATGTCATCAAGGGCGCGGTCATCCACGATCGAGGTCAGCAACGCATCCGGGCTGCGCGCCAAAGCGGCCTCCATATTGGCGGCCTGCTGTTCGATGGAACCTTCGGTCTGGGTAAAGATCATTTGGCAATTGGCCCCGATCTTGCCACAGGCATCGTCAAAGCCCTTTTTGACGGCCTGCCAGAACGTGTTGGACGCCGATGAATGGTGGGTGAACACGATGTTCATTCCTTCGGCCTGGGCCGTGCCGCCCATCAACAGTGCCGCCAGCGCGGCAGAGGTCATCAGTTTCTTCATCTTGGGTCTCCTCCCTAGAGCATGTTCAAATCAGATGTCGCTGACATCCGATGTTTTCCGGTATGTCGTGAAAGCCCGGTCCAGATCCGGGTTCAGCGCCATCCCCAACCCCGGACCGGGGGGCACGGTGATCCGGCCGTTTTTGACCGGCGGCAGCGCGGTCACGAGGTCGCGATACCAGGTGCGATAAAAGGCCCGGACGCTTTCCTGCACCAATGCGTTTGGCGCGTTCAAAGACAGATGGGTCGAGGCACAGAGCACCACCGGCCCGGTGCAATCATGCGGGGCAATGGGCAGGTGCCATGTCTCGGCCATGGCGGCGATTTTGCGCGCCTCGCTCAGACCGCCACACCAGCTGATGTCGAGGTTGAAGATCCCGGCCACGCCGGTTTCGATCAAATCGCGAAAGGCCCAGCGGCTGCCAAGCGTTTCTGACGCCGCAATCGGGGCCTTGCTGGCCGCGCCATAGCGTTTCAGGCTGGACAGGCTGTCCATCTTGATCGGGTCTTCGTGCCAGAAAGTGCCATAGGGCTCCAGCGCGCGGGCGATTTCGATCGCGGGCAGCAATTGCCACATCAGATGGAATTCGACCATGATGTCCATCTTGTCGCCCACGGCCTTGCGGATCTTGTCAAAGGGCACAAGCGCCGATTTCAGGTCGGAGGGCGAGATATACTGACCACGGGTTTTTTCGGCAGCCACATCAAAGGGCCATATTTTCATGGCCGTGATGTCGTCTTCCAGCAGCGACACGGCCAATTCATCGGCGCAATTCATAAAGGCGTTCAGATCGTCATAGCCATCTGCCGCTTCGGATTTCAGCGCGTAATTGTCGGTGTTCTGCCCGCTGGCTTTCTTGATGTATTCGGTGCCTGCACAGGTGTTGTAGGTGCGAATATCCTGCCGCGTGAACCCGCCCAGAAGCTGGGCAATCGGCTGGCCGGTGGCCTTGCCGAACAAATCCCACAGCGCGATGTCAAAGGCGGAATTGCCACGGGTTTCCACACCGGTTGAGCGAAATCCGAGATAGCCCACCAGATCTGCCGAAAGCCTGTCGATTTCCAGCGGATTGCGCCCGATCACAATTGGCGCGACGGTTTCGTGGATATAAGCCTCTACGGCCTTGGCACCAAAGAAGGTTTCCCCCAGACCAACAAGTCCCTCATCGGTATGGACCTGGACCCAGAGCAGGTTGGGGCGTTCTTCGACGCGAATGGTTTCAAGCTTGGTGATTTTCATGGCGTCACCTCAGGTCAGACCAGCGTCGAGCAGCACTTTTGTGCTGTCGTCGAAGTGGAGTTTCATGAGCCGGGCCGATTTTTCCGGGTCGCCCGTGGCGATGGCGTCCGCGATGTCGATATGATTTTGCACGTTCTCTTTGCGCGCGTCGAAGCTGCTGCGGGACCGCCAGCCGATCGGCCAGCTCTGACGTGCCACACCCTGAAAAGCGCCGACGATCATGGCAAACACCGGATTGCGCGAGGCCTGGGCGATTGCCATGTGGAAGGCCAGATCGTTTTCCATGACCTGATCCGCATCTTCGATGTGTTTCATCATTTCCATGGCATGCTGGCGAATGCGCTGTGCTTCGGCGTCGGTGCGGCGCAGGCTGGCAAGGGTGACCGTGCGGGTTTCGATGGTCCGGCGCACGTCATAGACCTGCTGAACGCTGATCTGTTCGGTCAATACGCCGTGTTCGATCATCAGCGACATCGCCCCATGATCCAATTGGGCCACCGTGGCGCGTTTTCCGACGCTGAGGTTGATCAGCCGCATCGCAGCCAATGACCGGAAAGCCTCGCGAATGACGCTGCGCGATACGTTCAACTCACGAGAGAGGCTGTTTTCGCTTGGCAGACGATCCCCCGGGCCCAGTTCATTGGCGCGAATATGTTGGGTGATCACGCCAATCGTCTCGCTGACCCGGTTGCTGTTGGTGCCGGTCTCCTCAGTCATTTGCGCTCTCCTGTTTTCAATTTGCCGCCATCCTGTCTGACAGGTTTGTTGTGTTCTATTGCTAGGTTTGCTTTAAGCTTGTGTCAACACTTGCGTGAAAAGGGGGCGAAAATGATGGTAGAGAACCAGGTGGAACTGGTTTTTGTGGCAGAGGATATCGTGGGCGAAAGCGCGGTCTGGGACGCGCCGCGTCGGCGGATGTTGTGGGTTGATATTGTTGGGAAAACCATTCACGCGCTGGTGCCGGAAACCGGGGCGCATCAACGCTGGTCCACGCCGGATTTCGTGACGTCAATCGGGCTGCGCAAAGACGGCGGTGCCATTGTCGGGCTGAGCCGGGAAATCTGTCTTTGGGATTTTGACGATCACTTTCGGACCCTGGCGAGAATCGAGCCGGATCTGCCGGGCAATCGTTTGAACGAAGGTGTGGTTGGGCCTGACGGGGCGTTCTGGATTGGCACGATGCAGAACAATATCGCGCCCGACGGCAGCCCAATGGACATGACCGCAGATACCGGGCGGCTCTATCGGTGTATGCCGGACGGGGGCGTCAAACCGCTGTCAAATGACCTGTTCGGTCTGACCAACACCTTGGTCTGGCCCAAGAGCGGCGGATTGATCACGGCCGATACCGGCGCGAATGAAATCTATCGCTATGACTATGATCCGCACAGCGGCCAATTGTCCAACCGTCGCCCGATTGTCTCTGGGTTTGACCGTGGGTTGCCCGACGGATCAGCCATGGATGCCGAGGGATATATCTGGAATTGCCGCGTCGTGGGGGGCGGGTGCCTGCTGCGTTTTGATCCCGACGGCCATATTGATCGGGTGGTCGATTTGCCCTGTTCCTGGCCAACCAGTTGCGCGTTTGGCGGAGAGCAGCTTGATACCCTTTATGTCACGTCGGCGCGGTTCACCATGGAACCGGCGCAGCTGGCGCAAAATCCGCAAGAGGGCGGTCTTTTCCGTCTGAAACCGGGGGTTTCGGGCCTTGCGACCCATCGTTTTGGATAGGTGAGCCGGTTATTAAAGGCCCCTCCGCCCCCCGCGCGGCACATGCCGGCGGCACACCGGGTTAGGGTCAGCCGGTCCCGGACGATCTGAGCCTTTCCACCGGGCGAGGGCCGCCAGTCACCAGACTTTCCTTGTCAGCGTGGTCTTCAAACCAACGGGTGAATTCCGCCTGTTCGACTTGTGTGAGGTGCAGCAAATGCTTGGTGCGTCGCCACAGAACATCCTGCGCGGTTTGCGCCCATTCTTGCTGGCGCAGATATTGCGCTTCGGCGGCGTATAACGCCCCACCGAAATGACGCCCCAGTCCAGAGACCGAGGTCGCCGCACCCACCACATGCCGCATCCGCGTGCCATAGAGCCGGGCATAATGCAGCAACACTGGTCGTGGCAGCCAAGGATAGGCGGTCTTCATCTGATTGACGAAGACGTCGAAATCCGCAGAATCCATATCGCCGCCGGGCAGGGGGGCCTGCGCCGTCCAATCGCCGCCAAGGGCAGGAAAGGTCGGGGCAAGACGCTGTAGCGCCTTTTGCGAGAGTTCGCGGAAGGTGGTGATCTTGCCGCCAAAAATGTTCAACAGCGGCGCGCCATCGGTTTCATCCAGATCCAGAACGTAATCCCGCGTCACGGCAGAGGGGTTGCCCTGGCCGTCGTCAAACAGCGCCCGCACACCGGAATAGGCCGTCTGAACATCATCGCGCGAAAGCTGCTCTTTGAAGTACCTATTTACCGCGTCGATCAGATAGGCGATCTCGTCCTCACCGGCCTGAACCTGATCGGCGGGGCCGTCATAGGCAATATCGGTGGTGCCAATCAGAGCTTTGTCGCCTTCGTAGGGATTGACAAAAATCACCCGCTTATCGTGGTTCTGGATCAGAAACGCATGTTCCCCGCGCCAAAATTTGGGCGTGATGATATGGCTGCCTTTGACCAGCCGCACCTTGCGACGGCTGGACGCGGCGGCGACATTGGTGATGATGTCACTGACCCAAGGGCCGGCGGCGTTGACCAGCACATGCGCCCGGAAATCCCGTGTCTCTCCGGTCGTGGCATGGCGGGTGGTCACGTGCCATTTGCCACCTTCGCGCCGCGCCGACACACAGGGGGACCGGGTTAAAATGGTGGCCCCGCGTTCCGCCGCATCCAGAGCGTTCAGCACCACCAGCCGCGCGTCATCGACCCAGCAATCGGAATATTCAAAACCCCGGCGAAAATCGTCGCGGATGGCATGGCCTTCGGATGCGCGGTGCAGGTCAAGCGTCCGCGTGCCGGGAAGTTTGGCGCGCCCGCCCAGATGGTCATACAGGAACAGCCCCAACCGCACGAGCCACGCCGGGCGATCCCGTTTGGAATGCGGAAGGACAAAGCGCATCGGCCAGACGATATGTGGCGCATTGCGCAAG
Organism: Marinovum sp. 2_MG-2023; assembly: GCF_030548265.1. Classification (NCBI taxonomy): domain Bacteria; kingdom Pseudomonadati; phylum Pseudomonadota; class Alphaproteobacteria; order Rhodobacterales; family Roseobacteraceae; genus Marinovum; species Marinovum sp. 2_MG-2023. The sequence goes on along the minus strand of NZ_JAUOSD010000002.1, from coordinate 217,036 downwards.
AGCACCTCGCGTTCGATCAGCGCCTTGCGGACCAGCGAAAATTCGTAATATTCCAGATAGCGCAACCCGCCGTGGATAAGCTTGCCTGACCGCGATGAGGTGCCTTCGGCCAGATCATCCTTTTCGCACAGCGCCACGCGCAGGCCCCGACCGGCAGCATCCCGCGCGATACCCGCCCCATTTATACCGCCGCCGATCACAAAAAGATCGACTTCCTGTGCTTCTGTCATGTGCTGAAGATCCTGTCTGAAAAGGTTCTGGGAGCCGGGCGGCGGCGACAGATGCGCCGCGGCCCGCCCACGCCGAATATGGTTCTATTTCTGGTCCTGAAGCCCGTAGCCCGCAAAGGCATCATGGGCTTCGGCAATGTCCTGATCGCTCAGCAGCACCGGCCCGCCGATGGACAGCGACAGGTAATATTGCTGGGCGATGGCCTCCAGCTCTACTGCGCGCCAAAGGGCCTTGGGCAAATCCGCCGCCACGGCAAGCGCGCCGTGATTGGCCATAAGACAGGCTGTGCGGTCTTTCATCGCCTCCTGGATCAGTGCTGACAGCTCTTTGGAGCCAAAGCGCGCATAACCCGCGCAGCGCACATCATCCCCGCCAAAGGCCGCAATCATGTAGTGACAGCGCGGAATGGGTTTCCGGGCGATCGACAGTGCGGTGCAATAGGTCGGATGGCCATGGACCACGGCATTCACATCTGGGCGCGATTGCAGGATATCAAGGTGAAAGGGCCATTCGGTCGAAGGCTTGCACGGGCCGGACCATGTGCCGTCATTCCGATCCAGCGGCATTTCGGCGATCAATTCGGGCGTCAGGTCTTCGTAGGGGATGCCAGAGGGCGAAATCAGCATTGAATCGCCACAGCGCACCGACACATTGCCGGATGTACCCTGTGTCAGCCCAAGAGGTTCCAGTTTCCGGCAGGCCGCGACAACCGCCTGACGGAGGGTGGTTTCAGTGTCTGTCATGATAATCTCTCAGCACGGGTTCAGGGGCGGCTCGTTTTTGAGCCAGCGCCGGACTTCTTCGGCGGCCTTGCTGGCCGCGACCCGCACAGTGCGCAGGGACGCGCCCGCGATATGGGGGGTCAACGTGACATTGGGTAAGGTCAAAAGCGGCGAATCCAGCGGCACCGGCTCGATCGGAAAGGTTTCAAGCATGGCGCCGCGCAGGTGACCGTCCTGGAGGGCGGCGATCAAGGCGTCGTAATCCACCAACGGCCCCCGCGCGGTGTTGATCAGCGTGCTGCCCGGTTTCATCGCCGCAAAGGCGGCAGCGTCCATCATTCCGGTGGTTTCGGCGGTCACGCGGGGATGCAGGGTCACAATGTCAGACGCGGCAAGGAGCTGATCAAAGGACACCATTTCGACCCCGGCGCGCAGATCCTCGGCGGTCAGTTGCACATAGGGGTCCGACACCATGATCCGACATCCGAAGGCCCGCAGAAGCGACACAACCCGCTTGCCGATTTCCCCATAGCCGATGACGCCCACCGTCATATCGCACAGCTCATCCCCGGTCACATCCGCACGGTAAAGATCGGTGCGATAGTCGCCTTTGCGCAGGGCCTCGTGCCCGCGAGCAAGGTTGCGCACCTCTGCGATGATGCCGCCGATGGCAAATTCGGCGACCGCGCTGGCATTGCGCCCCGGGGTGTTGACCACGGTGATCCCATGCGATCGGGCGGCCGCCATATCGACATTGACCGGCCCGCCGCGGCTGACGGCGACCAGTTTGAGATTGGGCAAAGCGTCCATCATGGCCGCCGACAGGGGCGCGTGGTGGATCACCGCAACCGGCGCGTTGCCGATATGCGCCACCACCTCGTCGGGGTCGCCCTGGAATTCCTGAATGCCCTCGATGCGCGAACCGGCATACCCCTGTTCCAGTGGTGCATCCGGCCAGTCATAATCCATACGGCGCACGGAAACCTTGTCTCCGCAGGCCGCGAGGATATGCTCTTCAAAGGTTTCCGACAGCATGAACCTGTCGCCAATGATCGCAATTTCCGTTTTCATGAGACTTGTTTCCTTGTGTTTGCCTGGCTGTGCCAAAGCGGCTGAAGGGTGTTTCGCCCCGCCCGAAAGGCCGGGAATAAACCGTCATAAAGCGCGGTCAGTTCCGGGTCCGGCGGGATGGCATCGCGCAAAAGCGGTGTGACCCAGGTGGTGTTTGCCGCTTCCAGAGAGTCAAAGACGCCCGATTGCACCGCCGCGATCATTGCGGCCCCGGCGGCGCCGGCCTCTTCCTGGGCGACGGCGCGCACGGGACGGTTGAGCGTTGCGGCGAGGATATGAACAAGCTGGGCCGAGCGCGCAGCGCCCCCCGCGACCCGAATTTCAGCCGGGATCGCGCCCATTGCCGCGTAACAATCGCGCGCCGCCATGGCCAAACCTTCATAGACGCCGCGCACCATTTCCGGCCAGCCGACGGTGCGGTCCAGCCCGGTGAAGCTGGCGCGGGCCTCTGGGTCTGAAAACGGCCCACGCTCGCCGGTGGGGGCGATATAGGGGTGAAAGGTTGCGGCGCCGGGCCGGGCATCGGCCACCAGCGCATCGAAATTGCGCAGAATATCGGATGGCTCTGTCGGGTGGCCGGCGGATGTCAGCACATCACCGGCAATTCCGGCGATCCAGTCGATGTTGATCGCGGCGGCCATATTCGTCTGAACCTGGCCAAAGGCCCCATCGGCCAGCGCGACGGTATATCCTGTCTTGTCCGGGTTTTGCACAATCTCGTCGACATTGGCGGCATAGCGGGTGTGAACCCCGGTTGACCCCAGGATCGACAGCCCCGGTCGCGTCGCCGCATCGCACAGCCCGGTGGCAATCCCCGAGGTCACGATATCCATATATCCAAGGCAGATCGGCAATCCGGCGGGCAACCCGGTTTCGGCGGCGGCGCCGGGGCTGAGCCGGTGCGCGGTTTTGCTGCCGTCGATGATTGGCGGCAACAGGTGGCGCAGCTCTTGCAGATCCAATGCGGCAATCACGTCGTCGCTATAGGCGCGGGTGCGGATATCGCCAAAGTTCAGCACAGCTTCGCTGACGTCGGCCACGGATTCGCCGGTCAGGCAATAATACAGCCATTCCTTGCAATGCAGGGCGTGCGCTGCTTTGCCGAGGGTTTCAGGCGCGGTTCGGCGCAGCCAGGGCAGTTGCGCGCGCATCTGGCACAGGTTCACCCCGGTTGCGGTTGCGCGATAGATCCTGTCGTGCTGGTCCGATCCGGTGATCCTGCGGGCGTCGGCCTCGGCCCGGGAATCGAGCCAGAGCATGGCCTCGCCTACCGGGGTGCCATCGGCGTCGATCAGCCATGTGCCGTCCCCCTGCGCCGTCACGCCCATCGCGCGGGCGCGGCTGGCCAGATCGGGGATCATCTCAGACAGCTGGAACAGCATCTGCGCGGCCAACTGCCAGGTCTGGGCCATGTCCTGGGTGGCGGCACCGTTTGGCGCGCTGTGGTATCGGTTCTTGACGCCCGCCACCGCCAGCTGTTGCCCCGCAAGATCAAAGGCCACGGCCTTGATCACCGAGGTGCCGGCATCCAGACCGATCAGAATATCGCGGGTCATCACGTGCCTCCCTTCGGGGTGCGGGTCGGGATGCGGGCGGCGTCCTGAAGCGCGGTGAAACGGCGGTATTGCTGGCTGTGCCACTGTTGGGTTGCGCCGGTTGCCGGGGCAAAGTGGGTGTTCAGGCTGGACATTTCGGCCATGGCCGTGGCCAGCGTGTCAAAATGCCCGGCGGCCACCGCCCCCAGCATCGCGCTGCCCAGCAGCACGGGTTCGGGGGATGTGGGTTCGGCGGTGGGGATGCCCGCCGCATCGGCCAGCACCTGTTTGACAATGGCACTGGCACCTGCGCCGCCGCTGATGACAATTGTGTCGGGGGTCACGCCACAGGCCGTTTGCGCATCCAGGATCTGACGCAGCCCATAGCCGATCCCGCAGAGCCCCGCGACATAAAGCGCGATATGCGAGGTCAGATCGCGGCGCAGATCAAGCCCGGCAATGATGGCGCGGGCCGAAGGATCAGACAGCGGCGCACGATTGCCAAGGAAATCCGGCACCACAATCACATCGCCCGCCAGCTGCGCGGCGTCCTGGGGGCCATCAATCCGCCGGGTCGCTTCGGCCAGCAGATAGTCGATCACCGAAAGCCCGCGTTCCTGGGCGGCGGCCTTGGCCGTGGGGTAATGCGGGTGCATCTGCACCAGATGGGCGATGGCCTCGCCGGCGGCGGATTGCCCACCTTCGATCAGCCAAAGATCGGGCAACATCGCCGAGAAATACGGCCCCCAGACACCGGGCACCGTGGTTTTTTCAGACGCGGATGTCATGGTGCAGGCCGAGGTGCCAAAGACATAGGCCATGCGGGTTTGGGCCGGGGCGCCACCCGCGCCAACGGTGCCGACACCGCCGGCATGGGCGTCAATCAATCCGGCGGCGACGGGTATCCCCGGGATCAGCCCCAGCGTTTCGGCCGCCGCCTGTGTCAATCCAGACCCAAGCGCCGTCCCCGGCGCCACCACATTTGTCCCGATCCGGGCAAAGCCATCGTCACACAGATCAGACAGGCCGATCTGTTGGAAATAGCTGGCATCAAAGCCGCCTTCATGGGCGAGATAGGTCCATTTGCAGGTCAGGGTGCAGCTTGACCGGGTCAGATCGCCGGTGGCGCGCCATGTCAGATAGTCGGCAAGGTCCATGAAATGCCCGGCCTTGGCATAGGTGTCGGCCAGATTTTCCTTGAGCCACAACAGCTTGGGCGTTTCCATTTCCGGCGAGATACGTCCGCCGACATAATCAAGCACCCGATGCCCGGTGGCATTGATGCGCGCGGCCTGATCGGCGGCGCGTTGATCCATCCAGACGATGATATTGCGGGCGGGATCGCCGGTTGGGCTCAGGCTTGTGGGGGTGTGATCCTGTGACAGCCCCACAAGCGAACAGGTGGCATCAAATCCGATGCCCGCCACGGCCGCGGGGGGCAGGGCGCTGGCGGTCAGCGCCTGTTTGACGGCGATGGCAACCGCGTTCCAGATATCGTCAGAGGATTGTTCGGCCATGACCCCATCGCGCCAGATCCGAATGTCGTGTTTGCCAGTGCCCAGCATCCGCCCATCGGGGGCAAAGACACCGGCGCGCGCGCTTCCGGTGCCGACATCAACACCAAGAAAGACAGGGGATTGTTTGCGATTTCCTGTCATTGCGGCCTCACAATTCGACGCTGTTGGGCAGGATCACGAGATCGCGGATCGTGACATTGCGGGGCCGCGTCAGCATGAAATGCACGCAATCGGCGACCTCTTTGGGCTGCATCAGGCTGCCGTTGGCCAAGGCTTCGTCCATTTTTGCCTGTGGCCAGTCATCCAGCAAAGCGGTCACAACCGGGCCGGGAAGGACCGCACCAACGCGGATGCCATGCGGGGCCATTTGGCGTCGAATGGTGTGGGTAAACGCCTGAACCGCATGTTTTGATGCGGTATAGATCGGCTCCCACATCACGGGAACAACGCCGGCGATCGAACTGGTCATAAGGATATCGCCCGTTCCGCGCGCCTTCATATGCGGAAGGACGGCGCGGACGGTGCGAAAGGCGGCGTTGATGTTGAGGTTCAGCACCCGGTCCCATTCATCGGGGTTGCCCTCGGATACATCGCCACCGACATAGCCGCCGGCATTGGCGTGAAACACATCCAGATGCCCCATCCGGTCCAGGATCCGGGGCAGCATTTGATCGACGCTGGCGGGATCAAGAAGATCGGTGACAATGGGCACCGCGCCCTTGCCCAGTTCCGCGCAGACGGCTGTCAGCCGGTCCTCGGCCCGATCCACAAGCGCCACCCGCGCCCCGGAGGCGAGGCAGACGCGGGCGCATTCAAGCCCGATGCCGGAGGCCGCCCCGGTGATGGCGATGGTTTTGCCGTCAAGTTTCTGGTCCATTGGACTCTCCTGTCAGGGCTGTCAGCGGACCGACATCAAAGGCCGGCCGAAAGGCTGGTTTATTCGGGTGGTCAAGCCAGAGCGCGGCGCTGCGGGCGGCGCTTTGGCGGTGGCGGGTTGCGCCAGTGGGGAGCGCGCGGCGCAAAAGCTGCGCCGCGCAGTGGTTCAGGTGTCAGTCCTGAGATTCATAATCATTGGGACCGGCAATATCGTTGCCAAGCGTGATGCGGACACGGTCAATTTCACCCGTGAATGCAAAGCCTTGCTTGCCCTCATAGACCGGGCTGACCGGCGAGCCGGCATCGCGCCCAAGGCTGAAACCTTCCCAATCCATGAAATAGCGATAGGTCTCGGGCAGGGCTGTCTTGCCAACTTCCTGTCCATTGATATGCAGGCTGCCTTCGCCCTGGCGCACGCCGGTTTTGTCGAATTTGTAGAGTATATCGATCCAATCACCACCGGCCGGCACCGCCCCTTCGACACGGAACATTTTCTGATAATAATTGTACTCATGGATGATGCGACCATCCTTGACGTAGAGCGTATAGCCGCCACAAAGCCCGCCACAGGCCGCAATCACACCTTCGCCGTCGTCCGGCACCCGCACCCGCGCGGCAATTTCAAAAGAGCGATCCAAGGTAAAGGGCGCCGCCCCGCCGGGGATGTTGGTCATGCCGGGGAAGAAGACGAATTCCTGCTGAATGCGCGGGGATTCTTCGCGCGGGCGTGACATGGCACGACGTTCGGCAAAGCCGCGGTCATCCAGTGGCAACACGTCATATCGTCCGGCTTCGGCCCACCAGAGTTCCACCAGCTTGCGCAGGCGTTCCGGTTCCTTCTGGGCCAGGTCGGTGCTTTCGGAAAAATCCTCTGCGACGTGGTACAATTCCCATTGGTCGTCTTCATAATCGGAATAGCGCTTGTGATATGCGACCGCTTTCCAGCCGTCATGCCAGATGGCGCGGTGGCCGAACATTTCAAAGATCTGCGCGCTTTTGCGGGTTGGGGCGCTGGCGTCGTCAAAGGAATATTTCATGCTGGTGCCATGAATATTCATCTGCGGAATGCCCTTGATCTGGGCCGGGGCCTCGGTGTCGATCACCTCAAGAATGGTGGGCACGATGTCCATGACGTGGTGGAACTGGTTGCGGATGCCGGTGTCCTTCAGCCCTTTGGGCCAGTGCACGATAAGCGGATCCTGCACACCACCCGCATGGGTGTTTTGCTTGTACCGGCGCAGGGGGGTGTTTTCGACCTGGGCCCAGCCGATGGGATAGTTGTTCTTGGCATACATTGTGCCGATCTGATCAATCCGTTCGAGGTTATAGTCGAAGGATTCCGCATCCATGTTTTCATAGAAGGTTGTGCTGGTGGAGCCGTGAATCTGGCCTTCCTGGCTGGCGCCATTGTCGGACATCAGGAAGATGATCGTATTGTCCAGCTTGCCAATTTTTTCGAGGTGATCAAAGACACGCCCCAATTCGGCATCTGCGTGATCAAGGAAGGCGGCGTAAGCCTCTTCAAACTTGCAATACACCCGCTTTTGGTCGTCGGACAGGCTGTCCCAGGGTTCGACGCCTTCGTTGCGGGGCACGGCATTGGTGCCTTTGGGCACGATGCCCATTTCGATCTGGCGCGCCAGACGCCGCTCGCGGGCCACATCCCAGCCTTCGTCGAACCGGCCTTTGTATTTGTCGAGATATTCCTGCGGTGCCTGATGCGGCGAATGCATCGCCCCCAGCGCGTAATACATGAAAAACGGCTTGTTTGGCGCCAGAGAGGCGTGATCGGTCAGGAATTTGCAGGCGTTGTCGGCCAGATCCTCGTTCAGCGTATAGCCTTCTTCGGGGGTGCGTGGCGGTTCGATATGCTGGTTGTCGCGGACAAGAGAGGGGCGGAATTGATCGGTCAGCGCCTCCAGGAAGCCATAGAATTTGTTGAACCCACGCCCCAGCGGCCAGTGATCAAAGGGGCCAACCGCCGACATCTGATCGGCGGGGGCCAGATGCCATTTGCCGACCGCATAGGAGTTGTACCCTTCGGGGGCCAGCATATCGGCCAATGTGCCGGCATTATGCCGGATTGCGCCGCGTTTGCTGGGGAAACCGCTGTCGGCATTGGCGATGATCGACATGCCGACAGCGTGATGATCCCGCCCGGTAAGAAGGGAGGCCCGGGTGGGAGAGCATAGAGCCGTGGTGTGGAAGTTGTTGTAGCGTAAACCGCCCCCGGCAAGGCGGTCGATATTGGGCGTTTCGGCGTCGCCGCCGTAACACCCAAGACTGCCGAACCCCAGATCATCAAACAAGATCACGAGGATATTCGGGCTGTCTTCCTTTGGACCTTTGATTTCCGGCCACCAAGGCGTGGAATCCTTGTAGGTCCGGCCGATTTGGCCCTTGAAAACTTCGTTCACCGTATCGCTTGTGATGCTCATGTTTGATGTCCTTCTGTGGGAATTCTGACTTATTTTCGCAGCGCTTTTGCGGCCATCAGCACCTCAAGTGCGACGGGCTGCATGGATTTGAGATCGGGCACTTCGTCATAGGCCCCGGCGGCAACCAGAACCTCGGCGCCGGCAATCAGCGTGTCGATTGTTGCGCCTGATTTCATGTCTGCGATCGCTTCGTCGAGGGTTTGGAAATCGCGCAGGCTAAAGGCATAGGCGGCGGTTTCCTTGGTGCCTTCGATGCCGGTATCCTGGTAATATTGCAGCGAAAGATCGACGGCCTTGTCGGGGTTGGCGCGGATGTATTCATTGGCGCGGTATGCGGCCTCGACGAATTTTGCCGCGGCGTCCGGGTCGTCCTTCCAGAACCGGCTGGTGATGATCCAGGGCGCGATGACCGAGGTGCCGGCAATTTCGCCGTCGCAGATCACTTCGTATGTGTCTTTGTCCATCACGATGTCGAAATCCGCGCTGGCGGCTGTGGTGCCTGCGCCCACTTCGCCATTGCGCAGCGACTGGCGTGTCACCGGCGGATCCAGCGGCACGATTTCAAGATCGCCATGTGCCACGTTGAAATGATCGGCACAGGCAAACAGCACCTGGCTCCAGGTGGAATTGGGCACGGTGCCGATGCGCACCTTGGCCAGCGCCTCGCCCGGGGTCATGCCCTGCATCGCGTCCTTGCGCATGATCAGTTTGATGTTGCGGCTTTCCTTTTGCATCGTGCCAAAGGAAATCAGCTGGAATTTGTCCCAGCCCGAAATCGCCGGCGGCCCGCCTGTCCAACCAGCCTGCCAGTCGCCGGAAACGCCGGATGCCAGCGCCGCGCCGCCATTGGGGAAATAGGTGGTTTCAACGTCCAGCCCATTGTCGCTGAAATAGCCCAGATGTTCGGCCAGCCACATCGGGTAGCCCGCTTCGTTTGGTTGGCTGTTCAGGTGCAGGCTGGTTTCGGCAAGGGCACCGCCGGCGGTCAGCGCGGCGATGGCCACACCTGCGGCCAGCTTTTTGAATGATGTGAATTTCATGGGTTTTCTCCTCCTGTTGGGTCGTTTTGGTGGCGTCTGTGCCGGTCGGATTGCCGGTTCAGGCCGCCATGATTTCTTCGCGCACCAGCCCCCAGATCTCGCGGCGGGCTTCGATGAAATCGGGATGTTCGGCGGCCTGTTCGATATCGCCCTGTTTCCACACCACATCGCGGGGGAGGCGGATTTCCTTTTTTATGCGGCCCGGACGGCGTGACATGACGATCACCCGGTCGCTGAGGTAAACCGCCTCTTCCACCGAATGGGTGATGAACAGCACGGTATATTGCATCTGGTGGCTCAGGCGCTGGACCTCTTCCTGAAGAATGGTCCGGGTCTGCGCATCAAGCGCGCCAAAGGGTTCATCCATCAACAGGATCTCTGGCTGCATGGCCAGGGCCCGTGCAATGGCAACACGTTGCTGCATGCCGCCCGAAAGCTGGCTGGGATAGCTGTCGCGGAACTGGGTAAGTCCCATGATTTCAAGCTGTTCGCGCAAGCGGCGCTCTTGTTCATCGCGCGGCACTTTTGTCATTTGCAGGCCGAATTTGATGTTTTCGGCGACGGTTTCGGACGGGAACAGGGCGAATTTCTGAAACACCACGCTGCGGCGGGGGCCGGGTTTTCCGGCGGGTTTGCCATCAATCAGGATTTCGCCCCGTGTCGCATCCTCTAGCCCGGCACCGACGGTCATCAGGGTGGATTTTCCACAGCCCGACGGCCCGACGACGCAGACAAATTCGCCTTTCTGAACCGAGACCGAACAATCATCGACCGCCAGCACCCCGGTGCCTTCGGGCCCATACCATTTGGTGATGTTGCGCAGTTCCAGCTTGGGGGTGACGGTGGTATCGATCATGGGGCTTTTCCTTAAAATGCTTGGGCTGGTGTCTGGTGCGGGGTGAACGGCGGTCATAGGCGGTCCCACGGCATCAGGTGGCGTTCGAGACGTTGCACGCCCATGTCGATCAACACCCCCAGAACCCCGATGGCGATGATCCCGACAAAGATGGTCGAGACAGAATCATTCTGTTGTCCCTGTGCGATCAGGAACCCCAGACCGGTTTTGCCGACCACCAGTTCCGCACCGACCAGCGCCATCCAGCCGTTGGAGATGGCAATCCGTATGCCGGTGAAAATGCTGGGCGTGGCCACCGGCACGACAACCCGGCGCAGGGTCTGGTGTTGGCGGGCGCCAAAGACCCGCGAGGCCTGGATCAGGATGTCGTCCACATGCTGAACGCCAAGCTGTGCATTGATGACGCAGGCAGGGAAGGCCGCGATGAACACCACCATCGCCTGGGTTGTGGTCGACGCCCCGAACCAAAGGATCGCAATCGGAACCCAGGCAAAGGGCGGGATGTAGCGCAGCGTTTCAAAGACCGGATTCACCACCGCGCGAAACCATGGCGCCCAGGCAAAGAAGATGCCGATCGGCACCCCCAGAAGGATGGCCAGAAACACGCCATAGGACCACCGCTCTAGCGAGGCGAAAACGTGACCCGAAAGCGCAGCGCCGGCAAAGGGTTCTGTTGTCAGATTGGCAAAGCGCGCAATGACATCAAAGGGCGAGGGCAACACTTCGGGGCCGACCCAGCCGAAAACGGACGTGGCCAACACCCAGACTAGGCCCAGAATTCCAAGCGACACCGCGCCATAAACCAAAGGCTGCGGAAGAAGCGAAGAGGGGGAAGTTTTGACGGTCATGTGCCTTATCCTTTCTTCTGGGGAAGCGACCAAGGCGCAAGAAGACGCGTCGCAAGTTTCATCAGGACCGAAAGCAGCACACCAAGCAGGCCGATCAGCAGCATCGCCACCACAAGCACATCAGTGTCGAGCATCCGTGATGCATTCAGCGCGACATATCCAAGCCCCGCAGTTGCGGCGAGCAGCTCTGCCGCGACAAGTGTGGTCCAGGCATTGCCAAGCGCGATCCGTGCCCCTGCAATCAGCGTGGGCAGGGCGGTGCGGCACACGATCCGGGTCAGGATCTTGTGATCATTCGCGCCCAGCGTCCGGCCGGCGTCGATAAGCAGCGGATCAACCGATCCGACGGCCTGCATGCTGTTCATCAGCCAGGGCACAAGCGCCGCAATGAAGACCACGAATATGCGCGCGGGTTCTCCGATGCCCATCCAGACAAGTGTGAGGGGAATCCAGGCCAGCGGCGGCACCGGGCGGATCAGCTGAAAGATCGGAAAAACAAGCCATTTGACACGCGGCCACCAGGCCATTGCGATGCCAAGCGGCACGCCGACGATCCCACCAAGCGCCCAGCCGGCCAAGACGATAGAAAGCGAGCTGAAAACATGGCCCAGCAGGGTGCTGCCGATATAGGGCTTGACCCACATGCGCCCGAACCGGTCCAGAACATCGCCCGGCGATGGCAGGAACAGGGACGACACCGGCCCGTTGCTGCGTGTGATCCACGCCCAGGCAGCGATCCAGGCCGCACAGGCCACCACACTGACAATGAACAGGTTACCGTTGGCTAATCGCCGCATCGGTCTCTCCCCTTACCGATTTTCCTCCTGGCCCGACTCGTCGAGCTGAAAATGAAGATGTCAGTAAACCGTTTAACTGTCAACGCGGTTTACGAATTTGCCGTGCTTTTTCGACGGCTCTGGGCTTGGCATGTCGAAAATAGACTTATTTTCAGTTATTTGAGCGGCGTGGTGAAATCTTGCAGGAAATCAAACTGTCCTGCGTCCCGCAAGATTATTTACAGACTCTGGATTATGATATAACTGTTTAACACGGATCAATTGATGACAGAGCGGAGTCCGAGGAGATGAAGAAAAGGCCATCTATCAAAGATGTCGCTCGCGAAGCCGGGGTGTCGACGGCGACGGTTTCCCATGTCTTTTCGGGCAAGAAACACGTGAACGAAGACTCCGCACAAAAGGTGCGGCGCGCGGCGGAAAAACTGGGTTACACCATCGACCGGGTGGCGGCGCAATTGCGCACGCGGCGCACCAAAATCATAGCGGTTCTGGTGCCCAACCTCGAAGACCTCTTTCTCAACCGGTTCATCTCGCTGATTGAATCCAGGGCCGAAGATGCCGGATATCAGGTCATTGTCTCTTGTTCGCGCGATGATCTGAAGATTGAACAAGACCGGCTTCGTGCGTTGATGGGGTGGCGTCCCAGCGGTTTGATCCTTGTGCCCTGTATCGAGTCAATTCCCGACATGTTGCTGAAGGAATATCCCGATGTCCCGGTTGTCGCCGTGGACCGGGTGAACCCGGCAAAGTCAAAATATGACACGATCACATCCGATGATTTCGCCTCGGGTTGGGAAGTGGCACGGCATTTGATTGAAATGGACGCGCGGTCGCTTCTGGTGCTGGCCACCAGCGACAAGATTTTCACCCAGAAAGAGCGTATTCGCGGCATCGAAGATTGTGCGCGCGAAGGCCGCGCCATGACCGTCAACACGCTGGTTGCGGGGCCGGACGCAGAAGCCGCCGCCGACAAACTGGGTTGCTGGCTGGATGACAACCCGCAGACCAAGGCGGTGATCGGGCTGACCAATGTGATGACACTGGCCGCCCTGTCGACCTTTGCCTCGCGGGGGATTCAACCGCCCAAGGACGTCATGCTGGCCGGGTTTCACGATTCATTGTGGATGACCGCCCGCCGCGTGCCGATCACGACCGTGGCGCAACCGGTTGATGCCATTGCCAATGCCGCATGGGACCGGATGCGCGTTCGGATCGCGCAAGAGGACGATCAGGTGGTGAACCTGATTTACAAAAGTACGCTGATTAAACGCACTTCGACCTCGGCCGATTGAACAGCCGCCTTCCTGCGCGTGTCATGACGATTGACCCCGCCCTGAAACGATCCAGGGACCGTTCAGGTTGGGACATGGGGCCCGGGAAATGGAGCCGGTTAGCAGGTCAGGGGCGCGGGTCAGGGGGCAAGAGGTTTTTCAGGCCGCAGCCCCGTCGGGAAAGGCATGCACGCGTTCCGCATTCGGGACCAGCCAGACGCTGTCACCGGGATTGATCGCCAGACGTTCGTGTGACAGGACGGTGATATTCTGCCCGGCCTTGCGCACCACCAGTTCCGTGGAGGCGCCTGTCGGTTCGACCACCACAACCTCGGCCCGCAGCGCCCCGGATCCGGCTTCGGATTGCAGCGCGAAACATTCGGGGCGAATGCCCACGGTCGCCCGTCCCGGTGCCGCCGGCGCGGCAAGCCGCAGGGCCTCGCCATCGGAAAAACGCGCCTCTGAGGGGTTCTCGGCCGATACCTCGAGGTCCAGTAGGTTCATCGTCGGCGATCCAAGAAACGCCCCGACAAAAGCATTGGCCGGATTGTCATAAAGCTCTAGCGGGGTGCCGATCTGTTCGATTTCCCCATCGCGCAACACAACGATGCGGTCGGCGAGTGTCATCGCCTCGACCTGATCATGGGTGACATAAATCGTGGTGGTTTTCAGCTTCTGATGCAGTTCTTTCAGCTCGGCACGCATCTTGACCCGCAGCTTGGCATCAAGGTTTGACAGCGGTTCGTCAAACAGGAACACCTCGGGTTTGCGCACGATGGCGCGGCCCATGGCCACGCGCTGGCGTTGTCCGCCCGAAAGCTGTTTTGGCAACCGATCCAGATAGGGCCCAAGCCCCAGGATATCCGCCGCGCGGTCGACCTTGCTGCGCCGCTGGGGTTCGTCTTCGCCCGCGAGTTTGAGGGAAAACGACATGTTGTCGGCGCTGTTCATATGCGGGTAAAGCGCATAGCTTTGAAACACCATCGAGATGCCGCGATCCCGAGGCGGCACATCATTCATCGGGGCGCCGCCAATCTGTAGCGTGCCGGATGTGATGCTTTCCAACCCGGCGATCATGCGCAACAGGGTGGATTTGCCACAGCCCGACGGGCCGATCAGCACGACAAATTCGCCGTCCTTGATGTCAAGCGAGACATCTTTGATCACATCGACCTTGCCATAGCTTTTGGACAGGTTGTTCAGCCGAACATGTGCCATGTCATTCCTCCTGATTGCCGGATAAAAAGGTGTATTTTTGGTGTGATTGCCAGCTTTCGCCGGGGGCCAGCCATGTGCCGGGGCCGCTGGTGCCGTCGGCGGTGCGGTCGCAATTGGACGGTTCAATCGCCAGCACGTTGCGCCGGGGGCGGGCATCGCGCCAAAACTGAACAAAGGGCAAATCGCTTTCGATCTGGACCTTGGCCGACGGCCAGCTGTCTCTGGCGGCGCGGCTGATGTCGGCGCTGCCGCCCTTTGGCGTGGGGTGGCATGCGGTGTGTTGATCCCCCAATGACAGCGGAACGCCATCCAGCCGCACCGTGGTATCGGCGGCGACCAACGGATAGCCGAAATTGGTGTGATAGAGAATGTGCATTTCCGCCGGTTCCGGCCCGATGTTTTCCACCCGGTCGATCAGCGTCATCGTCGCGCCGCCCACCGGGGCCTCGATCCGGCGATGCAGCCGGAAACAAGCGCCGCCGAGATGGGCGGTGGTGACCTCACCCGTGGCAAAAAGCATCGGATCGGGGCGATCCCAATCCGCCCCGCAGGCGGTGACATGGGCCGGGGTCAGCGGCAGCGTGCCATGCAGCGGCATGCCCGCGCGCGATTGGCGGGCATTGTCCAACCCGCAAGTGACCAGAAACCCCGACAGGCTGCGCTGGATGCCGGTGCCGCTGTCGGCCTCTGCATCATGATGGCCCGGCGCGACAAACCCCGCCGGATGCTGCCAGGCCAGCGGCATGCCACGAAAGCTGAGCGGGCCGATATCAAGGCTGCGATCGGCCAGCACCCAAAAGGCCAGCCCGCCGCCGGTGTCAAAGCTGAGCGCGCGCACGCCGCGTTCCGGCCCATCATCCAGCGTGATCCGCCGCACGGCGGCCAGTTGGCGCAGATCTGCCACCTGATGTTGCCAATCGTGGATCATGCCGGGACAGCTTCGGGCAAAAGGTCGATCCGGGCAAAGGCCTCTTGTGGGGCATCCAGCCCGCGCATCAGATCGGCCATTTGTGCCGCCAGCTGTGCCTCAAGCGCGGGGGTGTCCAATGGCGCTGTCTGCCCCGGATCGCGCGCCAGATCATAGAGCCGGGTTTCATCCTCGATCAGACAGCCGGGCCCATAGGTGTTGTACATCGCCGATTTCGAACTGACCGGCACCCGCAAAAGCGGCATGTCGCGGCTGAACGGGGTGGGCGGGGCCAGTTTCGCCTGTGTCAGCTCCTCTGGGTGGAAGAAATCAAAGATATGCGTCGGCATCAGCGTGTATTGATAGATTTCCTGGGTTTCCACATTCGCCGGATACCGGTGATAGCTGTATTGCCCATCGGTCAGATTCACCGCGCCGCCAAAGAAGCCATAAATCAGCGCCTCATGCGGCGATGCCTGTCCCGCCAGCATCGGGCGCAGCGAGGGCGAGGCCATCTGATCCGGGCGCGGGGCGTCATAAAGATCGAGGATCGTTGCGGCCAGATCGGGGGTCTGGCTGAGGCCGGCCACCGTCGTGCCCGCCGCTGCGGGATGGGCCGGATCATGGATGAACAGCGGGATCTGGGCGATTTCCTGATACAGCGCCATGCGGTTTTTGGCCCAAAGATCATGTTCGCCCAGCAGGAAGCCGTGATCGGTGGTCACAATCAGCGCGGTGTCGTCCCACAGGTTGTCGCGGTCAAAGACATCAAGAACCTGCCCCAGAAGCTCGTCACACATCGCAAGCGAGGCATGATAGCTGGCGCGCAGCTCGTCCTTTTCCTCTAGCGGGCGGTCGCTGTGGCCATATTCCGGCCAATCCAGCGCCGGACCATCGGCGCGCGCGCCGGCAATGTCGCGGAACCGCTTGGGTGCAAAAAACGGCTCATGCGGGGCAAATGTTTCGATCTGAAGGAACCAATCCTCGGCGGTCTTGTTGTGTTCGATGAATTCGACACCAGCGGCAAAGGTCTGAAAACTGGGATGTGCGGCCTCGTCCTCCAGATAGTCGCGGTTGACCACGTTGTGGCGCGGATAGCTGCGCGGTTTGCGCGACACCTGACCGGGATCAAAGCGTTTTTCGATCCCGGGCCAGTCGGGGGCGACGACGCCTTTCCAGCGGTCGCCTTCTTGTCCACGAAAGAATTCGTAGCTGTCATAGCGGTTGTGATAGGTCGCGCCGCCATCTTCCCAATAGTGGAAATGATCGGTGACAAAATGGCTGTAGACGCCTTTGTCACGGCTCAGCACCTCGGGAAAGGTCACGTCATAGGGTTCGATCGGCCCCCAGCTGCGATGCAGAAAGGACATGCGCCCGGTCATCAGATCCCGGCGGGCGGGCATACAGGGCATGGAGCCGACGTGGTGATTGTCGAACCGGGCACTGCGCGCGGCCAGCCGGTCAAAATTCGGGGTGGGCACCGTGTCGCCGCCATAGGGCGACAGTGCGCGGCGATTGAGCGAGTCAAAGAGTACAAGAACGGTTTTCATCGGGAATTCCTATTTCACAGCGCCAGAGGTCAGGCCGCGGACAATGAAACGCTGGGC
Source organism: Marinovum sp. 2_MG-2023 (assembly GCF_030548265.1). Lineage (NCBI taxonomy): Bacteria > Pseudomonadati > Pseudomonadota > Alphaproteobacteria > Rhodobacterales > Roseobacteraceae > Marinovum > Marinovum sp. 2_MG-2023. The sequence continues at coordinate 200,102 of NZ_JAUOSD010000002.1, read as the reverse complement.
AAAGAGCAGCAGCAGGAAGGCAGGCAGGATCGACAGGGTCGAGGCCGCAGCCATTTCCGTAAAGGCGATGGTGTTTTCCTGGGCGTATTTGCCAATGCCAAGCGGTACGGTGGCGGTCTGTCGCTGGCTGAGCACCAACACGACCGGGAATTCATTCCAGCTGAAGATGAAGGTCAGAATGCCGGTGGCCGCCAGTCCGGGCCGCACGATCGGCAGCACCACATGCCAGAGGATATGCGGCACCTTGGCGCCGTCGATCTGAGCGGCCTCGACCAGCTCTTTGGGCACATCACGGACAAAGACCCCCATCATCCAAAGCGCCATCGGCAGATGCAGCGTCGTATGTGCCAGGATGATGCCGGAATAGGTGTTGTCGAGGCCAACAGAACGGAACATCGAATACCACGCCCCCGCCAGCGTGATCGGCGGCACCATGTGAAAGATCACCGACCAGCCCAGCAGCGAATGCAGCACCCAACCCGGCCATTGCAGACGATAGAGCGAGAAGGCCGCCAGCGTCGCGATCACCAGCACCAGAAAGGTGCTGATCGCGCCAATCACCATGGAATTGCCGAAGTTGCGCAGGAAATCCGAGGTCTTGTCGAAGATGACCTTGGTGAACCCGTCGAGATTGGGTTCGAACAGGATACGCCCCATCAACAAATCAATCTGGGTCTTGAATGCGGCTGAAACGATCCAGAAGAACGGAAACAGCACAACCAGCGCAAAGCTCATCAGGATAAGGTGGCGGATCACCGCGACCTGACCGTCGGTCAGGGCGAAACGGCGCTGTGGCGTGGCGAGCGGCTGGTGGGTGTCGGATGCATGGGTCATGCCTTGGCTCCTTTGCCGGCGGTGGCGCGGGTGGCGGCAATGATGCCGGCGGCAATCACCGCGATCACGGCGATGGACATCGCGGCGCCATAGCCGGTCTGATCCTCGGTGAAGAAACGGCGATAGATGGTGAAGCTGATCACCTCGGTCGAGGTGCCCGGCCCGCCGCCGGTCAACAGATAGATTTCGTCGAATACCTTGAAGGCGAGGATCATGCGGAAGACAAAGGTCACGGCGATGGTCGGCAGCATCAGCGGCAGGGTGATGTGACGCAGCTCTTGCCAGCGGGTGGCGCCGTCGATCTTGGCGGCCTCAAAGATGTCGTCCGGCAGGCTCTCAAGCCCGGCGAGCAGCAGCAGGAAACAGAACGGCGTCCAATGCCAGACATCAACGATGATCACGGACAACAGCGCAAGATCGGGGCTGCCGAGCCAGTCCTGCGGGGCAAGTCCCAGGGCCATGAGGATGCTGTTGAGCACGCCAAAGTCATAAGAATACATCAGCTTCCAGATCGCGCCGATGATGATGCCGGGCACAAGGATCGGCAGGATGAAAACGGTCCGGTAAAACACCCGCCCCCGCACCACGCGCGTGGTCAGCAAGGCAAGGATGAAACCAAGCAGCATTTGCAGCGCCACGGCAACCACCGCAAAGATCAGCGTGTTCAACGCCCCGGCCCGCAGCAGATTGTCCTGCGGCAGCTTGGCGTAATTGGACAACCCGACCCAGTCCCAGACCGCTTCGCGGTTGACCCACTCCACGTCATGGAAGCTGAGCGCAAAGAGTTTCATCAGCGGCAGGATGGTCAGAAGCGCAAAAAGGACAAGCGCGGGCCATAGCGTCGCGTGACGCCAGAAGGTATCGGTTTTCATGGGACGGGCTCCGTTGATTTTGGTGGCCGCGAACGAAGCCGCGACCACCGGGGAGGTTACTGGAGCAGTTCAGGCGCGGGGATGTCGTATCCGGCGTCCTGCATAACCTTGGTGATTTCTTCGGCAGCGGTGTTGAGCGCGTCTTTCAGCTCCAGCTCGCCACCGATGGCCTGATTGAACCGCAGCTCTGTGATCGCCAGAACCTGGGTTGCTTCGGGGAAGGTGAATGTCAGCCGCGCATTGGGCACAGCTTCGGCCATGGCCTTCATCCAGCGGTATTCCGGCTGATCGGCCATGTCGGATTCAAGCACCGCCCGGCTGACCGGCATCGACCCGGCTTCGGCATAGGCGCGCTGTGCCGCATCGGTCTGGAACCATGTCAGGAATGCCAGCGCCGCTTGCTTGTTCTCATCCGCGACGTTTTTCGGCACACCCGCCAGCCAGTGACCCAGCGGCGTGGCCGATGGGATTTCCGCCGTGCCGGGAGGCGGCGCATAGGCGACCTGGCCCACCACCATGGATTTGGTGTCATCGTCAAACAACCCCGGCGCAGGCACCGAGTTGATATGCGCGGCGCGCCCGGTGGCCATGTTCTGAATCACGTTGGTCTGGGTCTGCCCGGCGGTCGAGGGGTGGCCCACGTCGTTCGCCAATTTCAGGTAGGTTTCCATCCCGGCCAGCGTGCCTTCGGAGTTGATCGTGACCGCGAAGCTGCCATCGTCGTTCTGATCGACAACCCCGCCGCCATGCGACCAGATGTAGGGAAAGACGTCATAGGTCACGTCAAAGGTGCCGCGCTGGCCGCGTTGCGAAATGCCGTAGAGCCGATTGGTCTGCAAGGTCTTGGCGTTTTCGTACAGCTCGTCCCAGGTGGTGGGCGCCGAAAGGCCGGCCGCGTCATAAAGATCTTTGCGATAGTGCAGGATCAGCACGTTGGGGTTGACCGGCACGGTCAGCAGATCGCCACCGTCGCAGGTGATTGTCTTGGCCTCGGCGTTCCAGCAGGTGCTGTCGTCAAAGGTATAGATGTCTTCGCCCAGGGCGAAATCGGCGTCGATATCGGTCAGCGGCTGCATGAAGCCGCCGGTATAGAATTCGACGAAAAAGCCCGCGTTCATGATCAGGATGTCAAAGGGGCTGGCGTCCGAACGCACGGCGGTGCGCTGTTTTTCCAGGCTGCCGGCAAAGGGATTGACGTCAAGGTTGACGGTATTGCCAGTTTCTTCTTCGTATTTCTCGACCACCGCCTGAAAGCCGGGAAACCACGGCGATTGGTTGATGACGATGGTGATCGGCGTTTCCGCAGCCGAAGCCAGCGACGCGCAGAGCGCCAGTGCGCTGGCCGCAAGACCGGTGCGCAGGGGTTTTGTATGTCCAGTAAAAAGAGCCATGTGACCTCCCATGAGTGGCAATTGCGATACCTCCCGCATCGCTTGTTATTGGGTGTACCTCAGACGGATGGCATTCCGGAAATGAAAAGAATTGCTCTCTCCATAGCCGCTGGCTATGCCTTAGTTGAAGGGATCCGCGGCGCATTCCTCGATCAATGCATCGGCAATCACCCGCGCCGCCGGGGTCAACAATCCGGGGCTGCGATAGATCAAACCGGCCTGACGGTTGGTCACCAGCTCCGGCACGTCGATTTCCACCAGCTGGGCCGCTTCGGGCGTCAAAAGCTGTGAACGCGTCGTATAGACCAGCGTGTCGGTCTGGCTTGCGTGGGTCAGCAGGAAGGTCAGCGATGTCGACACCACATGGGCCTGCGGCGGCGAATGGCCAAGGCTGATCACCCGACCGTCAAGCTTGCGCCGCGCCAGCGTATCCCCCGGTGGCAGCGCCCAGGCCATCGCCAATGCATCCAAAGTCGATACTGACTTGCGCCGGGCCAACGGATGGTCCGCCCGTCCCACGACGATCAGATCGTCTGCGGTCAGCAAGCGGAATTCCAGATTTCCGCTTTCGCCGTCCAGCGGCCGTTCGGCGACCACGAAATCCAGCGCGCCCTTGGCCAGCCGCTCCAGCAGCGACTCGTCAAACCCGGTGTGCACCTCGATCATCATGTCGGGCCGTTGCGTCGTGATCCGGCTGACCGCCTCGGGCAGCATGCGCCGCACCCAGGACGGGCCGGCGCCGATCTGCACGTGGCCGCCCTGTCCGGTCTGCAATTGCGCCATTTCGGCGGCGGCATCATTGACCTGCGCCACCACCACCGCCGCATGTTCGGCCAGCCGCGCACCAATCGGCGTCAATGAAATCCCGTGTGCATGCCGTTCCAGCAGCGGTGTGCCGACCTGATCTTCCAACAGCTTGAGCGCCTTGGACAGCGTGGGCTGCGCCACATTGAGCTCTGCCGCCGCGCGCGTGATATTGCCGGTCTGTGCGGTGCGGTGGAAATAGCCCAGCAGGCGAAGATCGAAAGTGCCACGGTTCACGTCTTCGTTCCCACAAGCATGTCAGGTCAGGATGCGAAGATATGGTAGACGACCCGCGCGGCGCGGCAAAGCGCTAACTCACGGATTGGATCTGGCAAATGATGCTTGCCCAGACGTTTCCCGCGTTGCGGCGAGACGGTTTTGCAACGCGCCATGACAATGGTGAAACTTGGCCGCGCGTTGGTATAAACGTTCTTGGTTTGGGGTATCCCTGCGAATTGAGTTGCCATGATTGCGCGACTGGGGTCTTCGCCACTTTGACGGGATCAATAAAGCGGATTTTTGAACATATTCACCCAAGGCCCGGAAGTTGCCGAAAAGCGGCCATTGATCGTCAGCGTGACGCAGTTGCCAAAAGACAAGCGCGGTGAGCGGTAGCGAGGAGCATAAAGTGTCGGATGCCGCTAACAAATTTCAAGAAAAACTTGAGGTCGAAAGCGGGAATTCATTGTGTTTATTGTCATCAAGCAGGGTATCAGGGCGTCAATTGCAGATCCCAAAAGCCATTTTGGCGTCACGGGGTTGCTTCCATCGGTGGAAGTTAATCGAAATTTGTAGAATGCGTAGCTGAAGCCCCTGAATTTCGAGGGGCAGCGCGGTCTCGTGCTCTGTCGCCAGCGATTTGGCGGGCCCTTAGGACGTCAGGCGCGATGAAAGTATTTCACGCACGCGTCTGGTGTGGCTATAGACAAAGTATGAAAAAGATTACCGCCAAAGATGTTGCCGACCTTGCCGGGGTGTCCACTTCGGCTGTTTCGCGGGCGTATCGGTCCGATGCGCCCATTGCCGAGGACAAGCGAAAGGCAATTTTTGCCGCGGCGGCGAGGCTGGGTTATGTCAGCAACGTCGACAAGACCCTTTCCAAACAGGCAACCAACACCATCGCGATGGTGGTCAGCGAGCTGCACAACCCGTTTTATCCGAACGCGGTTGACGAGCTGGTGCGCCAATTGCCCGAACGCGGGCTGAAAGCAATTGTGCATGTCGTGCCCTCAGCCGAGGAGGTGGATACAATCATGCGGCAAGTGCTTGATTTTCGGACAGAAGGTGTGATCCTGGCAAGTTCGACAATGACCTCGGACATGGCGCGTTTGTGCCGCGAGAACGGGTTGCCGGCGGTGCTTTTGAATCGTGTGCAAACGGACAATACCATGATGGCGGTGTGCTGCGACAACTACGGCGGCGCCCAACAGATTGCGTCACGGTTTTTGACGGCGGGTCGACAACGGATTGCCTTTGTCGGTGGGCGGCGCGACACGTCTACTCATTTAGAGCGGATGCGCGGATTTCGCGATCATCTCGAAGAAGCGGGAACACCTATCTATAGACAGTTGGATGGCGGGTTCGACTATCAACAAGCCTTCCGTGCCGCTCAGGACCTTCTTGGGCAGCGGCCACTGCCGGATGCGGTATTTTGTGCCAATGATATCATGGCCATAGCCTTTCTGGATGCGGCGCGCATTGCCGGTGTTTCGGTGCCTCAGGACATTGCGGTCATCGGCTTTGACGATATTCCGATGGCGTCCTGGGCCGCCTATCGCCTGACAACGGTGCGCCAGCCGCTGCGTCGGATGTTGCACCAGGCGGTCGATATCATCACCAGTGCCGAAGCGTCGTTCGATTCCGGTGATATACGAATCTTGCAGGGCGAAATGCAGGAGCGTGAAAGCGGATAGTGAAATAATTTCACTATAGGGCGAAATCGTTGCAGACTTTTTCATTTTGTTGTTCTTTCCCGCGCAGGCACCAGATTTTTTGGGGCCCATGTTACTGGGAGGCACAACATGAAATTCAAGACTCTGATTTCGACCGCAGCTTTGACAATCGCGGGTCTGGGAGCAAGCATTCCGGCTGCCGCAGAGACGCGGCTTGCCTTTGGCGCGACCAATTCGCAAAGCGCGCATTACGCCTATTTTGCCGCATTGGCCAATATCGTAAACAGCGCCTATCCTGACGGCTATCAGGCCTCGGTGGTGGAAACCGGCGCGACGGTCGACAATCTCAAACGCATGTCGCGGGATCAGCTGGATATCGGCTTGATCACAACGTCGACGCTTTATCATGCCTATAACGGCGTGAAATCCTTTGACGGGCGCGCGGTCGAATCCCGGCTGCTTTGGGCCTATTCGCTGGCGCCGCAAAACGTTGTGGTGCGCCGCGATTCAGGCGTCACCGAATTTGCAGATCTGAACGGCATGGCATTTGGTCCCGGGGCGCGCGGTTCCTCGACCGAGGCGACCTCGCTTGAAGTTTTTGAGTTGTTCGGGATCGCGCCGGACTGGGTGCGCGGGTCCAATGGCGAACTGGCCAATGCAATCCGGGACAACCGGTCCGCCGGTTTCATCAAGAGCGCGGTCGGCACATCCTTTGACGCGCTGACCACCGATATTGCGGCTTTCACGCCGGTGCAGGTGCTGGGGCTCGACGATGCGCAGGAAGCGCAAATTCGCGAAGAATTGCCGGAACTTTCGATTGTCGAGATGCCCGGCGGTGACATGGAAAATTCCGGCCCTTACACATCATGGGGTTTCATGATCGGCGTGTCGGCGCGCCCGAATTTGGATGACCAGACCGCTTATGACATCACCAAGGCGGTGATGGAAAACATGGCGGCGCAAGAAGCGGCGTTTCCTGCGGTCAAGGGCAACAACCTGCCCGAGTTGACGCTGCAATATGCCACCAGCCCGCTGCACCCCGGGGCGGTTCGTTACTACGAAGAAATCGGCCTGACTGTGCCTGATCGGCTCAAGTAACGATCCAGATGTGTTGTTGACGGGGCGGGCCTGTGGCTGCCCCGTTCATTCAATCTCTTGCCCAAAGGTGCCGAGATGCCCGATCTTCCTTTCCTCGCAAAGGTCCGTCAAACGACCATTGCTGCGCTGGCCGTCCTGTTGGGGGCTTTCGTATTCTACACCTCCTTTAACGGACCATTCGAATCTCTGGTGCAGCGCGCGTTGTTCGTGATGACCATCGTGTCGCTTGCCGTGATGATGCACCCCCTGTTTGGCGGCAGCCGCTGGCGCCCGCTGGGCATGGTGATCGACGCGGCAATCGTTGTGACGGTGACAGCGTCGGGCACGTATATCATCGGCAATTTCGAAGCCATAATGACCGATCTGCCCTGGGCCACCAGCTGGGACATGGTGATGGGGTTCGGCACCTTGCTCTGTGTGCTGGAATTGGCGCGCCGCACCTCGAATTGGGTGTTCCCGATGATTGTGCTGGCCTCTGTGGCCTATGCGTTTTTCGGCTATCTCATCCCCGGCCAATTCGGCCATCGCGGGTTTGATGCGGGTTATTTGACGGAAATCATCTTTCTGTCCGATCGCGGCCTTTGGGGGATGCTGGTCAATGTGGCATCGACGACGCTTGCGGCCTTTGTGCTGTTTGGCGCGATCCTGCTGCACACCGGCGCGGGCGAGACGTTTTTTGATCTTTCTGCGCGGCTTGGTGGTGCGCGTCCGGGCGGTGCGGCCAAAATCGCGACTTTTGCTTCGGGCTTTTTCGGCGCGATCAACGGGTCGACCGTGGCCAATGTTGCCACAACGGGCAATTTTACCATCCCGTTGATGAAGCGGTTGAAATACCCACCCGCCTATGCCGGCGCGGTAGAGGCCATTGCCTCGACCGGGGGGCAGCTTGCGCCGCCGATCATGGGGACCGCGGCGTTTGTCATGGCCGAACTGGTGGGCATGAATTACTGGTCCATCGCCCTTGCCGGGGTTGTTCCGGCGCTGCTTTTCTATCTTGGCATCTATTCTACCGTGCATGTCATCGCGCGCCGCCAAAGCTTTCGCGCGGTGAACGCCGATGATCTGCCGGATTGGCGCGGCGCGATGAGTTTCCGGCGGTTGGCACCGATTGTGGCGGCGCTGTTGGGGTTGGGATTTGGCGTTATCAACGGCTATTCCGTCGAATTGACGGCCTGTTTCGGCATGATTGCCATGTTGGTCGCCGTTTTTGTCGCCCGGATTTCCGGTGGTGAAGATCCCCGCGCGGTATTCGGCATCATCATTCGGGCACTGGAGGCCGGCGGCAAGGGCGTTGTCATCGTCGGCATCCTGTTGGTGGGTGCTCAGGTCTTTGTGGCAATGATCAACCTGACCGGGTTCGGGGTGGCCGTGACGTCGGCGGTGCTGGCAATCGGGCAGGGGCAAATCTGGGTGATCGCCGGATTGATGGCAGTGGTCTGCCTGATCGCGGGCATGGGCCTGCCTACCTCCGCCGCCTATGTGATGGTTGCTGCGGTTTTTGCACCGGCCCTGATCCAACAGGGGATCGACCCGTTGGTCGTGCATATGTTCGTTCTGTATTACGCCGCGCTGTCGGTGATTACGCCGCCGGTCTGTCTTGGGGTGTTTGTCGCGGCCACCATCGCCCAGGCACCCTGGATGAAGGTAGCGATGGAGACCCTTCGGCTTGGGGCGACTGCCTATGCGTTGCCGATGCTGTTCATTGCCTATCCGGGCATGTTGGGCGGCGGCGGGGCCGAGGGCATTGCCCGTGCGGTGCTGTCGGGGGCGGTCTTTGCGCTGGCTGTCGCGCATCTTCTGGGCGGCGCTCGGCTGCCCTGGGGCGGGCTGTCACGTGTGCTCTGGCTTGTGCCGGTTACTCTGGCATTGTTGCCGCCCTGGTGGGCGACACTGACTGCGGTGCTGGTGTTTGGCGGGCTTGTCGTCCTGTCCCGCAAGGCGACCGAGGCCCATCAGAACCAGAGCCTGCAACCAGCGTAACCGCACTGCGCACATCACAAAGATACCTAAGGTGGCCCGCATTCCCTGCACTTCAGGCGGGGCCACCATCAGACAACATGGTTCAGACATGACTGGAGATCCCACATGACAATCACCTATCTCAAACGCGGGAAACCCGCCGCAGATCGTGCCGAAGACGACGCCAAGACCGCCGCCGTTGTGGCCTCGACACTCAAAGATATCGAAACGCGTGGCGATGCGGCGGTGCGTGAATTGTCGGTGAAGTTCGACAAATATGATCGCAGCACCTATCGGCTGACCGAAGAAGAGATCGAGGCAATCATCGCCAAAGTCAGCCCACAGGACCTCGCTGACATCAAGTTCGCTCAGGAGCAGGTACGCAATTTTGCCAAGGCGCAGCGCGATTCCATGCTGGACATCGAGGTAGAGCCGATGCCCGGTGTCATTTTGGGGCACAAGAATATCCCCGTGCAATCGGTGGGCTGCTATATTCCCGGCGGCAAATTTCCGATGGTAGCCAGCGCACATATGTCGGTCGCCACCGCATCCGTTGCGGGCGTGCCGCGCATCATCGCCTGTACGCCGCCCTTCAATGGGGAACCGAACCCGGGGGTGATCGCGGCGATACATCTTGGCGGCGCGCATGAGATCTATGTTCTGGGTGGCATTCAGGCCGTCGGCGCAATGGCCATCGGCACCGAAAGCATTGATCCGGTGCATTTGCTTGTCGGGCCCGGCAATGCCTTTGTCGCCGAAGCCAAACGCCAGCTTTTTGGCCGGATCGGCATTGATCTGTTTGCCGGCCCCACCGAAACCATGGTGATCGCGGATGAAACCGCCGCCGATGCCGAATTGTGCGCGACCGACCTTCTGGGGCAGGCGGAACATGGCTATAACAGCCCCTGTGTGCTGCTGACCAATTCGGAAAAGCTGGCACAGGACACCATGTCCGAGATTGACCGCCTGCTTGGCCTTCTGCCCACTGCGGGCACCGCCAGAGTGAGCTGGGAAGACTACGGCGAGGTGATCGTCTGTGACAGCTATGACGAGATGCTGGCCGTCGCCGATGATATTGCAAGCGAACATGTTCAGGTGATGACCGACCGCGACGATTGGTTCCTGGAGCATATGACCTGTTACGGCGCGCTGTTTCTTGGGCCGCGAACCAATGTGGCCAATGGTGACAAGGTGATCGGCACGAACCACACGTTGCCAACCAAAAAGGCCGGTCGCTATACCGGCGGGCTTTGGGTCGGCAAATACCTGAAAACACACAGCTATCAAAAGGTGACCACAGACGAGGCCGCAGCCCTGATTGGCGCTTACGGGTCGCGCCTTTGCCTGTTGGAGGGCTTCGTGGGCCACGCCGAGCAATGCAATGTGCGCGTGCGTCGCTATGGCGGCATCAACGTTCCATATGGTGGGCCTGCTGCCCTGCCGGAGGCGGCAGAGTGAGCCTGCCGCGCACACCTTCCCTGCGCCTGGACGGCAAACGCGCCTTGGTGACGGGGGCCTCGTCAGGCATTGGTCAGGCATGCGCGGTGGCGTTGGCCGAAATGGGCGCACATGTCATCTGTGCCGCGCGCGGGCGTGACCGTCTGGACGACACGGTGAAGGAAATGCAGGCCGAAGGTTGGTCTGCCGAGGCTTTGGTATTGGACATTGCCGATCAACCCGCCCTTACAGAGGCACTGAATGGTCAGCGGCTTGACGTGGTGGTCAATTCTGCGGGGCTTGCCCGTCATGGTCCCGCGCTTGAAACCACGCCCGAAGATTTCGATGCCGTTATGGGTGTGAACTTGCGGGGGGCCTATTTCCTGTCGGTGGCCGCAGCGAAATGCATGGCCGATACCGGCGGTTCAATCATCCACATCGGCAGCCAAATGGGCCGTGTCGGCGGTGTCGACCGCGCGGTCTATTGCGCGTCCAAACATGGTCTGGAAGGCATGATCAAGGCCATGGCCATCGAATGGGGCGCAGACCAGATCCGCATCAATGCGATTTGCCCCACCTTCATCCGCACCCCGCTGACCGATCAGACATTCGACAACCCCGAGCGCGCGGCCTGGGTCAAGGAAAAGATCAAGCTGGGTCGCATCGGCGAGGTCGAAGATATCATGGGGGCGGTGATCTATCTGGCCTCTGATGCCGCCGCACTTGTCACGGGGACATCGCTGTTGGTCGACGGCGGTTGGACCGCAGGTTGACAGATATCGCGGAACAGAATTTTCTCTGAAGAGGACAAGATCCATGACCGACACAGCACTTCCCGACGATCTTTTGGCGCTGCTGCGCAAGGTTGACACCCCGACGGTTTGCAACGCGATTGAAGTGGCGCAAGGCAAGCGGGGGTTCAACCGTTTCACGCGCGGCACAATGCAGCATTCCAAACCCGGCGATCCGGCCATTGTCGGGTTCGCACGGACGGCGCGCATTTCCGGTCTTGCGCCCCCGAACGAGGCCCCGGATGTCATCCGGGCCCGCCGGATGGAGTATTTCCGATCAATGGCGGCCGGTAACGGGCCAACTGCGGCGGTGGTCGAGGATGTCGATTATCCAAATTGTATCGCCGGTTGGTGGGGCGAAGTGCATGTTGCCGTTCACAAGGGTCTTGGCCTTGCGGGGGCGGTGACCAATGGCGTCTTGCGCGATCTTGATGTCATTGATGAGGGTTTTCCGGTGCTGGCCGGATCGCTCGGGCCCAGCCACGGTTTTGTCCATGTTGTCGATATCGGCACCGACGTCAGCGTCATGGGGATGCGGGTCGCACAGGGCGAGTTGATCCACGCCGACCGCCATGGCGCGCTGGTCATTCCGGACGAAGTCATTCCCGATCTCAAACGCGCAATCGAAACCGTGATCGCCAGCGAAAGCATCGTGCTTGGCCCCGCCCGCGAACCCGGATTTGATATCAACAAGCTGGAAGAAGCCTGGGCAAAGTTTGAAGCCGCACGCACATGACCTCGCGATTGGAAAAACCCAAAATTCTGGTGCTGCGGAAGCTGACACCGGCGGTTGAGGCGCGTCTTGCCGAAAACTACGAGGCGACCTTCAACCCCGACGACAGGCCGATGACGCCTGAGGCCATTGGCCGGGCGCTTTGCGCGTATGAGGCCCTGGTGCCGACTGTCAGCGACCGGATCACCGCGGAGATGCTACAGGACAAGGGGTGCAAGACGCGGATGATTGCCAATGTCGGTGTCGGGTATTCCAACATTGATGTCGACGCGGCCAAGGCAACAGGCATTGCCGTTTCGAATACGCCGGATGTTCTGACGGATGCCACCGCCGACACCGCATTGCTGTTGATTTTATCGGTCACACGCCGGGCCTTTGCCGCCGAGAAAATGCTGCGCGCGGGGCGATGGACCGGGTTTTCCATTGTCGATGGCTTGGGCTCCAGCATTCAGGGCAAGGTGCTGGGCATTATCGGGATGGGCCGCATCGGTCAGGCCGTCGCGCATAGGGCGGCGGTCGGGTTTGGCATGAAAATCGCCTATTATAACCGCTCACCGGTGGGCGAATTAGGTTTCCCCGCCGAAAGGTTGGACAGCATTGATGCTGTGATGGCGGCGGCGGATGTGGTGTCCGTCCATGTGCCGGGCGGTGGCGACACACCGTTGGTCACCGCCGCGCATATTGCCCGCATGAAGCCCTCGGCCTATTTGATCAATACCGCGCGTGGCGACAGTCTTGACCAGGATGCCCTGATTGCAGCACTGGCCGAGGAACGCATCGCCGGGGCCGGTTTCGACGTCTTTGCCAAAGAGCCAGAGGTGCCGGAAATCCTGCGAGAAATGGAAAACGTCACGCTGCTGCCGCATATCGGGTCCGCAACCGAAGAGGTGCGCACCGCGATGGGGCATATGGCGGCGGATAATCTCGATGCGTTCTTTGCTGGTCGGGACCTTCCTTGTCGCGTCGTGTGACCCAAAGCGGAATCGCGGTCTGAAACGGTTGTTCTAAGCGCGTTATTGCAGCAAAGCTGGGCGATAGGTCTGACAGGAAAGGGCCGGTCGCGCATCACAACCGCCGATGCGTTCACTTGGCAATCTCTGCCAAATCCCCGAGCGTGATGGTCGGGGTCAGAATGTGGATCTTTTCACTCTCTGGTTTGGTGCCTTCGACTGTCTCCAGAATGGCCTTGGCGGCGGTCTCGCCGATCTCGCGGCGGGCGGTGCGGGAGGTCGCGATCTTTCCGGGGAACCCCTCGATAAGGCTCAGCCCGTTGAAACCGGCCAGGGCGAGCGTGCCCGGCACGTCGATGCCCGCGGCGATGCAATGACACAACCCGCCAAAGGCGAGGTCGTCGTTGGAAAAATGGATGCAATCAAGATCAGGTTGACGGGCCAGAAGATCGGCCGTCATACGCCGCCCACAGGCGATGGCTGATTGTGTGGTCTCATCCTCCTGCAGGTGCGACCTGTCGATTGTGTCGATGAAATCTAGCCCCTGGTCGCGCAACTTGTCATGGAAACCCTTCTTGCGCTTGGCCGCCCTGAGATCCTTGGCGAGGTTGCGCCCGACATATCCAAAGCGCCGCCGCCCCGCCGCAAGAAGGGCCGACGCCATGTCGCGCCCGGCCCCGATTTGTGAAAATCCGACACAGGCATCGACCGGGTCGCCATCGCAATCCATGATCTGGACGATGGGAATACCGGCGCCGGCCAGCAATTTTCGGGTATCCTCTGGCTGGTCAAGTCCGGCAACGATCAGCCCGGCAGGCCGCCAGGAAAGCATGTTGCGGATGATGTCGTATTCGGTTTCGGGGTCATAATCGGTCACACCGAACACCGGCTGAAGAGGAGAGCCTTTCAGCGCGTTGGTCACCCCGGACATGACTTCGGGAAAAACGATGTTTGAGAGGTTGGGAACGACCACTCCGATCAGGTCGGTGCGTTTGCTGGACAGCGACGCAGCCAGATGATTCCCGTAATACCCGATCTCGCGGGCGGCGCGTTTCACCTTCTTGACATTGGCCTCTGACACATCCTTGTCGCCCCTCAGCGCGCGTGAGGCTGTCATCTTGCTGACCCCTGCGGCGGCGGCGACATCGACCAAGGTTTTTCTTTTTCTCATAGGCTTACCGCTCCCTCACAGGCGATCTTTTACCTGATCCGGGTCTCAAATCCCACTGCTCAATCCCAAGGTGCCGAACCCAAGTGTTGACACATCATTACAGGATGTGTCACTGATATCCATACCGGTACCGATACCGGTTTCGATACCGGCAGAGATTTTGCCGGGCAGACAACGCGATCTCGCAGAAATCGCGTCTTGAAACGGACCAAGGCCCCGAAGGGGGTCTGACGGGAGGAAACATGACTGCTTACACTTTGAAATCCGCACTTCTGGGCGGCCTCGTCGCTGCCACGTCGCTGATGGCCAGCACGGCCCTGGCGCAAGAATACCAGTGGACGTTCCAGACCTCGGCGCAGGCCGGTGACAACTTCTTTCCGATCGAAGAAGCCTGGGCCGACCGCGTCAACGCGCTGTCCGATGGCCGTATCGAGATCACCGTCGTACCCGTCGGGACAGTGGTGGCGCATATCGAAACCCTCGACGCGGTTGGCGCCGGCATCCTGCAGGGCCACATCACCGACCCGTCGTATTTCTCGGGCAAGGATCCGGCCTTTGCGATGCTGGGCAACCTCGTCGGCGCATGGTCGGCGCCCGAGCAGATGTTCGACTACATGGAAAATGGCGGCGGCAAGGCGCTTTTCAACGAGCTGGTGAACCCCTACGGTCTGCAATTCCTCGGGGCTTCGGCAACCGGGGTCGAAGCCTTTTTGTCGACCAAGCCGATCCATGGCGTTGATGACCTCAAAGGCATCAAGATGCGTGCCCCCGAAGGCATGGTGCAAGAGGTCTTTGCCGCCGCGGGTGCCTCGCCGGTGAACCTGCCTGGCTCCGAAGTTTATACCGCGCTGGAAAAAGGCGTGATTGACGCGGCCGATTATACCGTGTTCTCGACCAACCACGCCCAGGGCATGCACGAGTTCGCCAAATACCCGCTTTATCCTGGGTTCCACTCGATGCCGGTCATCGAGGTTTCCCTGAACAAGGCGATTTATGACGGGCTGCCCGAAGACCTTCAGACCATTTTGAACGAGTCGGTCTCGGTCTTTGCGCGGGACATGATCAGCCAGCTTGACGTCCAGAACGAGGCCGCCCTGGCCGAGGCACAGGCCGACCCCGAAATCACCGTGATCGACTGGTCCGACGAAGAGCGCGCCAAGTTCCGTGGCATTGCCAAATCGCAGTGGGCGAACTGGGCGGAACGGTCCGAAATGGCCGGCAAAGCCTATGAGAGCGTCACCGCCTATCTGACCGAAAAGGGCCTTCTGGCCGAGTGATCGCCGTCTGACGGCAAGACCCGAGGGGGCCGGTTTCGGCCCCTTCGTTTTCCACTGTCCAGCTCACGTTTCGGGAGGAAACAATGGCACAACATGACGCGGCGATGACCGAAGCCGAAATCGAAGCGCAGCTTGAGGCGCTTAAAAGGGTCCATGAAGAAGACAATGCCGGTCCTCAGAACGCGCTGGATCGTGGTATTATCACGGTTGGCACCGCATTCAGTTTCCTGTTTGCCATCGCGACGGTGATCTCGATCTACGAGATTGTCATGCGATATTTCTTTAACGCCCCGACGATCTGGGCGCATGAAACGGTGATCGCGCTGATTGCGGCCTGTTATCTCTACGGTGGTATGCAATGTCTTGCTGCCGACAAACATATTCGCATCGGGCTGATCTATTTCAACACCAGCGGCGGCACCCGGCGGCTGTTGGATATCGTGAACGGATTGCTTGCGCTGTTCTTTGCGGTGGCGATTGCCTATGCGGCCTATACGATGGTCGAAAAATCCTGGTGGACGCCGCAGGGTGACATCCGGCTTGAGCGGTCCGGGTCGGCGTGGAACCCGATCACCCCTGCCATCATCAAGTTGATGCTGCTGATCACCGCGATCGTGCTGGCGATCCAATCCGTCGGCCATA
This sequence comes from Marinovum sp. 2_MG-2023, assembly GCF_030548265.1. Classification (NCBI taxonomy): domain Bacteria; kingdom Pseudomonadati; phylum Pseudomonadota; class Alphaproteobacteria; order Rhodobacterales; family Roseobacteraceae; genus Marinovum; species Marinovum sp. 2_MG-2023. Next base: position 184,251 of record NZ_JAUOSD010000002.1, on the reverse strand, counting down.
TCTGGACCGCCTGGAAAGGCACCGGGTTCCGGCAGAGCGCCGGAGAGCCGCCAAGCAAAATGGCCCTTGCCGCCATCGGGATCGTCTTTGCCATCCTGGCCATCGGCGGCTATGTGCTGTTTTCCCAAGGCCGCGATCTGGGCATTCAGTCGGGCTCTTTCCTGTTGGTGGGGTCGATCATGATCCTGATCCTGACCGGTATCCCGCTGGCCTTTGTGACCGGGTTGATTGCGATCCTGTTCACCATCGCCTGGTTCGGCCCGATGGGCGTGCCGCTGGTGTCGTCGCGCATCTATTCCTTTGTCAACGAATACGTGCTTGTCGCCATTCCGATGTTCGTGCTCATGGCCTCGCTGTTGGACCGGTCGGGCATGGCGCGCGATCTCTATGATGCGATGCGTCTGATTGCCGGTCGGATCAAGGGCGGCGTCGCCGTGCAAACGCTTGTCGCGGCGGTCTTTCTTGCGGCGATCTCTGGCATCATCGGCGGCGAAATCGTGCTGCTGGGCCTGATCGCGCTGCCACAGATGCTGCGGCTGGGCTACAACCGGGCGCTGGCCATTGGCACCGTCTGCGCCGGCGGCTCGCTGGGGACGATGATCCCGCCGTCGATCGTGTTGATCGTCTATGGTCTCACTGCCAGTGTTTCGATCGGTGATCTGTTCCTGGCCACCGTGACCCCCGGCCTGATGTTGGCGTCGTTCTACATCATTTACATCCTCGTGCGCTGCTACGCGAACCCAGAGATGGGACCGCCGATTTCGAACGCGGAGCTGGACATCCCGATGTCGGAAAAACTGCGCAAGATGCGCGGTGTGATCCTGCCGGTCGGTGTGGCGGTGACGGTTCTGGGTTCGATCTACGGCGGCATCGCCTCGGTGACCGAGGCCGCAGCCATGGGCGTGGTCGGCGTGTTCCTGTCGGCGGCAATCCGGGGCGAAGTGACCTGGGCATTGATCCGCGACAGCCTGAAACAGACGTTGGAAACCTGCGGCATGATCATCTGGATCGGCCTTGGCGCGGCGGCGCTGGTGGGGGTCTACAACCTCATGGGCGGCAACCGTTTCATCGAAAGCACCATCCTCGACAGCGGTGCGTCGCCAATGGTGATTGTGCTGATCATGATGGGTATCCTCGTGGTGCTGGGTCTGTTCATGGACTGGATCGGGATTGCGCTTTTGACCATGCCGATCTTTGTGCCGATCATCATCAAACTGGGGATGGACCCGGTCTGGTTCGGCATCCTCTTTGCGATGAACATGCAGGTCAGCTATCTTTCGCCACCCTTTGGCCCGGCTGCCTTCTATCTGAAATCCGTCGCCCCCAAGGACATGAGCCTGTCCGAGATCTTCCGCGCGCTGATCCCCTTCATCTGCATTCAGGTCGTGGCGCTTGCCATTGTGCTGTTCTTCCCGGACGTTGCGCTATGGTTGCCGAATTGGCTGAAAGGAAATTAAGATGTCCATGAATACCAAAAGTGCACATAATGTTGCTGTCATCGGCCTGGGCTCGATGGGATACGGCATGGCCGCTTCGGCCCTGCGTGGCGGGCACAAGGTCTGGGGCGTGGACATAAACCCGGACCAGATCGCCAAGTTCAAATCCGAAGGCGGGCAAGACAGCCCCCTGGACGAGGCTGCCGGTGGGTTGGATGCCGTGGCCGTCGTCGTGCTGAACGCCGCCCAGACCGAAAGCGTGCTGTTCGGCGCGGACGGGATCGTTGCGAAGCTGAAGCCCGGCGCAGTTGTCCTGGCCTGTGCCACCGTGCCGCCGGCCTTTGCCCGGGACATGGCGGCGCGCTGTGGCGAGACCGGTGTTCACTATCTTGATGCGCCGATTTCCGGTGGCGCGGCCAAGGCCGCCAGCGGCCAGCTTTCGATCATGGCGTCGGGCGCGCCCGATGCCTTTGCCGCCGCACGGCCGCTGCTGGACAGTATCGCCCAGACGGTGTTCGAACTTGGCGACGACGTTGGCGCCGGCAGCGCCATGAAGGCGGTGAACCAGCTTTTGGCCGGGGTGCATATCGCCACCATGGCCGAGGCGCTGACCTTTGGCATGACCCAGGGCGTCACGCCCGAGAAGTTTGTCGAGGTGATCAGCAAATGCGCCGGCACCAGCTGGATGCTGGAAAACCGTGCGCCGCATATCGTGGCGGGTGACTACACGCCGCTCAGCTCGGTCAATATCTGGCCAAAGGATCTGGGCATCGTGCTCGACATCGCCAAATCTGCGCAATTCAGCGCCCCGATCACCGCCGCCGCACTACAGCAATTTATCGCAGCCGCCGGCATGGGCCATGGACAGGAGGACGACGCCGCAGTCGCCAAGGTCTATGCCCGCAACGCTGGATTGACCTTGCCAGGAGAAAACACATGACCACCGTTCTTGGATGTATTGCCGATGATTTCACTGGCGCGACCGATTTGGCCGGGCTTTTGGCCCGCAGTGGCGTGCGCGTCTCTTTGCGCATCGGCGTGCCGTCAGAGCCGCCTGCCGACCCGGCTGCGTTTGAGGTGATTGCGCTGAAATCCCGTACTGCGCCAGTTGCCGAAGCGGTGGCCGAAACCCGCGAGGCGCTGCAATGGCTGCGCGCCGCCGGGGCGCAGCGGTTTTTCTGGAAATATTGCTCGACCTTCGACAGTACCGCAGAGGGCAATATCGGCCCGGTGGCCGAGGCGCTGATGGCGGAGCTTGGTACTGACCAGACGATCTATTGCCCGGCGTTTCCGGAAAATGGCCGGTCGATCTTCATGGGCAACCTGTTTGTCGGCCAGCAACCACTGGCCGAAAGCCCGATGAAGGATCACCCGCTGACCCCGATGCGCGACAGCAATCTGATGCGTTTGTTGACGCCGCAGGTGACGAAAGCCGTCGGTCTGGCGGACCGTCTTACGGTGGCACAGGGGGCTGCGGCCCTGCGGGACAAACTGGCGGCGATGAAGGCCGATGGTGTGGCGCATGTGGTGGTTGATGCGGTGGCGAACGAAGATCTCGCCGTGATCGCCGAGGCCTGCCGCGACATGCCGCTGATGACCGGCGGCAGCGCCGTGGCCATGCCGTTGCCCGCGCTTTACCTTGCCGATGGAACCCTGTCGGCGGATGCACCCAAGGCCGAAGCGCCAAAGCTGGGTGCAGGCACCATCGTGCTTTCGGGCAGCTGTTCGGCCATGACCAACAAGCAGGTGGCCGATTATACCAGCCGCGGCGTGCCTGCCTTCCAGCTCGATCCGCTGGCGCTGGCCGAAAACGGCCCGCAAAAAGCGCTCGACTGGTTGGCGCAACAGGATCTGGACAAGGCCCCGTTGATCTATGCCACCGCCAACCCCGAAAGCGTGCGCGCGGCGCAGGAAAAGCTGGGTGTTGCCGGCGCGGGCGAGATTGTCGAGGCGACGTTGTCGGCCTGTGCGGTCGCGGCGCGCGACAGGGGCGCACGGCGGGTGATCGTCGCGGGCGGCGAAACCTCGGGCGCGGTGACCAAGGCGCTTGGCGTCAGCCAGCTGGATATCGGCACTGAAATCGCGCCGGGTGTGCCCTGGACCTATTGCCAATCGGGCGGCCAGCAGATCGCGCTGACCCTGAAATCCGGCAATTTCGGCTCCGAGACCTTCTTTACCGATGCGCAGGAAAGACTGGCGTCATGAGCGTCGAGGCCCGCTTGCGTGAACAGATCTGCCTGCTGGCGAAATCCATGTTCGACCGTGGCCTGACCGGCGGCAGCACTGGCAATATCTCGGCCCGGACCGAGGATGGCGGGCTGTTGGTCAGCCCCACCGGCACCAGTTTCGGGCGGCTCGATCCCGGACGGCTCAGCCGCTTTGACGCCAGTGGCACACATATCAGCGGCGACAAACCGACCAAGGAAATGCCGCTGCATTCGGCATTTTATGACACCCGCAGCACGGCGGGCGCGGTGGTGCATCTGCATTCCTGCCACTCGGTTGCGCTGTCGATGATGCCGGATGCGGATGAGGATAATTTCCTGCCGCCGCTCACGCCCTACGGCATCATGAAACTGGGCCGGGTCAAGCTGTTGCCGTTCTTCCTGCCCGGCGATCCAGAGATGGGCGAGGCCGTGCGCGGTCTGGCGGGTAAACGCAGTGCCGTCATGCTGGCCAATCATGGGCCGGTGGTGGCGGGCAAGGATATCGAGGCCGCCTGCAACGCCATCGAAGAGCTGGAGGATACCGCGCGTCTGGCAATGATGACCCGTGGTCTGAACCCGCGCGGAATCGGCCCGGATATGGTGCAGAAACTGGTGACGAAATTTAATGTGGAGTGGGACGGATGAAGTTTTCTGCCAATCTGGGATTTCTGTGGAATGACCGCCCGCTGCCGGATGCCATTCGCGCCGCCAAAGCCGCAGGTTTTGATGCGGTGGAATGCCATTGGCCTTATGACGTTCCTGCGACTGAAACCAAGGCCGCGCTGGACGAAACCGGCCTGTCCATGCTGGGTTTGAACACAAGCCGGGGCGATCTGGCGGCGGGCGAAAACGGTCTCAGCGCGCTGCCCGGACGCGAGGCCGAGGCGCGTGCCGCGATTGACGAAGCCGTGGCCTATGCGACCGCCATCGGCACGGTCAACATCCACGTCATGGCGGGTTTTGCCGCCGGGGACACGGCCCATCGCACCTTTGTTGGCAACCTGAAATATGCCTGCGATACCGTTGCGGCCCATGGCATGAATATCCTGATCGAACCCCTGAACAAATATGACGCGCCGGGGTACTTCCTGACCACAACCGATCAGGCCCTTGCGATCATCAAAGAGGTCGCGGCCCCCAACCTCAAGCTGATGTTTGACTGTTACCACGTGCAGCTGATGGAGGGCGATCTGACCCACCGGATCGAGGCGCTTCTGCCGTCGATTGGGCATATTCAGTTTGCATCGGTCCCGGATCGCGGCGCGCCGGATCACGGCGAGATCAACTATGATCACCTGTTCGAGGTCACGCGCAAGCTTGGCTATGACGCCCCGCTTGGCGCGGAATATAAACCCGGCGGCAACACTGACGACACCCTTGGCTGGTTGAAAAACCGGGGGTGACCTGTGCGCCTGAATTCACCCGCGACACCGCCGCAAGGCGGTCCCCGGGCCCATGTTGACAATTTTCTGCGTTGCGGCGAGGTTCGCTGAACCGTGATGTAAAATCGTGAGTTGAAAACATGAAGTCCTCTGCCAACCGTACTTTTGGTGTCTTGGGGTTGGGCAATTTCGGCAGTACCGTCGCCAAGGAATTGCAGCGCTTTGGCAATCACGTCATTGGCGCCGATATATCCGAAGCCAGTGTTGCCGGCCTTGCCGATACGCTCTCACAGGCCATGATCGTCGATGCGCGCGATGATGCAGCCCTGCGGGAGGCGGGGTTCGGGGATTGTGATGTGGCCGTCGTGGCGATCGGCGATGATCTGGAGGCCAGCATCCTGGCCACGATCAACCTTAAACTTGTCGGCGTTCCAATTGTGTGGGCCAAAGCGATCAGCAAGACGCACCACCGAATTCTGAGCAAACTTGGCGTCGACAGGGTCATTCATCCCGAAGTGGAAGTCGGCCAGCACATCGCGCAGGTTCTGCACAACCCGCTGGTGCGTGACTATGTCAGCCTGGGCAATGGCTTTCACGTCGTGAATTTCAGAATCCCGGAAAGCCTTGAGGGCAAGAGCCTGAAAGACCTGCCGCATGGCGACAAGTTCAACCTGCGGTGCATCGGGGTCATGCGCGGCACGGAATTTGTCGGGCAAGACGCAACAGGATGCCAATTGGAGCGTGATGACCTGTTGTTGCTGCTTGGCCAACGCAAAGATCTGCGCAACTTCGCGGCCAGCCTTTGACCATGGCACCCCGGCCTTTGAAAATGGTCCAGCGGTTCGCGACGCTGCGCATGCCGCCGCCCGCGGTTCTGGCGATCTTCTACCTCGCCTTCATCATCCTTGGTGCCGTCCTGCTTTGGCTTCCGATCTCGCATCACGAAGGGATCGGGTTCGGAGAGGCGCTGTTTACATCAACCTCTGCCGTGACCGTGACCGGCCTGGTGCTTGCCGATACCGGCGCCGCCTTCACCGGCTTTGGCCAGGCGGTGATCGCGGTGCTTATTCAGCTGGGCGGGCTGGGGTTGATGACGTTTGCCGTGCTCCTGCTTGGGGCGCTTGGCATTCCCGTTGGCATGCCGCAACGGCTGATCCTGCGCGAAGATCTGAACCAGACGTCGCTGTCAAATCTGACCTATCTTGCACGCATCATTTTCATCATTGCCTTTGTGTGCGAGGCCATTGGTGCCGCATTGCTGGCCTTTGTCTTTGTTCCACAGTTCGGCTGGACCGGTCTGTGGCAGGCGGTGTTCCATTCGATTTCGGCCTTCAACAACGCGGGCTTTGCGCTTCACCCTGACAGTCTCTCGCAGTGGGTGGGCAACCCGATCATCAACATCGTGATACCGGCGCTTTTCATTCTGGGGGGGCTTGGGTTCATTGTGGTGGGCGACATCTATCAGAAACGTCATTGGCGCGGTCTTACGCTGCATTCCAAATTGATGCTGCTCGGCACCGCCGTCTTGATCGTTTGGGGCAGCGTCATGTTCGGCCTTCTTGAATGGACGAACCCCGCCACCCTGGGCCAGTTGGACACAGCGGACAAACTATGGGCCAGCTGGTTTCAGGGCGTCACGCCACGCACCGCCGGTTTCAACACAATCGACACCGGCGGAATGCATGACAGCGCAACGTTGTTGACGATGACACTCATGCTGGTGGGCGGGGGCAGCACTTCGACCGCGGGCGGGATCAAGGTGACGACCCTGTGCGTCTTGTTGCTTGCGACGGCTGCGTTTTTCCGACGGCGCACAACATTGCAGGCGTTTGGCCGTTCATTGGGCGTCAATGAGGTGATGAAGGTGCTCGCACTCACGACAATTTCCATGCTTTTGGTGCTGACGGGTATTTTTCTGGCCTCGATCAATCACGACGGCGAGTTCATTGATCTTGCATTTGAAGTCACATCCGCGTTCGGCACCGTCGGTTTGTCGCGCGGCACAACCGGAGAGCTTGATGGTATCGGCCGGGCCATCATCATCGTGATGATGTTTATTGGTCGGGTTGGCCCGTTGACGATTGGCTTCTTTCTGGCCTCCCGCAGTGTCCCGAGGGTGAAGTATCCCGCCGGGCAAGTATATCTTGGGTAGCTGTGGGCGGCAGTTGTGGCATTGTGACCAGGGATGATGATCGGGCAATCATCCCGTCGTCGCGGTTCAAGTGTAAGTGACACCTGAACCGCGATTCATCTTTGGCGCAGACAGCTGCACCCAACCAAGGATCCGTCAGGCGGCCCCTTGCTGGGCGGTCCGGGTCTTCCAGACCACGTTCATCTCGACATCGGCGCTTTCGAACAGGTTCATCACCGGGCAGCGCTGTTCGACGTTGCGGCGCAGAAGCTCTAGCCGCTTCTCGCTTTCGTCGGTCTCCAGCTCGATCACCATGTCGACCGTGGTGAAATAGGGGCGCACGCCCTTGACCCCGCGCGCGCCGCGCATGTCGGCAGTGCCCGTGCATTCGATGGTGAGGTCGGTGAAGTTGAACCCGATGGCCTTGGACACCAGTTTCAGAACGACACTCTCACAGCCCACCAACGCGCCCAACAGCGATTCCAGCGGTGTCGGCCCAAGATCGGTCGCGCCCTTGTGCTCTGGCTCGTCGATGATCCAGCGGTGGCCCCGGCTGCTGACGGCGACCAGCATCTCGCCCTTCATCCGGGCCGAAACCTTGGGATGGATCAGCGTTGCGGTCTTGGTGTTTTCGATGCTGGGCGGGATGTCGAATTCGTTGCTCATGTGCGGTCCTTTCAGAACATGGCCAGACCGGTCAGCCCGGTCTCGATGCGGTAAACAGAGGTGGAGGCGGTAACGAAGAGCGTGCGCAGCTCTGGCCCGCCGAAGCAGAAATTGGTGGATTTCTGCGGTGTCAGGATCACACCGAGGCACTCTGCCTCGGCATTGAAGAGATGAACGCCACCGGGACCGTTGCAGAGGATGTGGCCTTCGGTGGTGGTCTTCATGCCGTCGGGCACGCCGTCGCCATCGCCGGTGACCTCGGCCCAGACGCGCGAATTGGTCAACGCGCCGTCGTCGGTCACATCCAGCACCCGGATATGCCCACCCCAGCTGTCATTGACAAAAAGCTGGCTTTCATCGACCGAAAGACAAAGCCCGTTGGGCTGCTGAAAATCATCCGCCACCAGCGTCAGCGTGCCATTCGGGTCAAGCCGGTAAACGCCTTGGTAGGGCAACTCCTGCTCACGCAGAATTCCCAGCGGTTCGCGGATGCGGCCAAAGCTTGGATCGGTGAACCAGATCCGCCCCCGGCTGTCGCAGACCACGTCATTGGGGCTGTTGAGCTCTTTGAAATCATAGTGGGTGGCAATTGGCACCACATGCTTGCCGTCATGTTCATGCCGGACAAGCTGCGACGACGCATGTTCACAGGAAATCACCCGGCCCTGACGATCAAAGAAGTTGCCATTGGCCTGGTTGGACGGCGTACGAAACACCTCAAGACCGGTGTCGGGGCGCCATTTGTACTGACGGCTTTCCTGAATGTCGGAAAAGATCAGCCAGTGTTCGGTCGGGTGCCAGATCGGGCCTTCGGTAAAACCGAAGCTGCCGGCGATCTCTTCCAGCCGACTGTTGGCCGGGATGGCGGTGGTAAAGGCGTCGGAACGGATGTCGAAGGGCATCGGGGTCTCCATGGGTCAGCCCGCCCCAAGAACGAGGGTGGGCAGGAACAGGGTGATGGACGGAAAGAGGATCAGCAGCGCCACGGTCAGAATGTCGATCAGCACAAAGGGCCAGATCGCACGGAAGATGCCGTTGATCGGAATATCGGGCCGGACACCGGCCACGACATAGACGTTCAGGCCCACAGGCGGGGTGATGAACCCGATCTCGACCATTTTGATGACGAGGATGCCGAACAGGATCGGGTCGATCCCCAGCTCGACGATGGCCGGAAAGATCACCGGCAACGTCAGCAGCATCATCCCCGAGGCGCTGAGGAACATGCCGAGAAAGGCATAGCCGGCAAGAACCGCGATCAGGATCACCGTCGGCGGATAGGGCAGGGTGACAAGCCATTCCGCGATTTCGGTCGGCAGCCGGGTAAAGGCCAGGAAACGGGCAAAGATGAAGACGCCCCAGAAGGTCGAAAAGATCATCACCGTCAGCTTGGCGGTCTCGACCAGCGACGATTGCAACGCGCTGAAGTTCAGCTTGCGGCGCAACAACGCGTAGACAAAGACGATGGCCGCACCGGTGGCGCCGGCCTCTGTCGGGGTGGTCCAGCCGGTGGACATGCCACCCAGGATCATCAGCATCACAAGGATGATCGGCATCACGTCGATCAGCGACGCGCCGCGTTCGGACCAGCTTATTCCCGTGATTGGGCGGCCAAGGTCGGGATTGGCGGCAAAGCGCAGCAGGATGAAACCAGCATACAGCAGGGCCGAGAATACCCCCGGGATAAAGCCCGCCAGCAGCAGCCGACCGATGCTTTCGTCGACGATGGCGCCATAGACCACCAGTGCGGCAGAGGGCGGGATCAACGAGGCAAGAGTGCCCGCCGCCGCCACCGCCGCCGCCGAGACCGAGGGCGAATATTTCAGCTTCAAAAGCTCCGGGATGGCCACGCGGGCAAAGACCGCCGCCGTCGCCTGGCTGGCGCCGGAAACCGCGCCAAAGGCCCCGGCGGCCAGCACGGTCGAAACAGCAAGCCCGCCGGGCATCCAGCCGATCCATGCCTTGGCCGCGCGATAGGCGCCCTGCACCATACCCGAGGATGAGGCGAAGAAGCCGATCAGAATGAACATCGGCAACACGCTGAACAGATAGTTAGAGCCGGCCGAATGCGGGATGATGCCGGTGATATTGACCGCCACCGGCCAGCCCTTGAGCACGACAATGCCCAGAAAGCCGGTAATTGCGGTGGCAAAGACGATGTGTACGCCGGTCATCACCATGACGACAAGTGCGAGAAAGCCCAGGGCGCCGATTGTCGAGGGATCCATCATGTGTCCTTACGCGTCCATATCTTCGAGGGGGTTGGGCGGCTGTGGCACGCCAATCGGCGCGAGGCCGGGGTTCCGCAGGAGACGGCCGAACACCCAGAGCTCAAGCGTCAGCCGCAGGGCGAGGATGCCAAGGCCAATCGGTGCGGCCAGTTTCGATGGCCAGGTGGGCAGGCCGACGCCGATGGTTGTGTCACCAAAGGTCCAGGCGCGGGCGAAATGTGTCCAGGTGCCGGGCAGGATGGCCAGCACGACGAACAACCCGATCAGGGTGGCGAACAGATGGGTCAGCCATTGCGCGCGGCCATGAAAGGCCTTTTGCAACATGTCCATGCGGATGTGCCCGGCCTGGCGATAGCAATGCGAGATGCACAGCAGGCTGAAGGTCACCATCGACATCGAGATGAAGTCGATCTGGCCCGCAATCGGCGCGTTGAACAGCCGCCGCATGAGCACCTCGGCGGTCACCAGCAGCATGATCACGAATATCGTCAGGCCCGCGATCCAGGCGGTCGCATATTCGATCCGCATCAGGGCCTTGTCTAGCTTGTCGAGCATGATACCTCCGGCGCACCCGGTCGGGTGCGACTGTCAGGGAAAGGTGGGCGGACGCGACGGGAGGACGCCCCCGCCCGGGAGCGGGTCAGTGTCCGGCGTTCAGCACGAGATCCAGCATCTCGCGCCCCGGAAGACCCTTGCCTTCGAGATCGGCGACATAGGCTTCCCAAACCGGCTGGGCCGCATCCTTGCGCAGCGCGGCGATCATCTCGTCGGTGACCGCCACATGTTTCAGGCCACGCTTTTCAAGCTCGGGGATGTAAAAAGTGGCGGCGTCGCTCTGGGCCGTGATCGTGGCCGCGCTGGCGTGGGCCTTGGCCTCTGCCAGCAGCGTCTTCATGTCATCGGGCAGGGCATCATAGGCAGCGGCATTGCCGACCAGCGTCACATGGGCCGAACCGGCCGCCATGCCGGTGGTGTACCAATCCGACAGCTCATAAAGCTTGTAGCCGCCGTGCCCCGAGGGGGTTGCCGCGACCGCGTCGATCACGCCGGTTTGCAGGGCGTTGTATTGTTCCGGCCCGCTGACGTTGACCAGGCTGGCGCCATAGACCGCAAGGGCATTGCCAATGCCGCTGGTCGCCTTGATCCGCATGCCGTCAAAGGCCGCAAGCGTGTCGGGCGGCGTGCCCTTGCCCATGATCTCATAGTTCGGTTGCACCACGGTCATCACCGGCATCACGCCCCACCGGGCGAATTCTTTCTGCACATGCGGATTGTCGTAGATCAATTCCGCCACCTCCAGCCGGTCCTCCATCGAGTCAATCGGCAGGAAAGGCAGGTCAAGAACCGAGAGCAAAGGATTCTTGCCGGGGTGGTAGCTGGAAATCACATACCCCAGCTCGAAGGCGCCAATCGACACATTGTCCAGAACTTCACGTGTCGGCGAGAGGGTGCCGTTGTGAACAGTGATCTCCATCTTGCCGCCGCTGTTTTCATTGACGTACTCAGCGAAGCTTTCGCCGGCGACGCGGAACGCCGGACTGCCGAAAAGCGCAAGATCCCACGAGATCTCCTGCGCCTGGCTGCCCGATGCGATCACGGCAATTGCCGCGGCGCCAAGCGCCTGGATCGTGTAATGTTTCATGTGGTCTCCTCCCAGAAAACGATGTCGCGAATGATCGCGCGTTCATGATTATTGCGACATTGGGGCGCGGCGAGTCAAGGATTGCTTGTAAAAAAGTGCAAAAATGAATGAACGCGCGTTCATGAATGTTGCTGGACAAGAAGGCCGATGTGCGCCATTGTGCTTGTAAACAAGGGAAAAGAGCTGCCAATGTCAGATGGACGAGTTACCGCAGACGATGTTGCACGGCGGGCCGGTGTATCGCGGGCAACCGTGTCGCGGACCTTTTCGCGCGGGCATTCCGTGCAGGAACAGACCCGGCAGAGAATCCTCAAGGCCGCCGCCGATCTGGGCTATCAGCCCAATGCCCTGGCGCAGGCGCTGACCTCGCGCCGGTCGCAAATCGTCAGTATCCTGATGGGTGAACTGAAAAACCCGATTCATGCGGTGCTACATCAATCTATCTCTATGGCATTGCAGGAAAAAAACTTCATTCCGATCTCTGGGCAGATTGGTGTCGATTCGGATGCGGACAAGCTGATTGCCACGTTCCGGCAATACCAGGTGGGTGTTGTCATTCTGACGTCGATGAACATTCCGCCGGGATTAATCAGGGATCTGCACAAGGCCGGATTGCAGGTTTTGCTGCTGAATCGGATTGATGATGACGAGATTACGGCCTCTGTCTGTGCCGATCTGACCCAGGGCGGAACGCTGGCTGCAAGGCATCTTGCTGAACGCGGGTGCACAACTGTTGCAGTGGCCAAGGGCCCGATCGGTCACTGGACCAGCACGGCGCGGTACGTCGGCCATCTTGCCGGGTTAGAGCGTATGGGACTGCAACCCGCGAAGATCCTCGAAGGCGGATATACCTATGCCGATGGCGCCCGCGTCGCGGATGCGCTGCTGGCCGAAGGCGGCGACCTGCCCGAGGGGGTCCTGTGCCCCAACGATCTGTTTGCGATCGGCCTGATGGACCGGTTGCGGGCGGGGGCGGGCGTGCGTTTCCCCGAGGATATGCGGGTTGTCGGCTTTGACGATATTCCGATGGCGGAATGGGAAAGCAACCAGCTGACCACGATCAGACTGCCGGTGCATTCCATGGCCAAACGGGCAACCGACGTGATTTCGCGCATTCTTGTCGAGGAAGAGACCGTCGAGGAAAAGATCTGGATACCTTGCCGGTTGATCGAACGCGGCTCCGCCTGATCCGGGCCGAGAGACACTGCGGGCGCAAACGCCTTCGACCAAGACCGCCGCGCCCGGTATTTATTCAGTGTGCCAGCCTCCATGGCATGATGTGCGTCGCATGCCGCCCGGTTGGGTCAGGCAATTTGGCGGCGCGGGGATCAGGCCATTTGATGCTTCATCGGGCCGGATATGATTGGGGTGTCCTCTGCAATACCGGTGTCAGATGTCGAAATTTGACGGCAGGACAATCATGTCGCGGATGGTGACGTTGCGGGGGCGGGTCAGCATGTACATCATGGCGTCTGCGACCTCTTGCGTTTCCATCAGCGCGCCGGCGTCTTTCATCCGTTGCAGGCGGTCGGGTTCCCAATCGGCCAGCAAGGCCGAAATCACCGGCCCGGGAGAGACCTGACCCACGCGAATGCCGTGGCCCATCAATTGCCGACGCATGGTTTGTACAAAGCTGGTGATCGCCCATTTCGACGCCGAATACACCGGTTCGACATTGATCGCCGTATGTCCCGCCACCGAGCAGGTGACCACAATGTCGCCGGTGCCGCGCGCGATCATATGTGGGGCCACCGCGTGAACATTTTTCATCACCGCATTGACGTTCAGATTGACCATGCGATCAATGGCGGCGGGGGTGGTGTCGACAAGGTCGCCGCCGATGTAGCTGCCGGCGTTGCACAGCATGATGTCGATCTGCCCGGTCTTTTCCAAGATCTCCGGCACCATGGCGTCACAGCTTGCCGGGTCCAGCAGATCGGTGACCTGCGCGATTGCGGCTTCGCCCAGCTCCCGGGTCAGGGTGGCAAGCGCGGCGGCATCGCGATCCACCATCACAACGGTTGCGCCTTCGCCCAGCAAGGCGCGGGTAATTGACAATCCGATCCCGGATGCGGCGCCGGTCACTGCGGCGATCTTGCCTTGAAATCCATCAGCCATGTTTTTCCTCCATTGGGGCAAGCGCCGTGGCGGGCGCGGGGGGGTCATCGTCATATTTCGGGGTGGGGGCGGGATGTCAGACGGCCAAAAATCCGCCGTCCACCGCCAGAACAGAGCCGGAGATCATGCCGGCATCCTCGGACAGCAACAGCGCAATGCTGCGCGCCACATCTTCGGCGCTGGCAAAACGGCCGACCGGATGGCGGACCATCATCGGCTGGCTTTTGACCGGGTCGCTCCAGGCCTCTGCCGCGAGTTCGGTCAAGGTGATGGTGGGCGCAATTGCCATGGCGCGAATGCCATGCGGCCCCAGCTCGCGCGCCAAAACCCGTGTCGCCGCTTCCAGCCCGGCCTTTGATGCCGCGTAACATAGATGATCCTGAAATCCGCGATGGCCGGCAATCGAGGTGACATTGACAATTGTGCCGCCACCGCCCGCCTTGATCCGGGCTTTGGCGAATTCCTGGGCACAGATCAACGCGCTGCGCAGGTTGATGCCCATCACCGTTTCATACCCGGCGTCGGTCATGTCGAGCACGCTTTCCAGCACATTTGTGCCCGCGCAATTGATCAGCATATCGCAGGTGCCGGCCGTGGCCATGGCGGCGCGTGCGCTGTCCGGGTCGGACAGATCGGCGACAACACTGCGCCCGCCGATTTCGGCGCGCAACCCGTCGAGATCGGATTTCGTGCGGCTGATGGCGACAACCTCGGCACCGCGCGCGGCCAAAAGCTGGGCGGTGGCGCGCCCGATGCCCTTGCCGGCGCCGGTGATGATGGCGGTTTTTCCAGAATATTCCATGGGGTCCCTCATGTGATGGGCTGACCGGTCATGGCCCGGTCGTTGCGATGTGTTGCGGTCGATGTGGCGGTCCGGGTTTCGACCCCTGGGTTTGTGGGTGGCAAAAATTCCCTGTTTCCGCGCGCCGGGGGCGTGCGAAACAAGGGTGACGATGGCGGTCGGCCGGTGGCGCGGCCGGGTCTAGGCAGGCATGTGCAGGGCGTCGTTTTCGGCAAAGGTTGCCCGAAAGTCTGAGGGCGACAGGCCTTTCAATCGCAGAAAGTGGCGATTGAAATTGGACAGGTTGGAAAAGCCGACATCAAAGCAGATATTGGCGATCTTGGCCTCTGGATCGGACACCAGCATCTGGCAGGCCAGATCAATGCGCAGCTGATTGCGGAACCGCACCAATGTGGTGCCAGTGTGCCGTTTGAACGCGCGCGAAAAGGCGCTTTGGCTTTGGCCGGTCATCCGGGCGAGAGTGGTTTCGCTGAGCGGTTCGGTCAGATTGTCCCGCAAATGTGCGATGACGCGGTTCATGTCGGACTCCTGCGATTTTTCCATGTCGATCTGGAAACTAAGACTGGACAGAATCTGGGGTCTGGGGGCCTGTCGCAGGTGATCGAGGATCTCGAAAAACAGCCCCAGACGCAGGATGCCGCGTGCGTCGATCAGCCGTTTCATCAGCGGCTGCACCGCGGCAGAGGTCTCTTGGTCAAACAGGATGCCCCGGCGGCTGCGCTCTAGCAGACCTTTGGCGGCTTCCATTTCCGGGAATGCGGCAATCAGCCTGTCCACGAAGCTTTGCGGAAATTGGATCACCTCTGTGCGTTGCGGCACGGTGGTGCCGGGTTCAACGTCGCTGATCCAGTTTTGCGGCAGGTTCGGGCCGGTCATGATCAATTGGCCCGGGGCAAAATCGCCGACGTGATCGCCGATATAGAATTTGCCCGTGGTCGCCACCACCAGGTGGATTTCGTATTCGGGATGGTAATGCCAGCGCACGGTGCGAAACGGGTAGCCATGCCGCCAGGCGGCAAAGGAGTCACCGTTTCTGATATGGACCAGCTCAAGGTCAAGTTGCATGTCATCCTCCCCATCGCCCAAATTCGTTCCGCATCTGGGCGCGGTCCCGGCGTGTTGGTGATGGGGATTTCTATCACTGCTTTGCGCCTGCGACCACGACGCCACATCGCATTTAGTGATACTTTTTTGACATTCCGCCCGCTGGGGTCGGCCAAGTGGTGACTTTGATCGGTTCCCGCGTGACCGTGCAATTGCAGAAAATGCCACATGGCGCGGCGTATCAGGTGGAAATCCACAGGGAATGCCAGATGCAGACGGGCGACCGTTTAATCGGTGGGGCGGTGTCGCACTTGTACTATTTCAACAGGGGTGGGGGCGAAATGGTATCAGGATCTGTCGTCTGGTCGGCCCCTGATCGCAACCGTGCGTTTTGCCGATCAATGGGGCGCACGGCGGCTTTTTCTGCGGTCAGTTCGACACCGATATGTGTATCCGCGCGGCCTGGCTGTTATAGAAGGCGCGGTAATATTCGAGTGGCGTGCCGTCGTTCTCATACCCGACGGATTCAATCCAAATAAGCGGTTTGTCGGCGGAAATGTCCATTTTTTCGCACACATCCGCGTTGGGCATTGCGGCTGAGAACCAGCGTTCTGCCCTGACCAGCTGCCGTTGATACAGCTCTTGAACCATACCGAGAACAGATCGCCCTTCCAGATCGGTTTTTTCGAAACCCGGCACTTTCTCTGCTGGAAAGGAAATATTGGTATAGGTAATCGGCTCTTCGTCGACCCAGAAAACACGGGATACCCGGACGACCTCGGCCGTGTCGCCCAGTTGCAAAGCGGCACGTTCCTCGTCGTTGGCAAGGGATTTTGCCAATTCGAACGTGCGGGTGCGGATTTTGGCCCCACGCGCGATCATGTCATCAAACAGGCTGACGTTCGAGGTGACAAAGCTGCTTTCGCGGGGTGGTTTGCCGACGAACATGCCCTTGCGCGGCAGTTTGTTGACCAGACCGCGGGCCGCCAGGGCGCTGATGGCGCTGCGCACCACCGGCCGGGATACATTGAATATGTCGCAGAGGGCGGATTCAGACGGTATGCGGGATTCCGGTGCCAGCTTGCCGCAGAGGATCAGGTTTTCCAACTGGTCACTCAACTGGGTCCACAGCGGAGAAGTGACTTCGCGCGACAATACGATCCGGCTGACCTCACGCCGGAATGCTGCGGTTGCAAGTCCGTCCGATTGTTCAAAGCTGGGGCGACCTGAGCGGCCCGCTTTGGTATTTGGTCTGCTCACATTCAACCGGTGTCCGTCCTATTCGTCCAGGAGACTGAGAAAGACGCTGCGCGGTGCAGCGGCGCGATGATCTTATGCGTTCAGGATTGAGACGTCCACGCGATCTTGCCGGAAAGGGGCGGTATCGGTGTTTATCGGTGCGGGCGTAAACAAATTTATGGCGCGATGCTTTCATTTCGCCGGTTTTGGAGTTGCTGTCAGGGTGTGAGCCAATTCAAACCCGGCGCCGCATTTGCTGAAGCGCCGGGGCAGTTTTTCGCGGCCATGCAAGTTTGGTGCCATATCCAGATACGTTGGAACAGCAGGGCACGTGGCGCAGTTTTAATGTTCAAGCATCGCCCAGAGACGGCGTTTGATCGCAAGGAAATCGTCGGTCAGGCGCATGTCATTGGTACGCGGCCGGGGCAGGGAGACCTCTTCGATATGATGAACACGGCCGGGGCGCGCGGACATGACGATGATCTTGTCGGCCAGGAAAATCGCCTCTTCCAGATCATGTGTTACGAAGACGACGGTTTTGCGGGTCGCTGACCAGGTTTCAAGCAGGTCGGACTGCATCCGTTCCTTGGTTTGCGCATCAAGCGCGCCAAACGGTTCGTCCATCAACAGCACGTCGGGATCGTTGGCATAGACACGCCCGATATCGACCCGTTTGCGCATACCGCCGGACAATTCGCGGGGCCAGCGATCCTCAAACCCGGTCAATCCGACCATGCGGATCCACTTTTCCTCGATCTCGGCCTGCTCTGCCCGGCTGGCGCCGCGCAGGCGCGGGCCATAACTGACGTTGCGCGCGACGGTCATCCAGGGGAAAACCGCATCCTGTTGGAACACCATGCCGCGGCGACGGTCGGTGCCTTGGATCACTTCGCCGTCCAGCGTCATCTGCCCGTCGGAGGGATCGAACAGGCCCGCCATCATCTTGAGCAATGTGGACTTGCCACAGCCAGAGGTGCCGACAATGGCGTTGAAGCTGCCGGATTCCAGTTTCAGGTTGATACCGTCCAGCACCGTCAGCGGCGATGCGCTGCCCTTGCCGAACGTGTGGGTTAGATTGTTTACTACGATTTCCGACATTATTCGCGAGCCTCCGACCAAACCATGAGACGCGCCTGAATCTTCCTGAAGGCTCGGTCCATCAAGAAGGCGCAGGCGCCGATTATTACGATGATCATCATCACCTGATCCGTCAGGAAGTAGCGCCGCCCCTCCTGAAGCAGGAAGCCAAGACCGTTTTGCGCCGCAATCAGTTCGGATGCGACAAGCGTGGTCCAGGCCGCGCCAAGAGCGATGCGATAGCCGGTGATGATAAAGGGGGTTGCCGCGGGAACGGCGACGGTCCGAAAGACCTGCAACCGGGTTGCGCCCATGGTTGATGCAGCATCAACATAGACTTGTGGCACGTTCTTCATGCCCGCGATCACGTTGACAACGCAGACCATGAAGCAGGCAATCGTGATGATCAGAATGCGGCTGAATTCGCCAATGCCAAACCAGATGATGATGATTGGGATATAGGCCAGTGGCGGGATCGGGCGCACCGCTTCGATCAGCGGGTCAAACAGGTATTCCGCGACCTTGTACCAGCCGATCAGACAGCCAATCAGGACCGCCAAACTGGTGCCGATAAAGAAGCCCATGATGACCCGGAACAGACTGGCCCCAAGCGCGGTGGCCAAATTTCCGCTGGCGACATTGGTAAAGAATGCACCGACAATGTCCCGGATCGGGGGCAGCAGGGCGGGGTTGTTGTTGGGCAGGTTCGTAATCCAGACATAGGCGAGAATGACCGTGGCCACCGATGCTGCCCCCAGCACCAGCCGACCCGACAATCGGTTTTTCAATCCGCGTAGTGGCATGATTGTGTCCCGTGGCAATGTTTCTGTTTTATCCATAGCTCAGATCCACTTGTGGGTTCGATCCGCAAACGGCGCTTTGCACAGCATGACACCGAAACAGCGGATGGGCACGCCGGAATTCCCGGACGCCCGTGCAGGATCAGGCAGGGCGCTCACCGCCACTGCCTGTGTCGTGACCTTTTTCAGAGTTGACGGACAATCTGGTCCGAGACGAGCGCATCGAGATCGGGAATGCCGCCGATACGATCGTTCGCAACCAGGAATTCCGACTGCACCTGAAGCGATTTCTTCAGTTGACCAGAAGCATAGACGTCTTTGATCTCGTCCGTGTCGAAGTAGAAATAGCTGTTCAGCAGCGGTTCGACATCTGATGCGGTGACGCCGGCCCGTCCGATTCCGGATTGCCATGCAACCATACGGTCGATGACTGTGGCGTTGTCATTGCGCAGCATCGGTACGGCTTCCCGATGGAAGGCGCCAACAACCTGCTTCAGCGCGTCTTCCTTGGCATCCATTGTCTGTTGGGTCGTCATCAGGACGTCCATGATGCTTGGCCGGGTGGCCAGCGGCAGTTTCAGCCCGTCGACGATCAGGCTGGCATCTGGCAGTGCGTCAAAGATAAGTTTGCGCGAGGTTGCCAGTGGGACATTGGCATCGACCGCCCCGGCGACCAACGCGGCCTGGCCGTCGATTGGCTCCATGTTGATTCGGTTGAGCGGCATGTCTTCAAGACCCTCGGCCTTGAGCACGGTATCGAGGAAGAAATCAAAGTTGGAGCCGGACGTGACGGCAATCCGCTTGCCCTCAAGATCGGCCAAGGTATTGATTCCCTTGCGTCCAACCACGGTGAACAGCCCGCTGGCATCCCCACAGACCGAGATTTCACGGAAATCGGCGACCTTGCGATGCATCGCTGCGAGCGGCGGCACGGACCCCACTGTGATGGCGTCAACCGACCGGCCCACCATCGCTTCGATCGCGGGCGGCCCCGAAGGAAAGACGCTGAAATTCATGTCGATTCCGGGCGCCATGCCCTGGTCCTGGATCAGCCAGTAAAGACCGAAGGAATAGGCGGGGATGATGCCGATATTCAGGGTCTCATTGGCGGCATGCGCCTTGCCCGCAAAGAATGTAGGCGCGGCAAGTGTGGTGGCTGCGGCGGCAACGCCAGTGCGCAAAAGACTGCGGCGGCTGATGTAGCTGTTTCTGGAATTCGTCATTCGGATTCTCCTCCCGTGATCCTCATTGGCCAGCGTCCATCGACGCCGAATAAATCTGAGTATAACCAGATCTTTTTTCTTTTCAAACATAAAATTCTTGTATATCACAGGATCATGGATTTCTGGACATAATCAGATGTGACCAGAAAGAACGCTAGCCCTCCCGCGTATCGCGCGCCGCCAAAGGCGCAGCGGGCGGGGGCAACCGGGGAGAGAGAACTCATGAATATCATCCTGATTCTGGTAGACAGCCTGAACAAGGAAGCGCTGCGGTGCTACAATCCCAAGACGCGCTGCCGGACGCCCAATATTGATGCTCTGGCCGATCGCGCCTGTGTCTTCGACAATCATTATATCGGCAGCCTGCCGTGCATGCCCGCCCGCCGCGAGATCTTTACCGGGCGCAAGGAATTCATGTGGCGTCCCTGGGGCCCGCTTGAGGTGTTCGACCCGCGCCTGCCGCGCGAAGTGCAGGCCCAAGGCTACAACACTGGCATGGTCACCGATCACTACCATTATTGGGAGGAGACGGCGAATGGTTACATCCAGGGGTTCCAGTCGCTTGAAATGATCCGTGGCCACGAGACAGACTTTCACCGCTTGCCCGACACCAAAGGCGACGTGCCAAAATGGGTCGAGAAGATGAGCGAGCATCGCTCACCCTATCACATGCGGCAATACTATGAGAATATTAAAGAATTTGGCGGCGAAGAGGATTTCTTCCCGGCCAAGACCTTCTCGGCCGCGGCGGATTGGCTTGATCGGTATTCGGATCGCGGCCCGTTCTTCCTTCAGGTTGAAACCTTTGATGTGCACGAGCCGTTTCATGTGCCCGAGCCCTATGCCTCGATGTACACTGACGGTATCGAGGGCACGGCGGACGACCACAACATCTGGCCGCCCTATCAGGTCTACGACGACCTTGATGCCTTTATGGAGCAGGCCACGCCAGAAGAGCTCGCCTATCTGAAGGCACAATATTACGGCAAGACCACGATGGTCGACAAATGGATGGGCGTGCTTCTCGACAAGCTTGGGGAAAAGGGGCTGTGGGAAGACACGCTGGTGATCTTTACCACCGATCACGGTCACGATCTGGGCGAGCGCGGGCATTTCGGCAAGCAATATCCACATTACGACAGCCACGCGAATATTCCGATGATCGTCTGGCATCCCGGTGCCGAAAACGGCGGCCGCCGGGTCCCCGAAATCACGCAAACCGTCGATATCTTTTCGACCATCATCGAGGCGTCGGGCGGCACACCGCCGGACAGCACGCGCCATTCCCGGAGCTTCCTGCCGATTCTGGAGCGCCGCGAAGCCATCCGAGACGAAGCAATCTATGGCACGTTCGGGCAGGGGGCCTGTATCTCGGATGGGGATTGGACGCTGTTCAAATCGCCCGAGAAGGGCAAGGTGCTGAACACCTATTCGACCATGATCACCCGGCCTTTGCTGGTGGATAATCCGATTGACGGGCGGGTGGGCGCATTGCCGCCAGAACCTGAGGCGACCGGGAAATATGATCCGACCGTAGAGTATCCGATGTGGAAAACGCCGATCACCATTGATCCGCGCACCTATGAAAACTTCCTGTTCAACCGGGCCGAAGATCCCGAGCAGCTGACAAACCTTTGGGAGACTCAGCCCGAGCAGCGTGACCGTCTGCTACGCTTGCTTCGTCTGCGGCTGGATGAAGAAGGCTATCCAGAGGAACAGATGGACCGATTGGGGTTGACCTCGGTCGCCCCGGCGGCTGCGGCCCCCGTCGCGGTTCCGGCGGAGTAGTGGTGATGCCGGATACAGATATTCTATGGACACCCCCCGCCGAAGCATCCACGCAAACGGCACTGGCGAAATTCGCCCGTGCCAACGGGTTTGATCCGGCGGATTATGACGGGCTTCACCGTTGGTCGGTCTCGGACCTTGGCGCATTCTGGTCGGCGCTGTGGGACTTTTGCGGTGTTATTGGCGACAAGGGCGAAACAGCCTTTGTGCCTGACGATGCCGCATGGATGACCGGCGCACGGTTTTTCCCGCAGGCCCGTTTGAATTTGGCCGAAAACCTGTTGAAGGGTGAGCCAGGCGATATCGCCGTCTATTCATCCGACGAGCTGGGCGCGGTAACATCGCTGACCCGTGGGGCGTTGCGTGCAGAGGTCGGGCGGGTCGCTGCGGGCCTGCGTGCGGCGGGTGTTGTTTCCGGGGATCGGGTTGCCGGCGTGATGCCAAATACCGCAGACGGTTTGGTGGCTTTGCTTGCCAGTCTGAGCATCGGTGCGGTCTGGACATCATGTTCGCCCGATTTCGGAACCGCCGCGATTGTTGACCGGATCGGGCAGGTCCAGCCAAAGGTTCTCTTTGCTGCGCCGACCTATCGCTACGGTGGTCGGATGCATGACATTGCCGGGCGGATTGCCGAGGTTCTGGCGCAAGTGCCTGAAATCAAGACCCTTGTGATTAGCGGCGAAGGCGAAATGGCCGATGCCACAGCAACCGCTTTTGCCGATTTCGGTGCAGGCCAGGGCGATATGGAGCCGGATTTCACAAGGTTGCCTTTCGATCATCCGGCCTATATCCTTTACACATCCGGCACGACAGGCGCCCCAAAGGCCATTGTTCACCGCGCCGGCGGCGTGCTGATGCAGCACCTCAAAGAACACGTGTTGCACGGTGATGTGCGTCTACAGGATCGCGTGTTCTGGTACACCAATACCGCTTGGATGATGTATCACTGGATGGTTTCCGCGTTGGGTGCGGGGGCGGCTGTGGTTCTTTATGATGGCGCGCCGATCCTAAAGACGGCAGATGGGCTTGACCCCGCGCCGCTTTGGAAATTGGCCGAGCAGGTCAAGGTTACCCATTTCGGCACCAGCCCAAAATACCTCGCTACGCTGGAGGCAGAGGAATACCACCCCGGCGCACGTCATGATCTGTCGTCGCTCCGGTCTTTGATGGTGTGCGGTGCGCCCTGTCTGCCGCATCAGTTCGACTGGGCGTATGACGCGGTCAAACGGGACATGATGTTTGCGTCGATCTCTGGCGGCACCGAAATTCTTGGGTGCTTTCTGATTGGCTCTCCCTTGCATCCGGTGCGGCGCGGCAAGCTGACAGTGCCTGCGCTTGGCCATGCCATAGCCGTATTCGACGACCGTGACGCGCCGGTTGTCGGGCGTCGGGGCGAATTGGTGTGCACAGAGCCGTTTCCCTCCATGCCGCTGACCTTTTGGGGCGAGGGCGGCGACAAGAGGTATCGCGACACCTATTTCGGGGATCGCCGCGAAGTTTGGACACATGGCGACGTGGCGGAGATCCGGCCCTTGGGCGGTGCAATTGTTCACGGTCGATCAGACAACACGCTAAAGCCCGGCGGCGTCCGTATCGGAATTTCCGAAATCTATGCGGTGTGTGAACGCCAGCGCGCTCTGGAAGACTTTCTTGTCTTCGGCGCGGCGCATGAGGGTGATGAAGAGGTTGTTCTTGCGCTCAAACCGGCGCCGGGGGTTGCGATCGACGCGGAACTTGTTGCTCTGCTGCGCACACAAATTCGCGCCGAAGCCTCGCCCCGTCATGTTCCGGCACGGGTCCATGTGGTGGCCGATATTCCCTATACAATCAACGGCAAGCGCGTTGAGGGGGCGGCGCGCACGGCGCTGGCCGGGGGGGTGGTGAAAAACCTGAGCTCTCTTGCCAATCCCGAATGTCTTGACGAATACCGCGCGCTGGACAGGGGGGCATCGCTATGAGGCACCTGTCCCCGCGTGCCGCAATCAGCGGCATAGGAGAGCTGACGCCGCAGCGCCGCACCGAAGATGTCGCGACGATGGATATGCTCATGCGCGTATCGGCGGAGGCGATTGCCGATGCCGGACTTGCGCCGTCCGAGGTTGACGGGCTTCTGGTTGGTCCGCAGGTCGGCGAAACACCGCAGCATGTGCCCGCAGCCGTGGCTGAATATTTCGGGATGCAGCCGACGATGGCCAATATGGTCGATCTGGGCGGAGCGTCTGGCCCGGGCATGATCTGGCGCGCGGCGGCGGCGATTGCGGCGGGTCAGTGCGAGACCGTGCTTTGCGTTCTGGGCAATCATCGCAATCCGGTTGCGCCACGGTCGCCAAATCGAAACCCTGCGCGTGAATTTGACACGCCGTTCGGGGCGTCGGGGGCCAACACATCCTATGCGCTGCTGATGCAGGCCCATATGGCCCGCTACGGATGTGAGCCCGAAGATTATGCCGCCCTGGCTGCCGGATCGCGAGCAAATGCTCAATTTAACCCGGCGGCTATTTTCCATGGTGCTCCGGCCAGTGTTGACGATGTTTTGGCCTCGCCGATGATCGCCTCGCCTCTGCATTTGTTCGAAATCGTCATGCCGGTGGCCGGCGGTGAAGCGGTGATTGTCACCACAGCCGAACGCGCCGCCAAAGGGCCGCATCGCCCCGTGCACCTGTTAGGTGCGGGTGAAAAGGTGACGCACCGTGCCGTCAGCCAAGCGCCGGATCTTACCTCGGGGCCGTTGAAGCCCTCCATTGCCCGCGCGTTGGGGCAGGCGGGGATGGACGTGGCTCAGGTGGATTTCCTGAGCCTTTACGACTGCTACACCATCATGCTGGCCGCCACGATTGAAGACGCCGGTCTTTGCGCACCGGGGGAATTCGGGCTGTGGCTGCGGGACAATGGCGGCATGGGATCGGATGCGCGCCAGCCGATCAACACACACGGCGGGCAGCTTGGCTTTGGTCAGCCCGATCTGGCGGGTGGCATGACACATGTGGTGGAGGCCGTGCGCCAGATCCGGGGTGACACGCCCGGACGACAGATCGCCGGGTGCAACACCGCTTTGGTCACCGGCAACGGCGCCACGATGAGCGAAGCGGTGGCATTGGTTCTTGGAGGCGCATCATGAACGATCTTGCACAACTCAAGGTTCCCGGTCCGATTTACGAACCGTTGAACGCCCATTTCTGGCAAGGCGCGGCAGATGGCGTGTTGAAGATCCAGAACTGTGTCGATTGCGGCGCTTATGTTTTCTACCCGCGTCCGATTTGCCCGCACTGTTGGGCCGATGCGCTGACCTGGGTGCGGGCAAGCGGGGCCGCGACGCTGAAAAGTTTTTCGGTCATCCACAAACCGGGGCATCCCGGTTGGGCGCCGGTGGCCCCCTATGTTGTTGGGCTTGTTGAGCTGGCCGAAGGGCCAACGATGCTCAGCCATATCCTGACCGAGGGGCGGACGCCGACGGTCGGCGCAACGCTGGCTTTTGCCCCCACAGATATTGGCAGTCGCGTGCTGCCTTGTTTCACACTGTCCGAGGAGATCAATCAATGAGCACCACAGGAAAAGACGGCTGGGCCAATGTGACGGCAGGCAAGCCCGCAGTCGGCCAAAAGTCCGAGCGTAGCCGGACGACCGGGATGGGCGATATTCATGCCTTTACCGCGATGACCGGTGATCGCAATCCGGTGCATTATGACGAGGCGCTGGCCAAGAAAACGCCCTTTGGCAAACTGATTGTGCAGGGCGGTGTCACGACCGGGATTCTCAATGCCTGCGTTGCCGAAGACCTGCCCGGACCGGGCACGGTGTTTTTGAACACCAACCTCAATTTCCGCAAGGCTGTCGGCGTTGGCGAAAAGATCACCGGCCGGGTCGAAGTGACCTCGGTTCGGGGTGACAAGCCGATTTGCGAACTTGCGGTTTCGGTTGTCGATGCGGCCGGAGACATCTGTGTCGAGGGCACAGCCACAACCTATACCATGCCGCTCGAAGGTCTGTAAGTGACCGGCGCCCACACCCATAAGTGGCGCGCTTTGGCGCTGACGGGATTGGCTGTTGTTTTGTCGATGACCACCTGGTTTTCGGCAACGGCAATCATCCCCGAGCTTAGCAAAAGCTGGTCCCTGACCCCGGCAGAGGCGGCATGGCTGACAAACGGCGTGCAGGCGGGGTTTGTTCTTGGGGCATTGGCATCAAGTGTGATGTCGCTGGCGGATGTCTGGCCCATGACGCGGTTGATGACCGGGGCGGCCATACTGGCGGCGCTAGCCAACGCGGTGTTGTTGCTGGAGCCGGGGATCACGGGTGCCGTTACGGCCCGTTTCGTCACCGGGGTGGCGCTTGCCGGGATTTATCCGCCTGCGCTCAAGTTCATTGCCACCTGGTTTGTGCAGGGCCGTGGTCTTGCTATGGGGACTTTGGTGGGCGCGCTGACGCTTGGATCGGCGCTGCCACATCTGGTGCGGGCGCTTGGGGCGACATTTCCGTGGCAGGGCGTTCTGATCGTCAGCAGCCTTGCGACGGTCGGCGCGGCGGTCGTGTTTGCAACGGCACTGCGCGAGGGGCCACATGGTTTCGCGCGGGCGCGTGTTGATCTGCGCCAGATCGGGGCAATCCTGCGCAACCGCCCGGTAATGCTGGCGAACCTTGGGTACTTTGGCCACATGTGGGAGCTCTACGCCATGTGGGGCTGGTTTCTGGCCTATGCCACGGCGGCAAATGCTGCCGGATCCTGGTCGCTCAACGCGTCGCTGCTGGCCTTTGCGGTGGTCGCAATGGGGGCACCGGGGTGCGTTCTGGCAGGGGCATTGGCCGACCGGATCGGGCGCTGCGCAACAACAGCTCTGGCGATGGCCATTTCAGGCAGTTGCGCGCTTTTGATCGGGTTTCTGTTTGATGCGCCGACATGGATGTTTTTGACCGTCGCGCTGATCTGGGGGCTGACCATCGTGGCCGACAGTGCGCAATTTTCGGCCGCCGTGACCGAACTGTCAGATCAGGCACAGGTCGGGGCCGGGCTGGCGTTTCAGATGGGCGTGGGTTTCGCGATCACAATTTTCACAATTTGGCTTTTGCCCGTGGTGGCAGACGCTTTTGGCGGGTGGCGCTGGACGTTTCTGGTGCTTGTGCCCGGTCCGGTCATCGGGCTGACCGCCATGCTTATCCTTCGCAACCAGCCAGAGGCGGCGCGGCTTGCGGGCGGCAAACGATAACGGGAGGACACGGAATGCTGGATAATCGAAACGAAGACGACAAACGGCAGGAAATCATAGATTGCTGTCGGAAAATGAATGCCTCGGGGCTGAACCAGGGCACGTCTGGCAACGTAAGCCTGCGTCACGGTGACGGGCTACTTATTACGCCGACAAGCCGCCCCTACGACAGCCTGACGCCCGAGGATATTGTCTATCTCGATATGGATGGCACGCCGCATGGGCCATGGAAACCGTCCAGTGAATGGCGCTTTCACCGCGATATTCTGGCCGCGCGCCCGGAAGAAAACGCAGTGCTGCACGCTCATCCGACCTTTTGCACCACGCTGGCAATCATGGGCCGGGACATTCCGCCGCTGCATTACATGGTGGCGGTGTTCGGCGGGCCGGATATCCGCTGTGCGCCCTATGCAATTTACGGATCGGCGGAACTGTCCCGTCTGGCGCTGCAAGCCATGGATGGGCGCAAGGCCTGTCTTCTGGCGCACCACGGCATGATCGCGGCGGGCAGTGATCTGGCTCAGGCGTTCTGGCTGGCGGAAGAACTCGAAACACTCGCCCGCCAGTATCACGGCTGTCTGCAATTGGGCGAACCGCCACTTCTGAGCGACCAACAAATTCAAGACGTTATCGACAAGATCTCTGGCTACGGCCTGAGCGACGCATAATGGAGGACGACAGAATGCCAACTTATGATTTCAGCGCCGTCGGCTTTTTGGTGCTTGATGTGCTTGGCCGCTATGCGGACGAACTTCCGCCCCCCGGCGGGGCCACATTCATTGACGAAATTACCATGACCGTGGCCGGCACCGCCGGCGCGACTGCGGTGGATTGCGCGATCCTTGGGCTGAGGGGCCAGATTGCGGCGCGCATCGGACGCGACGCCATGGGCGACTTTCTGGCAGCAGATATGGCAAAATACGGTCTGAACCTTGATCTGCTTCAGCGCGATGATACCGAGCAGACATCTTGCAGCATGTTGCCGATCCGGCCCAACGGCGCACGCGCGGCGTTCTTTGTGCCCGGCACCAGCAAGACCTTTTTGCCAACCGAGGAAGAGATCGCGCGCATTCTGGACGCAGGCATCATTCACCTTGGCGGCACGGGTTTTCTGGACGCCTTTGATGGCGCGGCATCGGTCGATCTGTTGAAGCGTGCCAAAACGATGGGGCGCACAACCGTTTTTGACCTGATCCAGGCCAATGCCGAAACCGTCCCCAAGGTGCTGCCGCTGCTCCCGTATATCGACTATTTCGTGCCGTCGATCCACGAAGCCGCGGCGATGTCTGGCGAAACCGATCCCGCCGCTGTCGCGCGTTGGTTCAAGGCACGCGGGGTCAAGAACGCGATCCTGACGCTTGAGGGGGACGGGGTCTATGTCGATCCCGCCGAAGGGGCACCGTTTCATCTGCCTTCGCACCGGATTGATGTGGTCGACACCACCGGATGCGGGGACAGCTTTACCGCCGGGATCATCGTGGGGCTGGCCAAGGGCTGGTCGCTGCGCGAATGCGCCCGTTTTGCCAATACCGTTGCCGCCCATGTGGCGCTTGGCCTTGGCTCGCAGGGGCGATTGACCTCATTCGATGACACTTGCGCCGCAATGGAAAATTGGCCGCTGCGCGAAACTTTGGGAGAAATGGCATGATGCTTGCAGGAAAAACCGCCTTCGTTACCGGGGCCTCGCGCGGAATTGGTGCGGCTGTTGCCGTCGGTTTGGCGGAAAACGGCGCCGATGTCGTGATCAGCGATCTGGAACGGCAGAATTCCGATTTGGAAAAGGTGCGTGACCGCATTGCGGCGACGGGTCAAAAGGCCCGCGTGCTGCATCTGGATGTCACCGACAAGGCCGCCGTCGAAGCGGCAGTGGCAGAAGCGGGGCAGATTGATATTCTGGTCAACAACGCCGGCATTCTGATCCCCAGCCGGTTGGAAGATCTGGACGAAAAGACCTGGGATGCGCATTTCGATGTGAACGCCAAGGGTGTGTTGCTTGTCACCAACGCCGTCTTGCCGCAGATGCGGGCGCGCAAGGTCGGACGGATCATCAACATCGCCTCAATCGCCGGGCGTCAGGGCGTGCCGACCCAAGGCCATTATGCCGCGACAAAGGCCGTCGACATCACGTTGACACGGGTTTACGCGCAAGAGGCGGGGATGGACGGTATCACCGTCAACGCGATCTGCCCCGGTATTATCCTGACCGAAATGGGCAAGGAAAACCTCGGCACGCAGGAGGCAATGGACTACTGGGCAAATGTGGCCGCCCTGAAACGTCTGGGTGATCCTGACGATATTGTCGGCCCAGCCGTCTTTTTCGCCTCGGATCAGTCGCGTTTTGTCACCGGTCAGGCGTTGAACGTCTGTGGTGGCATCTATTTCCACTGAGGCCGTCATGGAAGAGGTCGCTATCATTGGTGCGGGGCCGGGCGGCATTGCCGCCGCCCGCTGGCTAAAGGCGCAAGGTTTTTCCCCGCGCATATTCGAAGCGCATCAGGCCCCCGGCGGGCAATGGGCGCATGACAATCCGGCCAGTGGTATCTGGCCGGGAATGGTCACAAATACCTTCGGTGAAGGCACCCGGTTTTCCGATCAACCCTGGCCCGAGGGCACGCCGCTGTTCCCGCATAATGCGCAGGTATTGGCCTATATGCGCCGCTACGCCGACGCACATGGGCTGTTGGAGCGTGCAGAGTTCGGTTGCCGTTTGACGATGATGGAACAGACAGACGCGGGCTATGCCCTGACGTTTGTGCAGGGCGGCGAGGCGCGGACCGAAACCTTTGCCCGCGTTGTCATTGCCAGTGGCCGGTTCAACAAGCCGGTGATCCCGCCGATCCCCGAAGCCGAGGCGTTTACGGGTGAGTGTGGGATTGTTCACAGTTTTGATTACAAGAACCCGGACCTGTATCGCGGGCGTCATGTGATCGTAGCGGGCGGGTCGATCTCGGCGCTTGAGATTGCGTCCGACCTGTCGATGTTGGGGGCGGCCTCTGTCCGGCTGACGCAGCGGCGGCAACGCTATGTGAATCCGAAAATGGTCACGGGCGTTCCGTTGGAATATTTCGTCTTTACCTATGATCGGGCGGCGCTGTGCCTTGGCGATGACAAGGCTGCCTTGGCCGCGAATGACGAGGCTTTGGTCCATCGCATTGCCGGAGACCCAAGCCGTTACGGCGCGCCGAAACCACATGCGGATTTTGCCCGTGCCGGTGTGACAGGCTCTCAGCATTATTTGAATTTGGTGGCCGAAGGTCGTGTGAAACCGGTGCCATGGATTGCCGGGATCGATGGCCGGTGTGTGACTTTTGAAGATGGGCAAAGTGTCGAGGCCGACGGGATCATTGCCGCCACGGGTTTTGCCCTGAACCTGCCGTTTCTGTCCGAACCGATGCGTCAGACGCTAGAAGTGACCGACAACGCGATCACGCTGGATGAATTCACCTTTCATCCCGATTTGCCGGGGCTCGCCTTTATGGGGCTTTGGTCACAAATGGGGTCTTATCCGGTGCCGCTGGAACAACAGGCACGGTTTTTGGCCTATACTTGGGGTGGTGTCGTTGCGCGCAGCGAAGCCGAAATGCGCGCGGGAATTGAGGCTTGTACACACCAGGGCCATCACAGCGGGTATCGCCGCCAAAACGAAATGGCACTGCGTTTTGCACGGCTCTGCGGCACCGACCCGATGGGGCAGGTTGCGGGCGACTTGATGGACCGTGTGCGCCAAAGCGCGACCACCGGGGTCATGTATCGCCTTGCCGGGCCGGATGCTTTGCCCGACGCGCGCGCCGAATTTGACGCTCAATTCGAACGCTACCGACCTGCGGTCTGACACCGCAGAATGAGGAGGATATCAAGATGACATACGACAGGTTCTATATTGACGGCGCATGGGTTGCGCCACGTTCAACCGACACCCACGCATTGATCAACCCGGCAACCGAAGAAAAAATCGCCGACATTCCCATGGCGGGCACCGATGATGTCGAGGCAGCGGTGGCTGCTGCTCGGGGGGCCTTTGACAGCTGGTCGCAGACGGAACCGGCGGAACGACTGGCGCTTTTGCGGCGCCTGTTGGAGCTGTATAACGGTGCCTACGACGAGATCGCCGATCTGATGGTGACAGAGATGGGCACCACCCGCAGCTTTTCGCAGAACGCACAGGCGGCTGTGGGGCGGATGCATCTTGAGGCGGCGATAGACGCGCTGGAGGGCGAGCGTTTTGAAGAGATGCGCGGCTCTACCCTGATCTCGAAAGAGCCGATTGGCGTTTGCGCGCTTATTACGCCTTGGAACTGGCCGATGAACCAATTGGTGGTCAAGGTGGCCCCGGCATTGGCGGCGGGCTGTACCGTGATCGCCAAACCGTCCGAGTTTTCGCCGCTGTCGTCGCTGCGTTTTGCCGAACTGGTGCATGAGGCCGGTTTCCCACCCGGCGTCTACAATCATCTGACCGGACACGGCCATATCGCGGGCGAGGCGCTGTCGCGTCATGCGGAGGTTGATATGGTGTCGATCACCGGGTCCACCCGCGCGGGAATTGCCGTGGCGAAAACCGCGGCAGAGACTGTCAAGCGCGTCGCGCAGGAATTGGGCGGAAAATCTGCCAATCTGATACTGCCCGACGCCGATCTTGCCCGCGCGGTGCGCGAAGGGGTTGATGCCTGTTTCGTCAACTGCGGTCAGGCGTGCCGTGCCCCGGCGCGGATGTTGGTGCCACATGACCGGATGGCCGAAGCGCGCGATGTCGCACGCCAAGCGGCAGAGGCCCATAGTGTCGGTGACCCAATGACCGATGTGGCGCTTGGCCCCGTTGTCAACGCCGCACAGTTTGATCGAATTCAGTCGCTGATTGCGGCGGGTATAGACGAAGGTGCAACACTTGTCGCAGGGGGCCTGGGGCGGCCAGAGGGGCTGAGCCGGGGGTATTTTGTCCGACCAACGGTCTTTGCCGATGTGACAAATGATATGACCATCGCCCGCGAAGAGGTGTTTGGCCCGGTTCTGACGATCATCGGCTACGACACCGAGGAGGATGCAATCCGCATTGCCAATGACTCAATCTATGGGTTGTCGGGATACATTCAGACGCCTGATCTGGAACGAGCGCGGCGTATTGCGCGGCGGCTTCGGGTTGGGTCAATCTGGATCAATGGCGCGGATTGGGATGCCCGTGCGCCCTTCGGCGGCTACAAGCAATCCGGCAACGGGCGCGAACATGGCGAATGGGGCCTGCACGACTATCTGGAGATCAAGTCTACCGCTGGCTGGGCCTGAACCGATGGAACAGGTGTACATCGCTGCGGCCAAACGCTCGCCAATTGGCAAGCTGAATGGTGCCTTTACCGGACTGTCGGCCGCGGACATCAACGCGCAGGTCATTCGCGCGCTTCTGGCAGAGACCGGATTGGACGCGGGCGCATTGGACGAGGTGTTGCTGGGGCAGGTTCTGATTGGCGGCGCCGGTCAGAACCCGGCGCGGCAGGCCGCGATGGGTGCCGGCATTCCCGTCGATGTGCCAGCGGTCACGCTGAACATGGTGTGCGGCGCGGGACAAAAGTCGATCCATATGGCCGCACAGGCGATCAAGGCAGGTGATGCCGGCTTGATCCTTGCTGGTGGTCAGGATTCGATGACGTCGGCCCCGCATATCATGCATGTCCGCAGCCCCCAAAAGATGGGGGATGCAACGGCGCGGGACATGATGCTGACCGATGGGTTGTGGGATGTGTTCAATGATATCCATATGGGCGCGACAGTTGAACAACTGGCCGCGCGGTATCAGGTGAGCCGCGAGGAGCAGGACGCATTTGCGCTGATGTCGCAGAAAAAGGCCGCCACGGCGATCCGGGCGGGCCACTTTGCACAGGAAATCGCGCCGGTGGTGGTGCCCGCCAAAGGCGGTGACCGGACCATCTCTGCTGACGAGCACCCGCGCCCAGATGTATCGGCACAGGATCTTGCGGCCATGCGACCGGTTTTTGACCCCGAAGGCACCCTGACGGTTGGCAATTCGTCCGGGCTAAACGATGGGTCTGCTGCATTATTGGTGGGCAGCGAGCGGCGCTTGCGGGAGGTGGACCAGCCACCTTTGGCCCGTATCGCGTCCTATGCCTCGGCGGCGCTGGACCCGATGGACATGGGGTTGGGCCCGGCATTGGCCGCGCGAAAGGCATTGGATTTGGCCGGATGGCGTGCGGCGGATCTGGATGTCATTGAGTTGAACGAGGCCTTTGCCGCCCAGGCGATTGCGGTGAACCGCGAGATCGGTTGGGATGACAGCAAGATCAACCCAAATGGCGGGGCCATCGCGCTTGGCCATCCTCTGGCCGGATCCGGGGCGCGCATCGTTGTCACGCTTTTGCATCAGATGAAACGAACCGGGGCAAAAATGGGCCTTGCCGCGCTTTGCATCGGAGGCGGCCAAGGCGTTGCGATCTGTCTGGAAACCTGTTGAGCCTCCGCTCTTTTGATGCGGTGAGGCGTGGTTCCATTGTGCGCAGCATGTTTGGCGGCAGATCGTTTGGTGTTGCCACGTTAATGGGCCTGAGGTTGCTGTTTCATTGATCCGGGGACGGGGCGTTGGCGTTTCGGGCGTGGCCAGCCGGCGCCCCGGCGTATGCCGTCCGGATGTGTCCCGGTTTCTGACACAGGACATGATTCAGCGGCATGTGATCGCGAATCCCAAATGAATCGGCTTCTGAGGCAATTTTTTTGTTTAAAAAAGTCAGGTATTTATTGGAAAACGTGATGTTTTTACAAAACTGACACAAAGCTTGTAATCTTCTGTTGTAAAAAATGTGCACTACTATGCACACGTGTGCAAAACCTCACCGCGCGCGCCCTACAGCTTGGAGAGATAGATTCCATGATAAAGATGACCTGCGCCACCGCGCTGATCGCCGCCACCGCCGCAATGCCGGTTTTGGCAGAAGATATCACCATCACAGTCTGGGCCGGCGGGTCCAATGAGGGTGATCATTACCGCATCGAAAACATCGAAATTGCCGCCGACCTTCTGTCGCGCGAAGCCGCCATTCACGGTGAAGAATTGAACATTACCGTTGAAGGCAAGCGCGACTTTGACGGTTGGGATGGCTTTAAACAGGCCGTGACCCTGGGCGCCGAAGCGAACAATGCACCGCATATCGTTGTCACGTCGCACCTGGATATCGCCCCTTGGGCCAGTGCAGGTTACATCGTGCCGGTCGAAGATTATGTCGATCTGGATGCCTGGCCGCTGAACAACATTTACAGCAATCTGATGGATATTGCGGCCTATGACGGCGTGCAATGGGGCGTGCCCCAAGATGCCGAAAGCCGCCCGTTCTTCTATTGGAAAGACACATTCACGCAGCTGGGTTACACCGATGCGGACATGGCCGAAATGTCGGCCCGCGTCGAGGCCGGTGAATACACCCTGCGCGACATGCTGGCCGATGCGAAAAAAGCCGTGGACATGGGGCTGGTCGAAGAAGGCTATGGTTTCTATCCGCGCGTGTCCAACGGTCCGGATTATGCCCAGTTCTATCAATCCTTCGGCGGCGAGCTGACGGACCCCGAAACCGGCAAGCTGCTGTTTGATCGCACCGCGATGACCGAAATGTATCAATTCTTTGTTGATGCGGTCGAAGCAGGCGTGACCCGCAAGAACCACATCGGCACCGAATGGGACCAGTGGTATTCCGAAGTTGCCAACGGCAAAGCCGCATTCTGGCACGGTGGCACATGGCATTACGGCCGTTACACCGGCAAAGAGGGCAACGAAGATTTCTTTGGCACCATCGGCTTTACGCTGATCCCGGCAGGCAATGATGCGGGCCGCGCCAACACCGTGACCCATCCGCTGGTTTATCTTCTGACAGATCAGGAAGACGACCGCGCCGAGGAAATCGCCGCTCAACTGGTCGCCATCGCGTCCGAGCCGCGCCTGAACACCCTGCATGCGATCAAATCTTCGCACCTGGCCATCGGCAAGGCCGAATCCGGTCTTGACCTTTACGCCGGCGATCGCTGGGCATCCGAGGCAACCGAAGTGCTGTTGCCCCATGCAAATGCACAGCCGAACCACCCGTCCTACGGTGCTTTCTCCGAGGCCATGTTCAAAGGTCTCGAAGCGGCATGGACCGGCATCCAGACCCCGGAAGAAGCCGTGGCAGAAGTGGAGGCCCAACTGACGGCCACCCTTGGCGACGAGCTGATCATCCGCTGATCTGCGGCATTGAACATCCCGCGACGGCGCGCCTCCTGTGCGCCGTCGCCCCGATTTAATACGAGGTGTGACATGACCCGACAGACCCTTCTGGGCCTGGGCTTTCTCAGCCCCGCACTGCTGGCGGTGGTAATGTTCTTTTTGCTGCCGGTTGTGCTGACCGTCGTTTTTGCCTTCACCAATATGAGTACATCGACCGGCATTCTTGGCGGCGCGTATCAGATCAGTGAAAGCGACCTGCGGCGTCTGCCCGCGGCCGGGGTGAGCGACGAGGCCGTGACGCTTCTGGAGGGTGCCGGATATGCGGTACAGCCGGAAACACTGGCGTTGTTTGCCGCTGAATTCGGCGAAGACCGCGCCAGCGAGCTGGAAAAGCTGCATGGCGGCGCGACATTCGATGACCGTCGCGCCATGGAGCGCGCGCTCAAGGAGCTGCGCAGCAATCCGCTGCGCAAGGTGCGGGATCGCAAGACCGCGGCAGAGTTGTTCCGGGTTTCGATCCTTGGCCAGAGATTTGCCACCGAAGCCGAATTCCAGACGGCCATCGCCGATCTGGGCGTGCCGGACCCGGATCGCGCCGCATTGACCACGGCGGCATATACCGGCTGGACCTTCACCACCCAGAATTTCGAGCTGTTGTGGGAATTGCCCGCAACCTGGCGCTATGCGCTGAATACGGTGCTCTATGTGGTGCTGACACTGGGGTTCAACGTGAGTTTCGGACTTTTTCTGGCTTTGTCGACCTTTTATCTGCCGACCCGCACGGCCCAGACTTTCCGGGCCATCTGGTTTTTGCCCCGCATTCTGCCCCCTGTTTTATATGTGTTGATGTGGCAATGGCTGACCTGGGATCAGGGCTTTATCTCGGCCATGATGCGCCCCTTCGGGATCGAGCCGATCAACTGGATGCGCCACACCGCCACCCATGCATGGATCTTCATTGTGTTGATCAATGGCTGCGTCGGTGCGTCACTGGGGATGATCCTGTTTTCCTCGTCGCTGCGCGCAATCCCCGAGACACAATTGTTCGCGGCACAGGTCGATGGGGCCAACCGTTGGCAACAGGCGCGTTACGTTCTGCTCCCGCAGATGCGTTGGCCGATCCTGTTCATCACCTCGTATCAGACGTTGTCGTTGCTGACATCGTTTGAATACATCCTGCTGGCCACTGATGGCGGCCCCGGCAGACAAACCGAGGTCTGGGCCCTGGCTGCTTATCACACTGCTCTGTCGAACTACGGCGGGAACCTCGAATATGGATTGGGCGCGGCTTATGCGCTGGGGCTGGTCATTATCGGCATCCTGTTGTCGGCCCTTTACCTGCGTTTCTTCAATTTCCGCGAACTCGTCGCCAAGCCGAGGATCGAACAATGAACACCAAAGGCAACTGGATCCTGATCCTCGCGCTGTCGTTGATATCGGCGCCGCTGGTCATCATGTATGGCTTTCAGCTGATTGACAGCATCTCACGCCCTGCGCCGGGCGGGATCATTCCGCAGGAATGGGAACTGACAAACTGGCGCTTTCTATGGACAAGCATCGACAGTGCGCGGCCCTCTATCTGGCGGGTGACCTTCAACACCTTTGTTTTTGCCAGCTCGACCGCGCTTTTGGTGTGCGCCTTTTCGATCACTGCGGCCTATGCGCTGTCGCGCCTGAACTTTCCGGCGCGGCGGTTCTTTCTGGCCGGGTTGATCATGCTGCATGCGTTTCCGACAATCACCCTGATCATCGCCATTTTCATCGTGCTTCAGTTTCTCGGGCTTTATGACAGCTTGATGGGGGTGATCCTGGTGAAAGCGGCGTTGGAACTGCCCTTTGGGATCTGGATCATGAAGGGTTTCTATGATTCCGTCCCGTGGGAAATCGAAATGGCCGGTGTTCAGGACGGGGCCTCGCGGTTTCGCGTCTGGCGCGAATTGATCCTGCCACAGGTCAAACCGGGGCTGTCGGCGCTGCTGATCTTTTCCTTCCTCGCCGGCTGGTCGGAATTCATCCTGCCGTTGGTGCTGGCCCCCGGCGCAGATGCCCAGGTGTTGGCCACCTATATGAACGCGGTCATCGCGGACGACACACGCCCCGACTATGGGCTCTTCAAGGCGATCGGCATGTTCTACGCATTGCCCGTCATCGCCGTTTACCTGCTGTTCCAGAAACGGCTCATGAACATTTATGGCGGAGGCACGAAAGGCTGATGCGGATCGAACTGCAAAACTTTACCAAGCGTTTTGGCGACACCACGGTGATCGAGGACATGTCGCTGTCTGTCGCCTCTGGCGAGATGGTTGCGTTGCTGGGGCCGTCGGGCTGTGGCAAATCGACGACGCTGTTTGCCATCAGCGGCATTCACCGGATTGACGGTGGCACGCTGCATTTCGGGGACCGCGATGTGACCGCCCTGCCACCGCAGGACCGCCCCGTCGGTGTGGTGTTTCAGAACTATGCGCTTTACCCGCATATGAGCGTGGCTGAAAATATCGGCTTTCCGCTGAAAGTGCAGAAGCTGTCATCCTCAGAGATCAAGCGCCGGGTGAGTGAAATGGCCGATCTGGTGCAGATCGGCAATCTGCTCAGCCGCAAACCGCAACAGCTTTCTGGTGGTCAGCAACAGCGTGTGGCATTGGCCCGCGCGCTGGTGCGCAAACCGGATGTGCTGTTGCTGGACGAACCGCTGGCCAACCTTGATGCCAAGCTGCGGCTGGAAATGCGGTCCGAGATCCGCAGGCTTCAGCGCGAAACGGGTATTACCGCAATCCTCGTGACCCATGACCAGATCGAAGCCATGTCGATGTGCGACCGTATCGCATTGATGAAAGACGGAAACATCGAACAGATCAGCACCCCGTCCGAGATGTACGAACGCCCCGCATCGCGCTATGTGGCGGGATTTTTGGGCAACCCCCCGATCAGCTTTTTGCAGGCCGAGGCCAATGGCCAGCTTGCCCTTGGCGGTGGCAATGCGCTGGCGCTGCCAAATGGGATCACGGCCACTGGCCCAGTGACACTGGGGGTGCGGCCCGAACATTTCGGGCCCCAGCATCGTGGGCCATCCGTTGCCGGGCGGGTAAGTTTCATTGAACCGCAGGGCCGCGAAGACCTGATTGATGTGATCCTGCCGGATGATCAGCGGTTGCGCGCCATTGTGCCCGCTGGCCATGACATCACGCTGGGACAAGAGATTTCCTGGCAGGTCGATCTTGACCGTGTGCATCTGTTTGACGCCGAAGGAGCCCGCCTGTGACCGCATCTGACGACTGGACCCGCCCCGCACGTCCCTATGCCATCGCCCATCGTGGCGCATCGGCCTATGCCCCCGACAACACGTTAGAGGCGTTTCGCATCGCCAGCGCGCTTGGCGCCGAGATGTGGGAGGTCGACATTCGCATGACATCGGACGGCCAGATCGTTGCCTTCCATGACAAGATCCTGTCGGACGGGCGCAAGATCGTCGATACCACCTTTGCCGAAATCCTGGCCCACACCACCGACCAGAACCGGCCCTGTCCGCTCTTGCGGGATGTGGTGGCCGAAGCTGCAAAGCTGGACGCAGGGTTCTATGCGGATATCAAGGATACGCGTGCCACCCTGCCGGTGCTTCAGATGTTGCGCGAACATGGCATCACCCGTGCGATCCTTGGGGCCTTTGACCGAGAGGCGGCGAAACTTCTGGCCGAGGCGAACAGCCCCTATCCCCGCTCTGTGCTGGTGCCCTTGGGCGCCGAACCCTTTGCCTATGCCGAGGGCGCGGATGTGATCCATCTGTGTTGGGAACATATGGACCGCCCGCAAGACACGCTGACCGATGCGTTGTTTGAACAGGCTTTTGCCAATGGCCAGCGCATCGCCATCTGGCACGAGGAAGACCCCCAGCGGATGGCCGATATTCGCACCAGACCGGTGATCGGCATCTGTTCTGACCGGCCCGAGCTGGTCAATCAACCGGGTCGTGGATTGCCGTTCAAGACAGTTTGCCACCGGGGGGCCAACAAGATTGCACCGGAAAACACCCTGCCGGCTTTTGAATGTGCCTTGGCGGCGGGTTTTGATTTCATCGAATGCGATCTGCATCAGACGGCCGACGGGGCCATTGTCGTTCATCATGATCCGACGTTGGATCGGACCACCACCGGGCAGGGGCCTATTACCGAGAGAACCCTGGCGGAATTGCGGGCGTTGGATGCGGGCGCCTGGTTCAGCCCGCATTTCGCCGGGACGCAAATTCCGACGCTGGACGAGGTTTTGAACCTGCTGCAACGCTATGACGGGCGTGCCTATCTGGAATTCAAATCCGCCCCGCCCGCACCGGTATGGCAGGCCGTTTGTGCGGCGGGTCTGCAAGATCGGGTGTTCTTTTGGTCCTTCAATCATGCGGCGCTAAAGGATTTGCGCGCCCTTGCACCGGAGGCGCATATCATGGCCCGGCGACAGGATTATCCCAGCCTGCAGGACACGCTGGCCGATCTGTCGCCGCAGATCGTCGAATTCACCATGCCCGAAGGCACGGGAGATTTCGCAGCGGTGCGCGCGGCGGGGGTTTCGGTCATGATTGCGGCCATGGCGGGTGATGCCCAGACATTGGCGGCGATTGTCGCTGCCGCGCCGGATCTTGCCAATGTGGATCAGCCTTTTGCCCTTGCGCGGCAGGCACATGGCGATGACTGACCACCGCCGACCGACGTCTTATGATGTGGCCCGAAAGGCGGGGGTGTCGCGCTCTGCCGTGTCGCGGTGTTTCACGCCCGGCGCAAGCATTGCCGATGAAACCCGCGCCAAGATCATGGCCGCCGCTGCGGATTTGGGCTATCGCACCAATGCGCTGGCGCGAAACCTGAAATCACAGCAATCCCAGCTGGTTGCCATGCTTGCCTCGCGGCTGGACACCCCGTTTCGGGCGCGGCAGGTCAAACATCTATCCCGCGCGCTGATTTCAGAGGGGTTTCGCCCGCTGTTGCTGACCGCCGAGGGCAGTGATGATCTGGAACCTCTGCTGTCCTCCATGCTTGACTATAATCTCGCCGGGATGATCGTGACCTCGGACACGCCCCCCGCCGCCGTGATCGAGGAATGTCAGCGACTGCGTGTGCCGGTTGTTCTGATCAACCGTTATCCGGGGCCAAGCGGGGGGGATCGGGTGCAATTGGACGTCACCGCCGCTGCAAACATCGTATTCAATATGCTGCACGGCGCCGGGGCACGCCGCTTTGCCGTGCTGCGCCCGGAGGATCGAACCTATTCCGTGCTTGGTCGGGTCAACAGCTTTTGTGAGCTTGTGCGCGCGCACGGGATGACCTGTGACGTCCTGCCCTGCGAGGGGCAATCTTATGACGCCGGGCGCGCGGCGATGCAGCGCCACGACGCCACTTTGCGCAAATGTGACGGGCTGTTTGCGGCCAACGACCTGTTGGCCTGTGGCGCGTTGGACGGGCTGCGGCGCGATCTGAGGCTGCGCGTGCCCGAGGATATGCGGGTTGTGGGGTTCGATGACATTGAACAGGCCGGTTGGGCGGCCTATGACCTTTGCACAGTGCGGCAAGACGCCGATACCCAGGCGGCAATGGCGGTCGAAGTCATGCGGTATCGCCTGCAAACGCCTGACGCCCCCAGCTTGCTGAAACATCCGCCATTGCAGGCAATTCTGCGCGGCACCACCGGAAAGACCGAAATATCATGAATTTGCACGATCGACTGTCCTTTGCTGTTTCTCTCGCCCGCGAAGCTGGCCGCCTTGCGCTTGACATGCGCGCCGCACAGGATGGGCTGACGATTGATGTCAAAGGGCCGCAGGATTTTGTGACCGGCGCTGATCTGGCCGTTGAAACGTTGATCCGTCAGCGGCTCTCGGAACATTTTCCCAACGATGCCATCGTCGGCGAAGAAGGCGGACGTGAGGGCGATGCGACGTCTGGCGAGGTCTGGATCGTCGATCCGATTGACGGCACGACAAATTTCATGCGCGGGTTGCCGGATTGGGCCATTTCCATCGCCTGTGCCAGCGAAGGCGAGATCGTGCTGGGCGCGATCTTTGCCCCGGATCATGATTTGATGTTCGAAGGCATGTTGGGCGATACGCCGGTGGCGCGCAAGAATGGCACCGATCTGAAGGTCGCGACCGGCCGGGACGCCGCCGGGGCCTTGATCGCCGTCGGATGGTCCCCCCGCACCGCGTTTCGCGAACACGCGGTGTTTTTGGAACAGATCATTGACGCAGGCGGGGAATATCGCCGCTCTGGCGCGGCCACCATCGGGTTGATCGGCGTCGCGGCCGGCTGGGTCGATGCCTATATGGAGCGTTGTCTGAACCTTTGGGATGCGGCCGCCGGCATTGCGATCATCAAGGCCGCCGGGGGTGTCGTCGAGGCGCCAGACTTTACCGCGTCGCTGGCGGCACCGGCCCCGCTGCTTGCCATGGCCCGCGCGGATCACGAACTGGCCCCGGTGTTGCGGAAAAACGTCTTTCTGCCCGAGTAAGGTTGGTTTTGCGCGGATGCTTTCCAACGAAAAGGGCCAATGGCGCAAAGTCACGCGCGATGGCCCGGTTGGGTATTAAATCCTCCCACCAGTCCGGAGCCGGTGGGGGGCAGAGCCTCTTTGCCGTCGATCCGGACGACTTTGGTGTCGGAATTTTCAGCGATGTGACCCGCGCCGGAACCACATCGCCCCCGGCTGGAAGGCACCCGTGGCATTCGAACAAAGGGCCGCTTCACACGGGCACCTGACCCGAATGAAACCGGGGCAAGGCTAAACCGGTGCTGACGCTTTATTGCGCCGGACGTCTGGCCCACTGGCCATGGCCATAAATCATGAAAACCGCCAATGTGGCTGGCGAACCTGCAATCCTGCAAGGCGGCGATGGTCGCGGGCGGTTGATTGGTCTGCTGAAACCGCGGGCCTTGCGTTACAGGCGCTCGTAAGCAAACTCGATGAGTTTGCGGGTGCTTTGCGATACTTTTGTGTCGGAATGCACAAGCGTCAGGGTCGCCTTTTCCGTCAATCCGGTCAGCGAAATGTAGCGGACCGAAGGTATCGCAATACAGCTCACGCTTTGGGGCACGATGGCCACCCCGGCGCCAGTCCCCGCCAGACCGATGGCGGTGTACATGGTATTGGCCTCGACCACCGTTCTGGGCAGGAACCCCTGGGACGAACACATCGTCATCAGCTGTTGATAGAACGCAGGCGAGCGGTGTTGGGGATAGAATACGAAATCTTCATCCGCCAGCGCGTTGAGTTCGATCGCGGTTTCCGATGCCGCCCAATGATCAACCGGAACCACCGCGCAAAATGGTTCGCTGACCACATCGAAACTGGCCAGTTGCGGGTTTTCGATTGGTGGGCGCACGATGCCGATGTCGACGCGCCCCTTGGCCAGCGCGACGTTCTGTTCGCTGACCGTCATTTCATGCAATCGAATCTCGATCTGGGGATAGATTTGGCGAAACGGCCCGATCAAGGACGGCAAATATCCCAATGAGGCCGAATGTACGAACCCGATGCGCACCTGTCCGATTTCGCCGCGATATGCCTTTTGCGCCACGTGTTTGGCATGTGACGTTGCGGCCAGAATGGATTTCGCCTCGGGCAGGAACGCGCTGCCGGCGGGGGTGATGGCGACCCGGCGCTTGGTGCGCTCAAATAGCGTAACCTGCAGTTCTTCCTCAAGTTTTTTGATCTGAAGGCTGAGCGGCGGCTGCGAGACATTTTCCCGCCGCGCGGCGCGCCCGAAGTGCAGCTCCTCGGCGACCGCAACGAAATATCGAAGTTGATGCATCTCCATGATGCCAAGCATATAAATACGCTGACGGTATTAATGCAAGATTAAAAGGATATTGGATGTCTTTTTGTCGGCTGCGTAAAGTGGAGCGAAGACACGAACGAATGGCCGGGGAGGGGCTATAGTATCGGGCCAAAATTTTGGGCCAAAATTTCGAACCAGGGCACCGATAGCCCCGGTCGTTCACCAAGCGCACCAAGACCGCATTTCAACAATTTCAAAAACAAGAGGACGCGGACCCCAGAGGTCTGTGAATGATGGATGGAACCCAAGAACCTTGTCGTCATCATGTCGGACGAACACAGCATCAAGAACCTTGGGTGCTACGGCAATGACATTGTACAAACGCCCAATCTGGATCGTTTGGCACAGAACGGCACACGTTTTACCAACGCCTATACGCCCAGCCCGATCTGTGTGCCGGCGCGCTCCAGCTTTGCCACCGGGCGTCCGGTGCATGAGATCTGTGCCTGGGACAACGCCCATGCCTATGACGGCACACAGGAAAGCTGGCACCACCGGCTGCGCGAAAATGGTCATCATGTGCGCTCTATCGGGAAATTGCATTTCCGTGGGTTAGAGGCCGATGACAATGGTTTCACCGAGTCCGAGATCCCGATGAATATTGTGGACGGGATGGGCGATGTGCTGGGCCTGATCCGTGACCGGTCTGTGGTGCGCGGTGCCGCGGACAAGATGGCGCGCATGGCCGGCCCGGGCGAGTCGATCTATACCCGTTATGACCGGGATATTTCGGCACGTTCACAGGTATGGCTGCGCGAAGAGGCCCCGGCGATCACCGACAAGCCCTGGGTGTTGTTTGTCAGCTTCGTGTCGCCGCATTTCCCGCTGACCGCACCGCCGGAATATTTCTATCGCTATGACCAGTCCAAGCTGCCGATGCCCAAGCTTTATGGCAAGGACGAGCGCCCGGATCACCCCTATCTGCGCGACTACCGCGAAGCATTTGCCTATGACGACCATTTCCGCACCGAGGCGGATGTGCGCCGGGCGATTGCCGGATACATGGGTCTGTGCACCTTTATCGACGATCAGGTCGGTCACATCCTGACCTCGCTGGAGGAGGCCGGGCTCAACGACAGCACGCGCGTTGTCTATACCAGCGATCATGGCGACAACCTTGGCGCGCGGGGGCTTTGGGGCAAATCCAACATGTACGAAGAGGCGGTCGGCGTGCCGATGATTGTCTCGGGCGATGGGGTTGCGGCGG
This sequence comes from Marinovum sp. 2_MG-2023, assembly GCF_030548265.1. Taxonomy (NCBI): domain Bacteria; kingdom Pseudomonadati; phylum Pseudomonadota; class Alphaproteobacteria; order Rhodobacterales; family Roseobacteraceae; genus Marinovum; species Marinovum sp. 2_MG-2023. Next base: position 140,050 of record NZ_JAUOSD010000002.1, on the reverse strand, counting down.
GGAAGGTCAACGAACAGCCCCGGTCGCTGATCGACCTGTCACGCTTTATCCTGGAATCGACGGGATGTGACGGCCAGGGATTTGGCGAACATGATCTGCTGAGCGATGAGGCCGGTGTCGTCCTGTCGGAATACCACGCAACCGGGTCGCGCAGCGGGGCGTTCATGCTGCGCAAGGGGCGGTGGAAATACGTCTATTACGCCAAATATGCGGCCCAGCTTTTTGATCTGGAAACCGACCCGGAAGAGATGACCGATCTGGCCCAGGACCCGGCCCATGCCGAGGTTTTGGCCGAATGTCATGCCGCGCTGTTTGCCAAGGTGGATGCGGCGGCGGCCCATGATCGCGCCATTGCGGATCAACAGAGCCGGATCGACAGTCTTGGTGGCGCGGATCAGATCATCGCGCGCGGCGATTTCGGCTTTTCGCCACCGCCGGGCGTGACAGCGACCTTTGCCAAATCGGAAGACGCCTGAGCCCGTGTCTGTGACATCTGACATAATTATCGGCCCCGATGGGCGGCCAGATGCGGCCAGCAGTGGCCGGGTGGCTGTGGCTGTTGGCGGGATAATAGATGCCCACCACCATTTCTGGGATCTGGCGAACAACCATTACCCCTGGCTTCAGGAACAGTTGATCACCGCGCATTTCGGCGATTATGCCGCGATCCGGCGCAGCTATCTGGCACCGGACCTGAGGGCCGATCTGGGGCAGGTAAACTTGGCAGCATCGGTTCACATCGAGGCCCATTGGCGGGGCGGCACAGCGCCCGAAGGCGAAACGGCATGGCTGACCGGCCATGCCCGCGACCATGGCCTGCCCAGCGTGATGATGGGGGCGGCGGATCTGGCCGCGCCCGATCTGGATCAGGTGCTTGCGGCGCATCAGGCATTTCCCGGCTTTCGCGGCATTCGTGTCATGGCGATGGGGCGGGGCGCGCCCGAGGGTGCGGCGCTCTACCGTGATCCGCAATTTCAGCGCGGAATGGCGGCGATGGTGGCGCAGGATCTCTGTGTCGATCTTCAGGCCCCACCGATCACCCATGTCGCCGTGGCCGATCTGGCCGCGCAATTCCCCAAGGCGCGCATTGCGATCACCCATTGCGGATTGCCGCTGGATCGCAGCGCCGAAGGTCTGGAACGGTGGCGCGATGGCATGAGCCGACTGGCCGAGGCCCCGAATGTGGTGGTCAAACTGTCGGGTCTGGCGATGACCGATTGGCATTGGACCTGCGACAGCCTCGCGCCCTTGGTCCAGCATTTACGCACCGCCTTTGGACCGCGCCGTTTGATGTTCGGCAGCAATTTTCCGGTGGACGGATTGTTTTCCGATTACCCGACGCTTCTGGCGGGATATGTCGCCGCACTCGGGCCGCTGCCCGAGGCCGATCTGCGCGCCATTTTCCACGATACCGCAAAGGGTTTCTACCGGATCGACACGCCACAACCCCCAAAGAGCAAGACCCCCTGACATGACAGAACCACATTCCATACCGACCTCTTATATCGGCGACACCGGGCTTCGGGTGACGCGGCTGGCCTTTGGCTGCGTGCCGCTTGGCAATTACCCCACGGTCCTGAGCGATGCCGAGGCCGACGCCGCCCTTCATGCCGCATGGGACGCCGGTATCCGCTATTTCGATGTCGCGCCGCTTTATGGTCATGGCTTGGCCGAACATCGGCTGGGGGCCTTCCTGCGCAACAAGTCGATGGGCGATTTCGTCACCTCAACCAAGGTGGGCCGCAAACTTGTTCCCGACCGGTCGGGCAAATTGACCGGCGATCAGGCGGCCAGCATCTTTGAGCGGCCTTTGTCCTTCTCGCTGACCAATGATTACAGCTACGACGGTATCATGCGCAGCGTCGAAGACAGCCTGCAACGGCTGGGCCTGCCCGGTGTCGACATCCTGCATATTCACAACATCGACCCGGCCAACCATGCGCCCGACGCGCTGGAGGCATTGTTTTCGCAATGTATGGCCGACGGCTATCGCGCGCTGGACCAATTGCGCAGCGAAGGCACCGTCAAGGCGCTTGGCGTTGGCAACAATTACTGGACCATGGCCGAACGGTTCGCGGCAGAGGGTGATTTCGATTGCTTCATGATGGCCGGGCATTTCAACCTGCTGGATCAGGGTGCGCTTGACCGGTTCCTGCCGGAATGTCAGCGCCGCAATCAGGCGGTGCTGCTGGGCAGCCCCTTTGCCTCTGGGTTGTTGGTGGCCGAAAACCCCGAACAGGCGCTGCACATGTATCGCAAACCCGCACCAGAGATCGTGGCCAAGGTGCGCAGCATCCACGCCATCTGTGCCGATCACGGCGTAAGCCCGGTGGCCGCGGCCCTGCAATTTCCCCTTATCCACCCCGCGGTGGCCTGTGTCGTGCCCGGCATGCGCACTGCGGATGAAGTCAACCAATGTGCGGCGGCGTTCCAAGCCCCGCTTCCGGCGTCACTGTTCCCCGATCTTGCATCGGCCGGAATAATCGACGCGCGTCTTATTCAGGAGTCTCAAGACTGATGGCCAATGTTCAAATCAACCAAGTCAGGAAAAGCTATGGGCCGGTGGAAATCCTGCATGGCATCGACCTTGGCATCAAGGATCGCGAATTTGTTGCCCTGGTAGGGCCATCGGGCTGCGGAAAATCCACATTGCTGCGGATCATCGCCGGGCTGGAGGAACTGGGTCAGGGCGAGATCAGCATTGACGGCGACGTGGTGAACGACCTGACGCCCAAGGACCGCGATATCGCGATGGTGTTCCAGTCCTATGCGCTTTACCCGCACAAGAACGTCTATGAAAACATGGCCTTCACCCTTAAAATGCGGGGGGCCAAACGGGACGAGATTGACCAGAAGGTGCGCGCCGCTGCCGATGCGCTGAACCTGACGGATTACCTTGATCGCAGCCCCGCGCAGCTTTCTGGCGGACAACGCCAGCGGGTGGCGATGGGGCGGGCATTGGTGCGCAAGCCCAAGGTGTTCCTGTTTGACGAACCCTTGTCGAACCTCGACGCCAAGCTGCGTGTCGAAATGCGGACGGAAATCCGGCGGCTGCACCAGGATCTTGAGGCGACTTCGGTCTATGTGACCCATGATCAGGTCGAGGCGATGACAATGGCCGACCGGATCGTGGTGTTGCACGACGGTCATATCGTCCAACAGGGCGCCCCGATGGAGCTTTATGACCGCCCGGCGACGGTTTTTGTGGCTTCGTTCATTGGCTCGCCGCAGATGAACCTTTTTGATGGCCAGTTGCAGCACAGCGGGGGGCGCGCTGCGCTGACCCTGACGGATGGATCTGGCGTCGATCTTGGCGGGCGTTTTGCCCCGACCGACACCGACGTGACATGGGGCATCCGCCCCGATGATCTGTCGCTTTGTGCGCCGGGTGCGGGTGTGTTGCAGGGCCAGGTGGCCGTGGTGGAACACACCGGCGGCGAGGTGCTGGTCTTTGCGGATACCGCCATCGGCAATCTTTGTGTGCGGGCCCCGGCGCGCACCCCGGTGCCGCGCGTGGGCGAAACAACCGGCATCGCGATGGACAACGACCGTCTGCACCTGTTCAGCCGCCCCGCCGGACAGCGTATCGCCGAGATCGGGGTCTGATATGTATTCGATCAAACGTCATCCCTATTTCTTTATGTCCCTGTTCGCCCCGGCGCTGTTTCTGGTGGGGGGGCTGCTGCTCTATCCTATCGTCAACGGCATCTGGCTGAGCTTCACCAATGCCTCGCCGCTGCGCCCGACGACCGACTTTGTGGGGTTGGGCAATTATGTCTATCTGTTCGAAGATCCCCAGTTCTGGGATGTGCTGGGCAACACCGTCTTTATCTGTAGCGTGTCCACGATTTTCTGCACCGTTCTGGGGCTGATCGTGGCGCTGTTGCTGGACAGTGGCATCCGCTTTGTCGGCTTCTTCCGTGCCGCCGTTTTTCAGGTCTGGGTGGTGCCGTGGATCGTGATTGCCATCCTCTGGGGCTGGCTGTTCAACGATGAATGGGGGATCGTGAACCACTTCCTGCGCAGCATCGGTGTGGTCGAGGGCCAGATGGCCTGGCTGTTCGAGACCGAGCTGGCGCCCTGGGTGGTGATCTTTGCCTATTCCTGGCGCGCGGTGCCCTTTGTCATGGTGATTGCCCTTGCCGCATTGCAGGGCATCCCCAAGGAAATCCAGGAGGCGGCCGAGATCGACGGCGCCGGGTATTTCAACCGGCTGCGTCATATCCTTTTGCCGCTGTTGCAGAACATCGTGATGACCGCCGCGTTGCTTGAGGCCGTGCGCTTTCTGCAAGAGGTCACAATTCCGCTGGTGCTGACCCAGGGCGGGCCGATCGGTGCGACCAATGTGCTCAGCCTGTTCACCTACAAGGCCGCTTTCACTGAATGGGATTTCGGGCTTGCCGCCGCCGCTGGCACTTTCTGGCTGGTCTTCGTGATCATCTTTGCCGGCATCTACAACCGCTTCGCGCTGAGGAAATCCGCATGACCCAATCCCTGACGATGAGCCGCCGCGCCAGCCCAAGCCGCATTTCCCGAACCCTGCGCCGCCGCGCCAACCTGGGCATGATTTACGTCTGTGTCACCGCGTTGGTCATGGTGATGCTGATCCCGGTGGGCTGGATGCTCTCGACCTCGTTCAAACCGCTCAAGGACGTGTTTCAGATCCCGCCGCGCTGGATTCCAGAGGTCATCACCTTTCAAAACTATGCCGCCCAGTTCAACGAGGTGCTGGGCACCCTGACGCTGAATTCGCTGATCGTGGCGGTCTGTGCCGCGGCGCTGTCGACATTTGTCGGCGCGATGACCGCCTATGGCATCTCGCGTTTCCGCTTTCGGGGCGGGCCGGTTTTGATGCTGTTCTTTATGGGGTCGCTGGCGTTTCCGGTGCCGCTGATCATGATCTCGCTTTACGGGCTGTTCGTGAAACTGGGGCTGCTCAACACCTATGCCGCGCTGGTTCTGGGCCATACGGCGATCACCATTCCGGTGTCGATCTGGCTGCTCAAGAACTTCTTTGACCAGCTCCCGCGTGAGGTCGAAGAAGCCGCCTATGTCGATGGCGCGACGCCGCTCAAGGTGTTTTTGTTCATCGTTCTGCCAATGGCGCGGCCCGCGCTGGCGGCTTCGGCGATCTTTGTCTTTGTGGTCAGCTGGAACGAGCTGTTGTTCGGCCTGACCTTCACCAGCACCACCGACATGCGCCCATTGCCCGCCGGGATTACCCTGATCTTCCTTCAGGAATTCGAAGGCGCCTGGAGCGAGATGATGGCGCTTGCGGTGATCGTGTCTGTTCCGGTGCTGGTGCTCTTTTTCTTCTTTCAAAAAACCTTTCTGCGCGGCGTTACGGCCGGTGCGGTCAAAGGCTGATCACGTTTCAATAAACCAATGGGAGGATACCATGAAACATCTGAAAACAAGCCTGACGGCGCTGGCCATCGGCATGGCCGCCACCGGGGGCGCACAGGCAGAAGAGCTTGTCTATTCCGGCTGGCTTGGCACCTATAGCTATCTTGAGCCGGTCGCAGGCGAGATGGAAAAGAAGTTCGAGGAACAACATCCCGGCGTCGATTTCATCCGTCAGGACGTGCCGTTCGAAAAAGCGCTTGATCAGGCCACGGTGGCCCATCTGGGCGGCAATGCCTCGGACCTCATTCACCTGATCCCGGGCTGGGTGCCCGCGATGGAGGCGATTGGCGGGCTGGCGCCGCTGGACGATCTTTTTACCGAGGATGAACTGGCACAGATCCCCGATGCCGCGCTGGATGCCCTGCGTTTTGATGACGGCAAGCTTTATGCGCTGCCTTGGGTGCCGGGCCCGGTGATGATGCTCTATAACCGCAACCTTCTGGAACAGGCCGGGTTCGATCCCGATCAACCGCCCACCACATGGGACGGGTTGAAAGAGATGATCATGGGCATCTGTGCCTTGCCTGCGGGCGATGATGGCAAGATCTATGGCCTTGCATTGCGCAGCTGGTCCAACCCCAACGCGGTGCAATGGTCGATCCCGTGGATCTATGGCTTTGGCGGCGACGTGGTGGATGACGAAGGCAATATTGCCTTCAACACACCGGAAACCGTGGCGGCCTATTCCTGGTTGCAGGACATTTCCGAAGCGGGTTGCGCGCCCGATGGCTTCTCTGTGGGTGAGACCCGCAATCTGATGGCGGCGGGCAAGGCCGGTTTCATCCTCGAAGGGCCCTGGGGCCGGGGGCTGTTCAACAACCTGTCGGAAAACACCATCAAGACCGCGCCCGATGGCGATATCTGGGTTGCACCGCTGCCGAATGCGCCGGACGGCAGCCACCGCACCATCGGCAACAGCCATGTGATCGCCGTCTCCAGCGCCGCCGAGGACAAACAGCTTGCGGCGGATTTCATCAAGCTGATCCTGTTCGATCAGGGCATCACCGACATGTATTATGAGCGCAGCGATCAGGTTTCGACACCTTCTGCCGATCTGCTGTCCAAGGGACCGATGGGCGCGGATGCCTTTACCCAGGCTTTTGTCAAAGAGCTTGAGGTCTATAACGAGTCGCCGATCAAACATCCAAAGTTCTACGCGATCCTCGACAAGGTTGTGCCGGAGTATCAGCGCATTCTGAAGGGTGGCGATATTGAATCGTCGCTTGCCGCTGCGGACAAGCAGATCCAGCGTCTTCTGGCGCGTTAATCGGAGCAGGCCTGCGGCGGACACGCCGTGGGCCATTTATCCTGACATGAAAACCTATGATTATATTGTGGTGGGGGCAGGTGCCGGAGGCTCTGCTGCTGCGTCACGTTTGGCCCGGGGCGGTCGACATTCCGTATTGCTGATCGAAGCCGGGCGGGACGATCCCTGGCATTGGCTGCGGGTGCCATTGGGCATCGGCAAGGTGCTGACCGGCAAGCGCGCGCTGTGGCGGTATTGGACCGCGCCGGAACCACATCTGAACAACCGCGAGATCTTCTGGCCACGTGGCCGGGTCTGGGGCGGCACCTCGACGGTGAACGGGATGCTCTGGGTGCGGGGCGATCCGGCGGAATACAACAGCTGGGCGGCGCAGGGCTGTGACGGCTGGGACCATGCGTCGCTTTTGCCGCGCTTCCAGCGGATGGAAAGCACGACATTGGGGGAGGATGCGCAGCGCGGGCGCGATGGCCCGGTGCATGTCACGCGCTATGGCCCCGATGACCCGCTGTCGGACGGATTTATTGCGGCGTGCGAGGGCGCGGGCATTGCGCGCACCGATGATTACAACGGCGCGCAGTATGGCGGCGTGGCCTATTTGCAGACGAACACCCGGCGCGGGTTGCGCCATGGCGCGCGCGAGGCCTATTTGCATCGGATGCAAGACCACGCGGGGCTGGACATCCTGTCGGATGCCGTGGTGCAGCGGGTTGATTTCGATGGTGCGCGGGCGGTGTCCGTTGTCGTGAAACGCGCGGGACATCAGGAACATTATGCCTGCCGAGGCGAGATCATCCTTGCCGCCGGGGCGATAGACACACCAAAGCTGTTGGAGCTGTCGGGCATCGGTCAGGGCGCGCGATTGCGTCAGCTCGGGATCGACGTGGTGCATGACCTGCCCGGCGTGGGCGAGGGGCTGCGCGATCACCTGCATACGCGGTTGTCCTTTCGCTGTCGCAACGTCGTGACCTTGAACCAGATCATGCATAATCCGTTGCGCAAGGCACTGTTTGGCCTGCGCTATCTGCTGCGACGTGATGGTTTGATGTCGGGGTCGACCTCAACCGTACATGCACTGGTGCGCACGGGCGATGGCCCCGGCCAACCGGATATGAAGTTGCAATTGCATCCCATGTCCTCGGCCGATGCGCGTGCCGCCGGCAAGCTGGTGTTCGACCGGTTTCCCGGCTTTGGCATCGGGACGTTCCCCCTGCGCCCCCGCGCCACGGGGTCGGTGCATTTGGGCTCTGCCGATCCTGACACACCGCCGGTGATTGTGGCAAATTATCTGGGGGATCCAGAGGATCTGGTGCGGGCGGTTGCCGGTGTGCGCCTTGCCCGAAAGGTCGCGCAGCAGCCTGCCTTGGCGGCGTTTGACCCGGTTGAAATCCGACCCGGCGATGTGGCGCAAAGCGATGATGACATCGCCGCATTCATCCGCGAGACCGGCACAACCTCTTATCATCCGGTTGGCAGTTGCCGGATGGGCGAAGGGCGCGAAGCGGTCGTCGATGCAAGATTGCGGGTTCGCGGCGTCACGGGGCTGCGCATCGCGGATGCGTCGATCTTTCCCACCATGCCCTCGGCCAACACCCATGCCCCCAGTCTTCTGGCCGGTGAAATGGTGGCCGACTTCATCCTTGCCGGACCCTAAAAAGGGTGGCGTTTTCCGCCCAGGCCTCTTGCCGGATGTGTTGGAAGGCCAAGTATGATCGCGAAAGCACTATGGTTCGCAAAAGGCCTGAGGCCCCAGGATGCCGGCTGTGCGGACGACGTCGCCATTGCTCAAACGCCTGAGCTGATCATCTCTCGGATTTTCACGGCCTTCTCGAAGTGATCAAGCTCATGTGTCTTGATCCACCATTCAGCCGCCTCCATGAGTAATTCCGGATCGTCATTCTTGTTGGCAAAAAATGCATAGAATGAAAGGCCTACAGTCTCCCCCTTTTTCGCAATTTTCTCATTGCAGACTGCAATTGCCTTCGTTCTTAGAGTGGACCTCATATTAGTTGAACCTTACCGTTGGAGCTGCACAGGCAAGAACATAGGGCGAACACGCGAAAGCCGCAATGCGATGTGTTTGGTCGGTCTGGGCGCTAAAGCGGACACGCGGCGGCGCAGCGAGCAAAATCCATTATTTTCGCCGCCCCGGTAGTCGGTTGTGCGGACTTAGCTTTCATTCGGTTTCCAGTTGAAATTTGAGGAAGGTCTCCCCATCATACTCCTGCTCACAGACAAAAATTGCGCCAAGTCGGTTGAGCGCACTTAGGTTCTTGCGTGATGGAGGCAGCAAAAACGTGATGAATGGAATGCGCTTGTCGGTAACGGCGAAGTCGATCGCTTTTCGTGAAATGCGCGCACCAAGTCCGAATGAACAGGGCTTGAGAACTAACCCGAAATCCCACTCGTCCCCCTCTTTCTGAAAACCGCCCCATCCAACATACTTGCCGTTGGACAATATAGCCCAATGGCCAAGCCCATCACGGTTCCAGCACGCCTCTTTGGTCGCGACGAACTTGGTGACCGCGGCCTCATCCCATTCGAAATTCAGCAAAGGCATGTGTTCCGCTACACGCGGGTCAGACATATGCGCAACGATCTCGGATGGATCGATCTCGGACAATCTGGTGAAATTAATCTCATGCATCACTGGGGTATCCGTCCAGGTTTTTTTACCTCTAAATAGAAGTTTCTCCTTTCCGAACAACAGTAAATGGCTAATCGCACGCAGATGGAGCATCGATTTGAATGTCTTGATCGGGCTCAAACCGGACATGCGGCAGGGCAGCGAGTCAAATCCATTTTTTCGCCACCCCGGATGTTGGTTGTGCGGGACCTTCCAGACCTTCGCCACTGGTACCCCAATGGCCGCTTTGGTGACCCCTTCCCAAAACGGTCGTTTTAGGAAAGCTGTGAGTAGGGAGTTGGGGATAGTTCAGGTTTCGCAAAATACGCCTGTCAACTTGCTCTAAGGACGTCCCCCGATCCAATTGGTAAACCTTTGCCACATACCGCCAAACTCAGGCGTCTCTATTGTTTTTACACCATCAGTTACGCTCTCAAGCGTTGCTATACTCATTTTCCAAGCAGTTTGAGGAGACTGTTTTATACCGTTCCAGACTTCTTGTTTTGTCGGAATTTGTAAGGCGCAAACCGCTCTTCTGTCATCCAAGCGAGCAGTTTCAGGATCAAGTGCGACTTGAAGATCGTAAAGGTCAATCATGTTATCACAAGCTGTCTTGAGCTCGTATGCTGTTGCTGCAAGGACAATCGCAATCCCGTAGAATGGAACACTTTCACCCGGGATACTGGACACGTTTGCGAGGGTTGATCGCGTTGTCCGGGTCATTGTGCGATCAAGAACTTCTTGTGTGGCCTCCCTAACCGTTGTCGACCGGCCTCTAAATGTAACAGCATCAACTTTTCGGATGCGCGCATTCTCTGCAACAAGGCTGGAGGCACGGCGTTTCTCAATATCGAGATCCGCCCTTAGCCGCGTGTTTTGTGTGGTCAGGTCAAGAGTTTTTGTTTTTGATCGCCCCATAACGGTAGACGTTGATCCAGCAACCGCTGATATTGCAGTGCTTGTGATGGCAGCCAGCGCTGTGATTGTATGGCTGGCGACGAAGAAGCCAAGAAAAAGCAAAAAGGTCAATATGCGGGCGGTTGTGAAGATAATTCGGATCGACCCGATTATCGGCACTAGAGTTTTCTTAATCATTTTTACCAATCAGATCCTATACGTCTCAATTCTTAATTTGAAGCCAGTGTGCAGAATTGAGCAGACATATCAATGGGCGAAAAACGGAAGGCAGGTTTATGATGATCCGTTACGTCAAATAGTACAGTTCGGGATCGACTGGTTTATTGTTGGAAAAGCCAGCACTATCGCCATGCAGGAGCGCTCCAAAGGCGCTCTTGCATGGCACAGGGCCAAAACACCTCGATTGACACTGCCAAAAACCCTGTTCAAAACCTAAGTGGTTGTTGAAGGTTTTTGGTCGCTCTCATGATAGCAGACGTTCGTTTGATAGAGTTCTCGGGCACGGCTCTGCATCACCGCAAAGCCTCTGCGAAGTCAAACGACACCTGGGTCCAAGCAATTCCGACGGGGGGTCTTGGTGCCCTGGGCATAATCACTTTGGTAGATTGAAGGAAATTGACACTTTGCTGCCCGATCGGCTGGAGATTTCACTCCGTTTCTTGTGCGGGCTCCTTGGTTTTCACGGCCATGTCGGTGCAGAGAGCAAGTTGTTTTGCCAGTTTGACGGCCTGGCGCGGAGGATGAAATCATAGCGCATCTTTTGTTCTCCTGTTTGTTGTGCACACGCCAACAGGCTGCGGCAAAACTGGCGCTTCGGCAGAGTGGGTCATGTGGTCGCCAGCACACCGCTTTTGCGCAGTTCGTTTTCCATGTCTTGGATGGTCTTTTCGAACAGGGCCAACAGTTCGTCGGCTTCCTCCTGCGTCATGGTGAGCGGAGGCGTCACCATAACCCATTCACCAAATTCGCCGCCAGAGGTCTTGCGGGTGTAGAGCAGCAGCCCATTGTCGATGCCGATTTCGAGCATGCGATAAACTGCGCGATGTTCGTCGGGGATCATGGCTCTGGTCGCCTTGTTGGCCACCAATTCCACCGCCATCAGCATCCCTTTGCCGCGAATGTCTCCGATGATTTCAGATGTCTCGGCGATCTGTTGTAGCCCGGTCATGATATAGGCGCCAACTTTGGTGGCATTGGTCATCAAATCCAGACGCAACAATTCATCCACCACCGCGATGCCAACCGCACAGGACAGCGGATTGGCCGAATAGGTGTGCCCGTGCAGGAACCCGCCCGAATTCAGGATCGTTTCAACCAGATGATTTGGTGTCAGAACGGCAGCCAGCGGCGTATACCCCGCTGCAACACCTTTCGCCAACGTCACCATGTCCGGGCGTGCATCGGGCCAGTGGTCGGCGGACAGAAAAGTCCCTGTGCGGCCTGCGCCGCTCATCACCTCGTCAAAGATGAGTAGAACACCATGTTTGGTGCAAATGTCGCGCACGGCCTTGTAATAGCTGTCAGGCGCCACCAGACCGCCGGTCGCCAGCCCACCCACAGGTTCCATAATAAAGGCGAGCACATTTTCCGGGCCGGTTTCGACGATAATTTCATCAAGCCGCCGGGCGCAATTCAATGCGTGGTCTTCAATACTCATCCCTTCGGGGCGGCGGTAGGAAAACGGTGCCGGCACTTTGGGCATGATGCGCATCACTGGCGCGAAGACCTCATCTGATTGCGGGTCTCCGGTGACGGCAGCCGCGCCTAATGTTGCCCCATGATAGCTGGGATAGCGGGCGAGAACCACGGTACGACTGGCTTCGCCTTTGATGACAGCCGCCTGACGCGCCAGCTTGATTGCCGCTTCCGTGGCCTCCGAACCGCTGCCCACGAAGAAAGCCTGATCAAAACCGGGCCCCGCCAGATCGACCAGCTTGCGCGCCAGATCCCGGTTGGAGGCGTTTTCGAACACGGCCCGGCTGGCGTAGCAAACCTTCTTCGCCTGCTCGAACATTGCGTTTAAAACCGCTTCGTTCCCGTGCCCGAGATTGGTGATTACGGGACCAGACGACGCATCAAGGTATTTCTTGCCGTCGGTGTCCCAAAGGTAGACACCTTTGGCATGGTCAATGGTCGGCATTTTGCCTGCACCACCGTAAAAGACTTGGATTGCCGCGCCGTGTTCCGGGGCCGCCGTGCGAGTGTCGGACATATTGTCTAGCCTTCTGTATTCCGCCACAGAGATTGGTGTTTCATAAGGATTTCGCGAAGACCTTCTTCGAAACGGTCCAGATCGGACTGGGTGTGGCACAGGTTCAACGCCACCAAGCCGCGTTTCGCGAAATAGATGTTCCGGGTCAGGAGTTCGAAGAACAGCAAATCCTTGAGCGCGCTGCACTCGTTTTGAACTTGGTCGGCGCGCGTGATCGGCCCGCGCTGGCCATGGATGTTCATGATGCTGCCGATGCCTGTTACATGAAACGGCGCGTCAAATTCAGCAATGATGGCGTTGAGCCGATCCCGGAAAGCATCGCCCATCTGGGTCAGGCGTTCGGCTTCGTCCCGCGTATAGACCTCTGTCAGTCCCACCAGACCGGCGCGCATTGTCATTACGTTGTTATTGAACGTGCCGGAATGTGAAACAGATCCGGGTTTGCTTGGATCAAACATGTCCATGATGTCGTCGCGGCCGCCAAAGACACCGATGGGCATGCAACCGCCAATGAACTTGCCCATGGTGGTCAGATCGGCCTTGAGGCCCAGGTTTTCTTGCAAGCCGCAAGCATGATGGCGCGACGTCTGGACCTCATCCAGAATGAACAGCGCACCATTCTTTTGGCACCACTCCTGCAACCCATGCAGGAAATCCCGGTCGCCGGGAATGCAGCCGCCTGCACCCAGCACGGCCTCGACCAGAATGCAGGCGACTTCATCGGTGTGGGGTGTGATTTCGGCCAGTGTCGCGTTCAGATCGTTGTATTGGCCATACAAGAAGTCAAACGGGACATTGGCGCGGCTGGCCCCGCCTACAAAAGTCAGCGGGCCACCGTGGTAGCCGCCTTTGAACACCACAACTTTGTCGCGCCCCGTGAACATCCGTGCGGCCACCAACGCCATTGTGTTGGCCTCTGTGCCGGAATTGGTCAGACGTACCTTGTCGAAACAGGGAAAGCGTTCGCAGATCGCGGCAGCAAGATTGGCCTCGCCCTCCGTATGCGAAGACAAATTCAACCCGGCCGAAAGTGCGGATTTCAACTCAGCAATAATTCGGGGGTGGGAATGGCCATAGATGCCCGACGTAAATTCGCTCAGGAAATTTGTGTATTCATGCCCGTCCAGATCCCAAAGGCGGGTATCTTCGCCGCGCGCCATGGTCAAAGGGAACGGTCCGTAAAACAGGCTGGTCCGGGTGTTTCCGGCGGGTAGGGCCAGTCCTGCCTTTTTGTATTGTTCGGCGCTTTTGGGATTGGCCGCACGATAGGTTTCTTCGGCTACAGCAGCGGCTGCTCTCAGGGGCTCTGACGCGGGCAGGTTATCCAACGACATATCATCTCCGGTTTGAAATTGATCCTGAACAGGATCTGGACAGAATTTATTGTACAGCGTACATGAAGGGCGAAGATTGTCCAGCCACTTGACGTGCTGACCGCCAAACGTTGACAGTAAGGATCTGATATGAAAGATATTTTTCTGCCGCAAAGAACTATCTTAGAGAAACGATCTGACGGAAGTCTTGAGCTTTCATCGCCCTACTCCTTGCGGCCCAGCGTCGCCCGAACCGGCGATTGGCTGGATCATTGGGGTGTCGAAACCCCGGATGTGATCTTTCTGGCAGAGCGTGCAGGTGCGGGCTGGTCTACGCTGTCCTATGGCGATGCGCGCGCTCAGGTCCGCGCGATTGCGTCAGCGTTTCTGGAGCTTGGGCTGAATGCGAACAAACCGTTGATGCTGTTGTCCGGCAAAAGCATTGACCACGCGCTGCTGGCCCTTGCCGCGCAATATATCGGCGTGCCTTCGGTGGCATTGGCTGAACAATATTCGCTGATTTCGGCCGCCAACGACAAGCTGCGCCACGCTGTTGATCTGATCGGCCCGGGCGCTGTCTTTGTTGATGACAGCACCAAATTCCAAGGCGCGCTAAGCTCAGGCATTCTTGATGGGATCACGGTGATTTCCGGCGATGGCGGCACTCCGGTCTCAATGGATGACCTGCGCAAGGGGGGGCAGGCGGATGTGGATACATCCAAACGTCTGGTGAATGCGGATACGGTGGCAAAGTACATGTTCACCTCGGGTTCAACTTCAATGCCCAAGGCCGTCATCACCACGCACGGGATGTTGACGGCAAACCAAATGCAGAAAAGCCAGATCTGGCCGTTCGTCACCCATTCTCCACAGCGGATTGTTGACTGGCTTCCGTGGAACCACACTTTTGGCGGCAGCCACAATTTCAACCTGATGTTGTCCAATGGCGGGTCGCTCTATCTGGATGACGGCAGCCCGACCGAAAAAGGTATTGAACGTTCGATTGAAAACATCCGCATGGTTGGGCAGACGATCTGCTTTAATGTGCCAATCGGGTTTTCGATGATGGCCCAGGCGATGCGGACGGATCATGCATTTCGCAAGGCGTTCTTTAACGATTTGGATCTGGTGTTCTATGCGGCCGCGTCCATGCCTCAGGCGATCTGGGATGAGTTGAAAGAGCACGCCCTTGCGGAAACCAGTGAAGTGCCGGAAATGTCAGCAAGCTGGGGCATGACGGAAACCGCGCCCGCCGCATTGATGATGCACAAGCACATGGAGCGGGCGGGAATGATCGGCGTGCCGCTGCCAGGAATGACCGCTAAACTGATCCCGGCAATCGAAGGGGCATATGAGCTTCGCGTCAAAGGCCCGAATGTCACCAAGGGATATCTGAATTCACCTGAAAAGACCGCCGAAGCCTTTGACGAAGAAGGCTATCTCGTCACGGGCGACGCGGTGCGCTTTGTCGACAGCGACAACCCAGATGAAGGATTGTTCTTTGACGGGCGCATTTCTGAGGACTTCAAGATGTCGACCGGCACATTCGTTCAGACCACGAAGGTCCGCACTCTGGCAGTAAGCGCCATGGGAGGTATTGTGGCCGATCTGGTCATATGTGGACATGGTCAGGACGAGTTGGGCGCGCTCGCTTTTGTCAAGCCATCGTTCCTGGCCACACTGGCAAATGGCGATCAAACCGACGGGGACGGTGCGTTGAACCATCCCGCGCTGCTGAAGGCAATGTCGGAAGCGATGACGGCATATGCGGCTGGCGGGGCCGGGTCGTCCATGCGCATCGCCCGCATGCTGGCGCTTGAGGAACCAGCTTCTCTGGCCGGGGGCGAGATAACACACAAGGGTAACTTGAACCAAAAACTGCTGCTTAAGACCCGCGCAAAATGGGTTGATCGGCTCTTTGCAGACACCGACGCGGCGGTTGCCCGTCTGAAGAAATGAGGAACCGCAATGATTGATCTTAACAAAATTCGTGCGATCGACATTCACACCCATGCCGAGGAACCCTGTGGTTGTCATTCCGATGATGGCTATGATGATCTACAGGCGGCGATGGCGACATATTTCAACGCCAAGATCGTGCAGCCGACAATCGACGAAACCGCCGCCCATTTCCGCGCCCAGAACGTTGCAGCAGTGATTTTTCCGGTCGATGCAGAACGCGAAACCGGTTATCGGCGCTTCTCTAATGACGAGGTGATGGAGCAGGTCGCGCGAAACAGCGATATTCTGATTCCGTTTGCCTCAATCGATCCGTGGAAGGGCAAGATGGCGGTGCGCGAAGCGCGGCGCCTGATCGAAGAACATGGCGTCAAGGGGTTCAAATTCCATCCGACCATGCAGGGGTTCTATCCGAATGATCGGATGGCGTATGAATTCTATGAGGTTCTGGCGGAACACGGTGCTATCGGCCTCTTCCACACCGGCCAGACCGGAGTGGGCTCTGGCATGCCCGGCGGCAACGGCATGCGGCTGAAATTCTCACATCCGATGTATCTTGATGACGTTGCGGTCGACTTCCCTGATATGAACATTATCATGGCGCATCCCAGCTTCCCCTGGCAGGAAGAGGCGCTGGCCGTCGCCCAGCACAAGCCAAATGTTTATATCGACCTCTCCGGCTGGTCGCCGAAATACTTCCCCGAGATCCTGGTGCGTTACTGCAATTCGATCCTGAAAAAGAAGGTGCTGTTCGGCTCTGACTGGCCAATGATTACGCCAGAGCGCTGGCTTTCCGACTTTGAGCAGATTGCGATCAAGGATCATTTGCGCGAGGATATTATCAAGAACAATGCGACACGGCTCTTGGGGCTGTTGTAGTCGTGGGCGGAGACCAAAGTGTTCGACCTCTCGTCCAGGACAGGCAAGGAGATGAACGCCTATTGGCTCCGCAACGACGCCTCCAAGCCTGCTACTATTGAATGGACGTAATGTTCAAAGCCGTCATCCAGCGGCGACGTGGACCCGTTTTCCCATCGCAAAATGAAGGATCTGTTTTCCAGTTCCGGCAAATTACGCGCGATGGTTGGAAAACGTTGCGGGTCCACACCACGGATTTCGTCCTTCATGTCCTGGACCCAACTATCCGTTGCATCAGCGGGCAGGCGCGCGAATTCCTGTGTCGTGAAGCTTACCATGGCGGCCAGCACCGTGTTGTAGGCCGCCCGAAGCGATGCGCCTTTGAAACCAGCGCCTTCGAGTGCGGCAAGGATCCTTTCAATCATCGGGAAATCCAGACTTGTGTTTGACACGAGCTGCGACCCGACAACCGGCGCCATACTGGGATGCGCCTTGATCCGTTCACGGTAATTGCGGCACAGGTTGACGATACCCTGCCGCCAGTCATCCTCAAAATCTTCTGGAAGCAGATCGGCAAGAACCATCGAAACCACGTCACCCAACAGGGCGTTCCGGTTTTTGATATGCCAGTAGAGCGCGGTTGGATAGACGCCAAGTTCCGCCGCGAGATGGCGCATTGAAAACGCCTCGATACCGTCGCGATCAATGAGCTTCAGGGTGGCTTCGACAATCTCGGATTTGCTCAGCTGCTTTTCGCCCTTGCGGCGTCTGCCTGGCTTTCGTTTTTCACTCTGCGACAAACTTTTTCCAATTTCTGGTTGGTTCAGAAAACCTTGCCACGGTCAGTGTCAGCCGTGAAGCAAATTTCGATGCGCATGGTGACCAGAATTTGTTTCCAACCGCCGATTTTATTGTACAGCGTCGGTATGTTAATACAAGTCGCCCTCCTTGACGGGGCTCTTGCAAATCTGCGAACGGCGAGCAGTTGCGGACCAGGGCAGTGGTCACAGGATCCGTTGGGATGTGTAAGAACCACCTGATATTGGAATATGGCGGTGAGATCGCGACAATCGGTCTGAACTGACCGAAAAAGCGCAATGCCATGACCAACGATCTGCTTGCGCAGATTTGGGCCGACCCATCACCGGGTTGATGATACAAGCAGTGGGCCGCATCTGAGGTACGTCGCCGGCGGATGGCCTATTTTCCGAAAGCCTTTGCGCGGCGTTGACCCGGACCAATTTGGCAGCTCAGGACGGTTCAGCGGCTATTTCGTTATTTGTCATGGTCTACTGCTTACAAACAAAGCCAAGCACTTCGAAACTCCGGGATCAATCTTCTATGCTCGTGTATCCTGCTTCTTCGCCGCCCCTTTTGGTTTTGGTCGCGAAAAACCACACCAGGAAGACAACAGCCCCCGCAAGCAGCGCGACGGCGATCGGATAGCGATAGATCTGCGTCAAGTCGCCACTCATCAGTGATAGTGATTGCGACAAAGAAATCTCAAAGCGCGGACCAAGGAAGAAGGCGATGATGAAGATCACGATCGAATAACCAAACGAGGTCATCAGATAACCGATCAGCGCAAAGACCAGCATCACGCCGACACCAAACAGACCGCTGGTCGACAGAGCAACCCCAACGATACTCAACAGGATGGCCGACGCAAAGATGATGGATTCCGGCGCCGAAATCACCTTCACCCACAAACGAAGACCCAGCTGTCCCAGCCAGAGATTGGTAAAGTTTGCCATGAGCATCGCGCCAAACAATCCGTAGATGAGCTGACCCTGATCCTGGAACAGCAGCGGGCCGGGCTGAATGCCGTGAATCATGAATGCGCTAATAATCAAAGAGGCGGCAACACTTCCGGGAATGCCAAGCGTCAGCAGCGGAATAAGGTTTGCGCCTGCCACTGCCGAGTTCGCAGATTCCGCGGCTGCGATCCCGTGGATGTTCCCTTTGCCAAAACTTTCAGGATCCTTCGACGTGCTCTTGGTGGCAGCATAGGACATAAAGGCCGCTGCGGTCGATCCGATTCCGGGCAGTGCACCAAGAATGGTGCCTATCACCGCGCCACGTAGAATGACGAAACGGCTACCCCAATATTCCACCCAGGTGACCCGCGTGTCGTCCGGGTTGCCGGTGTCTTGTATCTCGACAGCTGGACGCATTTCGCCACGAATCTCCGACAGGCGGCGCATGATTTCGGAAATTGCCAGAGCGCCGATGGCCACCGAGACCAGGGGAAGCCCATCATAGATATCGAACATGCCAAAAATCATTCGCGGCGTGAAATGTTCCGGGTCGCTGCCAACGGTGGCGCAAAAAAATCCGAAACCTGCGGCAATCAGGCCTTTGGCAACCGAGTCTCCCATGAGCGCAGACAGGACCGCGAAAGTCATGATCATCAGGGCAAGCACTTCTACCGGGCCCATCCTAAGCGCCAGAACAGCAAGGGGCGCCGAAACGGTGATGAGGACAATATCGCTGAAGGTATCCCCGGTAACGGAGGAAAACAGCGCCATTTTGGTGGCCTTCAACGGTTTTCCCTGTTTGGCCAGCGGATAGCCATCCAGAGCCGTGGCAGCCGCGTCCGGTGTGCCCGGGGTGTTGATCAGGATCGCCGGCAAGGCACCGCCAACAAGCCCGCCTTTACTGACGCCAACCAAAAAGGCGATCCCGGCCAGCGGGGTCAAGCTAAACGTGAAAGGGATTGCAATCGCCATGGCCATGACGGGGCCAATGCCCGGAACCGCGCCGACAAATTGCCCAAGCGCCACGCCACATATCACAAAGAATATATTGGTCAGTGTGAAGGCATCCGCGAAGCCTGCAAGAATAGTTGCTAAATCTACCATGGCTTTTCTCCTAAGGCAGTCCGCGTTCCAACACGATTTCCACAAGAAACCAGATCAGTGCTGGCATGATGACGGCCCCTGAAAAAAGCCAACCAGGCCGGCGCTCGCCAATCAGCAACATCAGGATCAACGCCAAGACCGGCGACACGACGGCATACCCGAAGAAGGTCATTGCAAATAGGCTGATCCAGACCAGCACGAAGTAAACCGCAGCCATGAATAGTTCCCGTGCCCCGTGCAATTCGTGCTTTGTGGGCTTGGCCGCGACGATCAAGCCACAAGTCGCGATCAGAAGGCTGAGCGCATTGGGGAGCGTGTCTGGATGAAGTGAGCCAGAGCTCACTTCCTCGACAAACGTCGGGATCACATACAGGTAGAAGATGAGGCCCGCGAAAAAGAAAAACAGGCCCGATATCCGATCCGCTGACAGAGGCATGACGTTCATCCTGATTGTGCGAAAGGAAGGGTGGCCCGCATCTGAAAAGTAGAGCGGGCCACCTTGAGGAGTTATTTGCCAGCCAGCTTCTCGGCAACGGCCATGCCGCCGACCATCATTTCCCTGGTCCCTTCGGCGCCCAGGTTAATGGGGTCAGCTTTTGTCATGTTCTGAACGATTTCCACGACGCGCGGGTCTTTGATCGCTGCGTCCACAGCCGCGCGCAGGGCATCCAAGGCTGCGGGATCCGTGCCCGCTGTCGTCGCGATGTACCAGACAGGATCAATGAACACGTCATATCCGGATTCGATGAAGGTCAATGCGTCCGGTGTATGGGACAGGCGCTCGGGACCGACACTTGCCAGCACCTTCATGTCACCGGATTCCAGGTAACGCAGTTCTTCACCACTCCCAAAGGCCGCCTGCACCTGACCGCCAAGCAGCAGTTTCAGCGACTCGGCCCCGCCTTTGCTGGTGACAAATTTGAAGTCGATACCTTCTGCCTTGGCAACCACCTCAAACAATGCGCGCTGTCCTGCGGCACTATAGGGAATGGCGATCGGACCATTGTCTTTTACGTGTTGTACGACGCCCGCGAGATCGGAGAAGGGCGCATCGGCAGATGCCACGATCGACAACTGACCGCGCGCCACGGTGCCGACATAGTCAAAGCTGTCGAGATCGAAAGCCAACTCATCGCCACGCTGTGCCAAGTTGACCAGGATCGGTTCGTTCACACCAATTCCCATGACAAGGCCCCTGGCCGGCATGTTCGCAATGCCTGTCATCATGGCCACACCGCCACCGCCGGTTTTGTTCTCGGCGATAATGCTCCAGCCTGTCTGCTCTTTCATGACCTGGGCCAGAACGCGCCCCATCGTGTCGGTGCTGCCGCCAGCGCCAAAAGCGATCTGAAGCTTCAGCGTCCCATTCGGCGACCAGTCGTCAGCGAATGCCGAACCTATAGAAAGGACTGTCGCTGCGACAAAGCCCGCTAAGTTTTTCATCAATCCCATTTCACTCTCCGAGGTTTGTCGAGTTTCGTGCCCGTATCAGGCGCAAACTGTACACCGTACAATAACAGGCAAAATAGGTTCGGCAAATTGAAAAACCTGATAGGCATAAGAGTTGCCTATGCCTGGTCGACGTCTGTGCCTGATACCCAGGCGAACCCCGGCTCGAGAGTGAGCAGGTCAGCTACAGATGCCCGCCAAAACCCTAAACTCTTCAGATGCTTAGCTTGGCTGCTTCTTTCACGATTGCGTCTTTCAGGGCCAATGCAGCAACAGTAAGTGGCCGTATGCTTGATGAAATTACGGATACTTCCAAGGGGCCAAAGTCGACATGCACAGGGACTTGCACAATGTTCCAGCGCCCCGAAAGATCCTCAAAAAGACTGAGCGGGCAGGTGCAAACACAGTCCGAATTTTCCAACATATTCATCACACTCAACACTGAGTCCGAACAGGTAATCGGCGTGTTGGGTTTGAACCCCAGAGAAGACAAATATTCCTGTATGATATATTCGCGTTCCTTTGGGCCAAACATCAACCAGTGCGCATCGGCCAGATCGAGGATATTCGATGTCATTGAAAATCTGGTTCCGGCCCCGGCAACGAAGCACAAGGGGACCGAAAACAGAGCTTCATATGCCAGGTTGACAGCTTCGCTGGCGCGAACAGGTGAGGGCGCTACGACAAGGTCGACCTCACCTTGACGCAGCGGGGTAAAGGCCGATGGGGAATGTCCGCTTTCAATCTGAATCTTTACGGTCGGGTACTTTTTCTTGAAGGACGAAATGGCCAACGGAACGATCTTGGCCGCTGCAATGGGCGACACCATGATTTTGACCGACCCAATCATTTCACCCTGGATTTGTTGCACTTGTTCGTGCAACCGTTTGTATTCGTTGGATATGACACGGGCCCGCGCGATGATTTCCAGCCCCACGGGGGTCGGGGTCATTCCACTTGGCTCACGCACGAATATGTGGGCCCCCAAAAGCTGCTCTGCACCTTTCAACAGGCTTGAAACCGCAGGCTGCGATTTGTTCAGAATAGCAGCGGCACCGCTAATGCTACCGGCATTCGCGATCGCAACAAGCGCTTCTATTTGGTTTGACTTCATAGGCCCACCTGAAGTTTCGACCTCTCAATAACTGCGGGGCGTGACAAAAGAGTGATAGTGCAAAGCATCGCGGGGACGTCCACGACACCCCTGAAAATCGCTCAGCTTCCGGTGGGCCGATAGGGCTGTCGAGTGGTCCGCCCACGTGCTTTCCGGGAGTGTGAGGACTGTTCCAGGGGGCTCATTGTCAATCAAGCGCCAGAAGCCGTTTCGGGTTGCCGACCATGATCGCTTCGATGGCGGGGTCCGGGAAACCCCTGCGCTTCATCAACGGAATGACATTTGCGAAAATATGCTGATACCCGTGTCCACCATATGCTTCCCACCGCACCCGGGTGCAAATGTCGTGGCTGATGACAACCTGTTCAGAATAGCCACGATCAACCAATGCCTTGATCAGTCGCAGGCGTTGGCCGTCATTCGGCATTTCGATTTCGGCCATCGGATAGGCCGTCTGCTCCCAGCCAAAGAGATCAAATTCTAGTATGCACCCCGTGTCGGCCAGTTCGACGACCCCATCCTCGTCAAATATTGTGCGGTCGATATGACTCATGATCAGTCGATCAACGTCGTACCCAAGCGACTTGGCGAAATGCACGACTTCGAATGGTTGCTCACGTATCCGGCCTGGGTGCACGTTCAATGCGGTTCCGGTTTCTCTTTGCGCGATCAGCGCACCGTGCATCACCCTCTTCTCTTGTGCGGTCCAGTCGTTTGAGCATCCGATCTCGCCAATCAAACCGGCTTTTACATCTGTGCCCCAAGCGCCAACTGTCACGTCTTTGATCATTTCTTCGGCAAAACTCTCAACCGTCCGAGGGCCAATCGTTTCATCATGGTAGGCCTCTACGTAGTGGCCACATCCCATGATGATTTGCGCGCCCGTAGCGTTCGAGATCTCAACCAAGCCCAGAGGATCCGGACAGAGGCCGCCTATCGTCAATTCGACAATCGACTTCCCGCCTGCCTCCATCATTCTTCTGACTTCGTCGATTGCCACATTTGGCTGATTGAGCCGGCCATTCTGTTTCCATGGCGTCTGACCCTGACGAATCCTGAACGAATTTTCCAAAGTGATTTCCTGTTCAGGTTGGGAATAATCCCTGTCCTTGGGCAGGTTCAGGTCCATTATCAGATGCTCATGCATCAATGTTGGCCCCAATTCATCGGTCTCAATCAATCCCGTAACCGTTTGAATTTTACCTTTAGACATAGAAATGCACCTCTTGGTTTCGCGCTTTGATGTACGCTGTACAATAAAATTCCTGGGAAGTCATTACCTCATCAAAAAAGATAGGATCAACCAGGTGCGTCGAAATTTTCGTTGCCTTGATCTAATGATGGGCGGAAGCACGGGTGCCGCGCCCCGGGGGCAGTCCCCCAAGGCACAGTTGCGTGCGCGGGTCGATGACAGCAATGCGCCGTTCACACCCATGCATGCGAAGCGCCGCATTCGGTCGGTTGGTCTGAAACCGGACATGCGGCAGTGCAGCGGGCAAAATCCACTATTTTCGCCGCCTCGTAGTTCCGCACCGGGGGACAAAGGCCAATTCGCTGCGGCTGTACCAAGGTCAGAAACCAGCTCGACGGGCGAAACATCCTGTCCGCCCCGGCTGTCATTCATTTGTCGTGTCAGTCCAGCATTATGAGCCGGAAGTGGACGGATATTGATATGCAAACCCCTCTCTTGGAAACCGAAAGACTTTTGTTCCGACGGCCCATCCGATCCGACCTGCCTTGGTACACGAGGTACTGTCTTAGCGAACGAACGCGGTACGTCGGCGGTCCGTTCAGCGAGGTTCAGGCCTTTGAAAAGCTGGCTTCAATGATTGGCCACTGGGAGCTGCGCGGTTTCGGGCGTTTCGTGTTTCTGGAGCGTAGCACTGAACGACCGCTGGGGCATTTCGGTGCCTTGCAACTCAGCTCGTCTGAGCCGCCTGAAATCACTTGGACGCTTTGGGATGAACAGGATGAGGGCAAAGGATTTGCCACCGAAGCCGGTGTTGCATTCAAGCGGTACGCAAAACAGGAGCTTGGGCTCTCAAGCATGATTGCGCTTGTGCATCGCGAGAATTCGGCGTCGCGAGGGCTGGCTGAACGCCTCGGGGGTGAGCTGGACGCCGGAGCAGCTTTGCCATCTTGGTCGCCAGGCTCTGTGTTGTATCGTTTTCAACTGATGGCCTGAAAGACCGGACATTCGGGCCGCGCGTAGCAAAGTTCCCGTTGGGCGCAAAGCGGACATGCGGCAGCGCAGCGAGCAAAATCCACTATTGTTGCCACACCGGATGTCGGTTGTGCGGGACAAAGTGTGATTTCGCTGCAATAGAACCAATGTCGATTTTAGGGGCGCCGTTCCAAAAAATGGTGGTTTTTGGTTAAGAATATTTTGAAATAACGTCAACAACATAATTGGCTACATCATAAAATTGGCGAAGCGTTGGGACCGTAAGCATCTCGCCACTCATATCCCTACCCTGAAAGCATACATCCACAGGAACAGTGACCTCCTGTTTGAGTATGCCATTTGCAGGGACTTTATTAACCACCCAATCGTTCATTGTGAAAGGCTTGCAGTCCCATGAAAAATCTCGGCAATTTTGTGCAACTGCCATTGTTGAGTCAGATGGCATGCCCATCATGAAATCTGGGATTTGTTTCCGCATGTCCCCAACAACAACGCTAAGGTAGTACCCTATGGGGATCAAAGAAGCATGTTTATCGGGATTATTTAGTGCGCTCATGAAATAAAGGGTTTTGTTCCCTTCTGCCTCACCGTGGGGTTTGAGCGCCATAATAGCATCTCGAAACTCCGTGCTTACTCGGTGGGCGAGTCTATTGTGACAGGCTTCCTTAAGCCTGTCAGAAGTTGCAGAAAATGGAAACTGGATGTTACGCGCTTCTTTATCAGTTTTTGCAAAGGGCTTCACGACAGCGGTATATGCGTGGTCGATACCGGCGCACAAATTCTGAACAGCGTCCCCGCATTTGAGAGAAAGAGCGTCCAATAAGGCTTCGTCGCGTTCAGCGTAGGTAGTTCTCTGCCCAGCCTTTGCATTTGTCTCAAGGATGTATCGGAAGGGTCGTTTTTCTGAGAGATCTTTGTCAATTTCATTGATGAACTCTAAGCCCCTACAAATCTTGAGGTGCGCAGACTTGAACCTATCATTTGAAGACATGCGAAAACCCTATAGCGATGAAACTAAAACCCCTTAAGAGAGCGTCATTCATGTAATGTACGCTATCTGTGTAGGCGCGACCATCCAGAACCGTTCTAAAACGCTCGTTTTTGAGCGGTCACAAATCGTTTCGTTTACCGCTGCCACAAACGCCTTAAAAAACCTAACTTATTGTTGACGATTTTTGCCTCTATCACCATAGCAGACACTCGCTGCGATGCAGAAAACTAGTAAAGTGGGCTCGAAACCGACGTTCCCCTCTTTTGATATCCCCCCTTTTGATGGTGCGCGGTCATCAACACATCCGGACTAGGTGCCGCCCAACGCGGGCGGCACCTAGTCCGAACCACCGGTTGAACGGATCACTTTTCGAGGTGTTCGCTCAGCACGGTTTTCAGGTCGGTGACTTCTTGCGGCATGCGGCCACAGAAGGCTTTGGCGCTTTCCTGATAGGGCGCAAAGCCAAAGGTCTGGGCGAAATCACCAAAGGTGTCGCTTTCCAGCGCCTCGGTGACCAGGCCTTCCAGTTTGGTCTGTACATCGGCCGGGACGCCCGCGGGCAAGAGAATGCCGCGCACCAGGGCCACGTCGATCTCGGCGCCCCAATTGCGAATATGTGGCGTCTCGCGTGCGGGGGGATAGGTGATGCCCTGCATGTCGCCCGCCGCCGCCAGCACGGTCAGATCGCCTGCCGCCACTTCGTTCAGCAGAACAGGCGAGATGATGACGCCAGCGTCGACCTGATTGGCCAGGATCGCCTTTTTCAACGGACCGCCGCCGCCAAAGGACACAATGCGGAAATCCGCCTCATTCACGCCGCGCACGGTCGAGGCGACAAAGTCGGTGGCCGAGATCTTGCCCGTGATGCCAAGGGTCAATGTGCCGGGGTTGGCCTTGGCCTCTGCCAGGAAATCGCCCAGATCGCTGTATCCGTTGTCGCTATGCGCCAGCATCCAGACCGGCGTGTTGAACACCGCCCCGGCGCATGAAAAATCCGCCAGCTCGTATGGTGGGTTTTCCCGGAACGCGATTGGCGCGGTCACGTCGGTCGTGCCGTTGATCGCCAGCGTATAGCCATCGGGCGCGGCCTTTTTCAACGCAAGCATGCCGTTGATGCCGGCCGAGCCGGGGACGTTTTCGACCACCACAGGCTGGCCAGAGACTTCCTCCAGCGCGGCGGCAAAGGCGCGGCCGATACTGTCGCTGCCGCCGCCGGGTTTGTAGGGCACGATCAACCGGATCGTGTCGCTGGGATAGTCCTGGGCTGTTGCCGCCCCGAGGGACAGGGTCAGACCAAGGGTGGTCGCCGCAAGGGTGCGGGTCAGGGTTGAGAGTTTCATGGCTCCTCCTTTGGATGGGTTGGTATTAGTCGGCAGATTTGGCGGCGGTCATGGCGGACCGCGCCGATGTGTCGGGTCGCAGGCGCAGGGCGGTGCGGATTTCCTTGGCCAGCAGCAGGGCGATCACCGCGACCAGGCAGATACGCGGCCAGGTGTTGACAAAGGTCATCCAGTCGCCGCCCGAAAGTGCCAGCCCCAGCCGGACGTTGTATTCGATGATCGGCCCCAGGATGGCGCCCAGCACAATGGTCACCACCGGAAAGCCGCGTTTTTCCAACAGAAAGCCGATGATGCCAAAGATGATGGCGACATAGACCGGAAAGACCGAATTCGCGCTGGAATAGGCACCGATAGAGGCAAAGACCAGGATGAAGGGAAACAGCACATTGCGGTCGCGTTGCAGCACAAAGACAAAGGCCCGGATCGCGCCCATGGCGATAAAGAACATGAAGATCGTCGCGATCAGCAGCGCCGCCAGCAGCCCGTAAACGATATCGGGATCGTCGCGCATCAGGCTGACGCCCGGGGTCAGCCCGTGCATGATCATCGCGCCCAGCATGATCGCGGTCGATCCGTCGCCGGGAATGCCCAGTGTCAGCATCGGCACCAGCGCGCCGCCGGTTGTGGCGTTGTTCGACGCTTCGGGCGTGATGATGCCCTCGGGGACTCCGGTGCCAAACGCCTCGGGTGGGGGATTTTTCGAGGAATTCTTGACCGTGGCATAGCTGAGCCAGGTGGAGCCATCAGCCCCGACACCGGGGATGGCGCCGATGACCAGCCCATACAGGCTGCCGATGGACCATGCCCGCCAGCGGCGGAACAGGTCGGCGGGGCGCGGCACCCGCAGCGTGACATCCTTGGTCAGCAACTGGCTGCCCTTTACGGTCAGGGAAATGTCGGCAAAGACCACGGCAAAGCCGAAGATCCCCACCAGCACGGCCGCAAAGGGAATGCCGCTTTCCAGCGAGGTCAGGCCAAAGGTATAGCGCATGACCGCGTCCTGCCCGTCGATCCCGACCGAAGAAACCAGCAGCCCCAGCAGTACCCCGGACAGCCCCTTGACGATGGAACCCCGTGCAAAGGCCGCCACCATGATCAGCCCGGCAATACCAATCAGCGCAATGTCCGGCGGCGCGGAATAAAGCGCGATCCCGGCAATCAACGGAATGGCAACCACCGCTCCGATCCAGCCCAGAATGCCGCCCACGGTTGATGACATCGTGGCATATCCCAGCGCCAGCCCGGCCTCGCCGCGCATCGCCATCGGATAACCGTCAAGCGCCGTACAGGCCGAGGCCGGTGTGCCCGGCGTGCGCAACAGGATGGCCGAAAACGACCCGCCCAGCTTGGTGCCCACATAGATGCCGATCATCAGCGCAAAGGCGGGCATCGTTTCCATGGTAAAGGTGATGGGCAAGAGCACGATGATCGCCATCGGCGACGACAACCCCGGCAACGCACCCACAAGGATGCCAAGCGCCGTGCCCGCAAAGAGCAACAACAGGTTGGTGAGGCTGCCCATCTCGGCAAAGCCCTGAAACAATCCAGCTAACATATCAAAGGCCCGCCATTTTGGTGATCGTCAAAAGAAATGGGGTAAGGGGGTCAAAAATATCGCCCTTCAGGTTCATCTTGAGCACCGGCACAAAAAGCACCCACAGCGCCAGACCACCGCCGACCGACAGGCCAAGATCGCCGGTCCAGGGCCCGCGTTGGTACAATCGGAACAGGCAAAACAAAAAGATCGGTACCATAAGGGCGAAACCAAACACCTTGAGCAGCGATGCAAAGGCCAGAAGCAGCGCGATGCTGATCGCCCGGCGGATAAAGACAACCCTGTCCTCGGCTGCTTGCTCTGGCGTCGGCGGGGTCGGCCGGTCCTGGCCCATTTCGATGCGGATCTTGCGGATGGATTGCGCGATATAGACACAGGCCAGCAGCCCCAGAAAACCCGCATATCCAAAGGGCAGGGTGCGCCATGTCAGGCCCCCATCACCGGGATAGACCGATGATCCGTTTGGGTTGATGAATACGAATCCGGCCACAGCAACCGCAAGCAGGACAATCGCTGTCTGCAAGTCCTTCATGCCTTCGCACTGCCACAAGTCGGCACGCGTGCGTGCGTGTCTTTCCATTCTAGATGTCCTCCCGATGATGCCGCGGTCTCTGCCCGCCCGCGCCGTATTTGGCACCGCCATTGCGGCGCGAAACGTCCCCGACGGGCCTGCGGCATTTGTTGTGTTGATGTTAATCCCCAAGCGATATGTACATCCAATATATCTTTCGTATCTGAATAAGTTGGTTTCGGTATTACTTATCGCGACCAAATCGCCCCTGTTGTCAGAGATTTTCCGATGTCGGATTGATCGCCGGCGGCATTCGCGCCGGGCGCGGCTTGCCGTCTGGCGCATGCTGTCTTGGCGCGTGCCCCGGGATTTGCCACGGATTCCTGCCCCGACCTTGCGCTTTTGATTAATTTTTGGGCGCGCCGAAAAATATTTCGACGGTCCATCGTAAATAAGTTGACCTAATTAATAAGTACGGACTTAATGGATGGATGATAAAGTTCTCGATAGATATTGGCGGCACGTTCACGGACGTCGTCGCGGAAACCGAAACCGGGCTGACCTCGGTCAAGGTTTTGACCACGCCAGCGTCACCTGACCGGGGTGCGCTTGATGGGATGGGGCGGTTGTTGGCCAATCTTGGCAAGACCTATGCCGACATTTCCGCGGTGATCCACGGCACGACCCTTGCCACGAATGCATTGATCGAACGGCGCGGGGCCAGGACGGCATTTGTCACCACGGCGGGATTCCGCGACGTGCTGGACATGCGGTATGAAAAACGTTTCGAGCAGTATGATCTGAACATCGAAATGCCCCAATCGCTGGTCGCGCGGCCCCTGCGGCTGGGCATCAAGGAACGTATCCTTGCAGATGGGTCTGTCTATCAGGCGCCGCAAGACGACGAGATTGATGCGCTGGCGGCCACGCTTCTTCGCGAAAAGGTAGAGGCCGTTGCAATCGGTTTCCTGCATTCCTATCGCAATCCGGCGCATGAAACCTATGTTGCGGACCGGTTGCAGAAAACGCTGGGCGATACGGTCACCATTTGCCAAAGCGCTGATGTGGCTTGCGAAATCCGGGAATATGAACGGTTCTCGACGGTCTGTGCCAATGCCTATGTGCGGCCGCTGATGTCGAAATATCTCGGCGCGTTGAAGGCCGAGTTGAACCGATTGGGTTTTGACGGATCGTTCCTGATGATGCTGTCCGGCGGTGGTTTGACAACGCTTGATCAGGCGATGCGGTTTCCGATCCGTTTGGTCGAAAGCGGACCCGCCGGTGGTGTGGCGCTGGCCGCGCATGTGGCCCGCGAGGTTGGTTCGAACAAGACATTGTCGCTGGATATCGGCGGCACCACAGCCAAGATCTGCTTTATCTGTGATGGCAATCCGCACACCACCCGCCGGTTCGAGGTCGCCCGCGCCTGGCGTGACGTCAAAGGCAGCGGTCTGCCGGTGCGTGTGCCGACGGTTGAACTGGTCGAGATCGGCGCCGGTGGCGGGTCCATCGCCGGGGTTGATACGCTTGGGCGGTTGAAGGTCGGGCCGCGCAGTGCGGGATCTGATCCGGGGCCTGCGGCCTATGGCCGGGGCGGTGGCGATGCCACGATCACGGATGCGCATTTGACGGTCGGCAATATCGCCGCCGAAGGCTTTGCCGGTGGGATGATTTCGCTCACGCCGGAAAACGCGCCCAAGGTTATTGCGCAACATGTGCAGGGGCCGATGGGAATTGCCGATGTGGACACCGCAGCGGCAGGCATTATCGAGTTGGCCGATGAAACCATGGCAAATGCGGCGCGTGTGCACGGCATTGAGCTGGGTCATGACATCGCGAGCTTTGATCTTCTGGTTTCTGGCGGCGGTGGCGCGCTTCACGCCGCACGGATCGCCGAGAAACTGGGAATCCGGCGCATTATCGTGCCGCAAAATGCCGGTGTCGGTTCGGCGGTCGGGTTCCTGCGCTCGCCCGTTGCCTTTGAAAGCGCGCTCTCGGTGATGGCGGTGTTGGCAGAGGTTGATGCGCCAGAGTTGACGCAGCGGGTTGTTGACCAACTGGCGCATGTGCGCGCAATTGTCGGAGAGGCGGTGCCAGCCGATCACATCGACGCCACGGTCAAATTTGAACTGCGCTATCAGGGGCAGGGGTTGGAAGTGGCGCTGGACTATCCCGCCGACAGCTTTGTGATTGATGCCGCCAAGCTGGAGGCCGAGTTTTTCCGCCGCTATGAAAATCTGGTGGGCTTTACCCTGAAAAATATTCCGGTGGAATTGGTGTCGGTCAGTGTCACGGCGCGCGAAAAACGCGGGCTGGACACCCAGGATTTCACCCTACAAAATGCCAATGACCCGGTTGCCACGCGGCAAGTGTTTGATCTGGCATCACAAAAAAGACTGACCTATCAAACCCTGAAACGGTCCTCGCTTGGCCCGACACTGACCCAGGGTCCGGCGGTTGTGACCGAAGATCAGACCACCACATTGGTGCGCCCCGGTTGGTCTGTGCATACCTCGGACCAGGGCCACCTTATTCTGGATCGGAGCGAGGCATGAGCCATACATTGGATATCGTGGCGCAGAATGTGCTGTGGAACCGGTTGGTGTCGGTCTGCGAGGAACAGGCAAATGCGCTGATGCGCGCGGCCTTTGGTGCGATTGTGCGCGAGGCGGGCGATCTGTCTGCCGGTGTCTTTGACGCGAATGGCGATATGCTGGCGCAGGCGGTCACGGGCACGCCGGGGCATGTGAACACGATGGCGGCCTCTGTGCGGGCAATGTTGGCGTTTGTGCCGGCAGACAGCCTGAAACCCGGCGATGTGCTGGTGACAAACGACCCGTGGCTGGGCGCGGGGCATGTGTTTGATTTTGTTGTTGTCACGCCTGCCTTTCTGGATGGTGACATTGTTGGCTACCTCGCCTCTACCAGCCATATTGTTGATATTGGCGGGCGTGGTTGGTCGGCCGAGGCGGCCTCGGTCCATGAAGAGGGCGTGACCTTTCCGGTGATGCATCTGCGCCGTGGCAAGGCGTTGAACGAAGACCTTCTGGCGATTGTGACCGCCAATTCCCGCGTCCCGCATGAAGCGCGCGGTGATATCCTGTCGCTGTTGTCGTGCAATGATACCGGTGTGGCGCGTCTGTTGGATCTGATGGGTGAATACGGTCTGGCGGATTTGGTGACCGTCGCGGAATTCATCTTTGAACGCTCTGCGATTGGCACGAAAAAGGCTTTGGCCCGTGCCGCTCAGGGGATTTACGAAAATACCATGATGCTGGACGGCTATGATGCGCCGATCGAGCTTCGGGCGCGGATGACCATATCCGACGGGGCAATTGCGGTGGATCTGTCCGGGTCGTCGCCTGCGGTTGGGCGCGGCATCAATTGTCCGCTGAATTATAGTGCGGCATATGCGTCTTTTGGCATCCGCGCCTTGCTGACGCCGGATATTCCCAACAACCAGGCCTCGCTTGATGCGATCACGATCACCGCTGAACCCGGCCTTGTGGTCAGTGCCGAACGGCCAAGCCCGGTTTCCGCCCGCCATGTCATCGGCCAGGCCTTGCCCGACTTGATGCTGGGCTGTCTTGAACAGGCCTTGCCCGGCGAAGTTCTGGCCGAAAGCGCAGGTGCGCTTTGGACGTTGTCCTTGTCCGGTGCGGGAAAAACACCGTTTACCTCGCTGAATGTCGCTCTTGGTGGCATGGGCGCGCGGCCCGAAACCGATGGGCTGTCGACGACCGCATTTCCCTCTGGTGTCGGGTCGGTTCCGGTTGAGGCCGCCGAAGTGGCCGCGCCGGTCATCTACCACGCCAAGGAGTTCATTTGCGACAGCGGCGGGGCCGGGCAGTATCGTGGCGGTTTGGGGCAAAGGATCGAAATCGGTTCGCGCATCAATGAGGACATGTTCATGTCCGCCGCCGCCTTCGAACGTCTGACATCCGGCCCAGAGGGCCGTCAGAACGGCAAGCGCGGTGCAAATGGCAAAGTGTCGATCACCGACGGCACAGAGGTGACCGACAAAGGCATGTATCGTATTCCGGCCGGTGAACGCGTCATCCTGCAAACGCCGGGCGGCGGTGGATATGGCGCCCCAGCAGCGCGTGATCAAACCGCCCTGGACCGGGATGTCGCTGACGGGTTGGTGTCGCAAAACTCTGCCCGGGAAATCTATAAACCAAAGTAAACAAGAACGTTCCACTCAACAGGAGGACCTACGAATGACTATGATGACCAGGCTTTTTGCTGCCACAACCGCGCTGACCCTTGTCGGCACTGCGTCCATGGCAGAGACCAAATGGGATCTGACAACCGCTTGGGGCGCCAATAACTTTCACGCTCAAAGCGCGATTGCCTTTGCCGATGCCGTGCGCAGCGCAACCGATGGATCGGTCGATATCACCGTGCATCTGTCGGGTGAGACTGGCGTGAAGATCACCGAGAAACTCTCGGCGGTTGAGGTCGGCATCGTTCAGATGGCCGATATGCTTTTGTTCCTTCAGGCGGGCGAAGAGCCATTCTTGGGCGTCGATACCTTGCCCTATCTGATCCAGGGTCAGGACGAGATGAAGGTCTGGCTTGACGTGGCTGGCCCGACCTATGACGCGATCTTTGAACGTCACAATCAAAAGGTTCTGTATTACGTGCCGTGGCCGTCGCCCGGCGTCTACACCAAAGACCCGGTTGTCAGCGCGGATGACATGAGCGGCCTGCGCATCCGTTCGTTCAACGCGACGTCGTTTACCTTCTTGGAAAAGATGGGCGCAGCGCCGGTTGAATTGCCTTTTGAGGAACTGGCAACAGCCGTTGCCGCCGGAACGGTTGATGGCGCGGCGACCTCGACCTCGACCGGGGCGAATTCAAAGCTGTATCAGTTCACCGACAATTTCAATCCGCTGAATTGGTCGATGTCGCCGGATGCGGTGACGGTGAACCTTGATGCCTGGAATGCGTTGACCGATGCGGAACGCGAAACGATCCAGGGTCTGGCTGACGAGATGGAGGCCGATTTCTGGGCGGCCTCTGCTGCCGAAGATGCGGCCAAAACCGCCATTCTGGTCGAAAACGGCATGACAATCTCTGCCGCCGATGACAGCCTGACCGCCAAAATGGCCGAAGCGGGCAAGGCGATGTGGGCGGATTTCTTTGCCAATGTTCCCGAAGCACAGGCCGTCGTCGAGGCCTATGCCGAACAGACCGGCAAGTAAGCAGATGCTTGGGGGCGGGTGCGCCCGCCCCTTGGTATCGTGATCTGTCATGACCCGATTTCTCACCCTCATAGACCGTCTGTCGCGGCTGGCCGAATTGGCCGCTGTTGCGCTGATCTTCGGCTATTGCATCCTGATGCTGGTCGAAGTTGTCGCCCGCGCGCAGGCCAGCAGCTTTTCCTTTACCTGGGAATACAGCCAATATGCGATGGCGTCGGTTTTCGCGCTGGCCTCTGGCCCCGCGATCCGAACGGCGGTGCATGTGCGCATTACGCTGCTGACCGAAAAACTGCCCTCGGGCGTGGCAAAGTGGATGGATGTGCTGGCCAATCTGGTCGCTCTTGTCATTGTTGCCGCGATCGTGGGCGCCATGTGGACAAAGGTTTCGACCTCTTTTGACCGCAATGTTCTGGCGACCTCGGTGTCCAAGACCCCGCTCTGGATACCGCAGGCGGTTGTCCTGTGGGGGTTTGCACAGCTGTGGCTCGATCTTCTTGCGCGGATGATACGGCGCATCACCAATCGCGAATTCGAATGGCGCGGCGCGGACAAGGAACAAGCTGATGTTTGAAATCGCGGTTGTCGCCTGTCTTGTGTTTGTAGGCCTTTTGGCCGGATCGGTCTGGATTGGCCTGTCGTTGTTCGCGACCGGCTATCTGATGCTGTCGATCTTCAAGCCCAATATTCCAATGGATATTTTCAGCAGCGGCGTGATCTGGGGCTCGTTGATCCCCACGCCTTTGCTGTCGCTGCCATTGTTCATCCTGATGAGCGAGGTGCTGGTCAGCGCCGGTCTTGGCCGGTCATTGTTTTCCGGTCTTGCGCCATGGGTTGGCCGTTTGCCGGGCGGGTTGTTGCATGTGAATGTGGTTGGCTCGACGCTGTTTGCCGCTGTGTCCGGGTCATCGGCGGCGACAACGGCGATTGTCGGCAATGTCAGCCTGCCCCAGCTTGAGGCGCGCGGCTATGACCGGCAGTTGGCGATGGGATCGTTGGCCGGGGCGGGGACCTTGGGCTTTTTGATCCCGCCGTCGATCATCATGATCATTTACGGCGTGGTGGCCGAGCAATCCATTCTTGAACTGTTTATCGCAGGGGTCATTCCCGGTCTGACGCTTGCAGCCTTTTACATGCTCTATATCGCGATACATCAGACCATCACCCGCACGCAGCCGCATGTGGAACGCCCAACCGGCCGAGAGCTTTTGGCTGGGTTGCGCGACATCGGGCCGATTGCGCTGTTGATTGGCACGATCATGGGCGCGCTTTACCTTGGGTTTGCCAGCGTGAGCGAGCTTGCCGCCCTGGGGGTTCTTGGGGCGGTTCTGATCTCGGTCGCGATGGGCCGGTTCAGCTGGCGTGCGATGCTGGCGGCGGGGCGGCGGGCGGTGCGCACCTCTGCGATGATCGGGCTGATCGTGATTGGCGCGGCGTTGTTGAATTCGGCTTTCGGCTTCTTGGGCATACCCAAGGCGATTGCGGCGCAAATCGCCAGCTTTGGCCTGTCGCCCATGGCGCTGATCATCGTCCTTCTGGTGTTTTATGCCGCTCTGGGCATGTTCCTGGACGGGACATCCATCATTGTCATGACCCTGCCGATCACGTTGCCATTGATCACGGCGGCGGGGTTTGATCCGATCTGGTTCGGGATCTTTGTGGTTGTCGCGGTTGAAATCAGCCAGATCACACCGCCCATCGGGTTCAACCTGTTCGTCATTCAATCCCAAACCGGCGAAAGTATCGGGGCAATTGCCCGCGCGGCTTTGCCATTCTTTGGCATCCTGCTTGGCTTTGCGATATTGCTTGCGGTGTTCCCCGATCTGGCACTTTGGCTTCCAAGGACTTTGCAATGACCGCATTACACCAACAATTGTCTGACTCCATTTTACAGAAGATACAGGCAGGGCAATTGCAGGTTGGTGAAAAGCTGCCACCAGAGGCCGATTATGCCGTGGAACTTGGGGTCAGCCGCTCGACCTTGCGGCTTGCCTATACA
Organism: Marinovum sp. 2_MG-2023; assembly: GCF_030548265.1. NCBI lineage: Bacteria > Pseudomonadati > Pseudomonadota > Alphaproteobacteria > Rhodobacterales > Roseobacteraceae > Marinovum > Marinovum sp. 2_MG-2023. The sequence goes on along the minus strand of NZ_JAUOSD010000002.1, from coordinate 104,285 downwards.
GAGCTGGAGCGGGTGGGCGTTCTGCAACGCAAGAAACGGGCAGGCACAACGATCATTTCCGACCGCCCGCAATCCCGCTTCAACATGAGCACAACCGGATTGCATGAGCTGCTCAGCCTTGGCCGGGATACTGAATTGCGTCTGACCGGAACCCGGACCGTTCCCACCGACACAATCGCGCATTTGCAGGGCTATGAAAGCGAAACCGATCAATGGCTGGAAATCAGCGGCACCCGGACATTGCCGGGGGAAACGGTGCCATTCAACAACACCCAGATCTATGTGCCCGCCCGCTATGCCGCGATTGAACATATCCTGGAGCAAAGCGGTCCTTCGGTCTTTCGCACCATAGAAGAGCGGTTCGGCATCACGGTGGGCCGGGTCAGCCAGACGGCCAAGGCGATCAAATGCCCGGCTGAAATCGCCGGTATCATCGGGGTTGATGTCGATGCCCCCGCGCTGCGCATCGTTGCCCAGCTTTATGACAAAAACGCAATTCTGATGGAGATTTCGGTGGCCACCTTTGATCCGGAAAGATTTCAGCTGCAAACGGATGTCGAAATTGACTAAGCCGCCACTGCGCACAATCGTGACCGGCGGCAGCGGGGCGTTGGGGTCTTCCATCATCTCGGCGCTGTTGGCGCGGGGGGACCATGTGGTGAACCTTGACAGGACCAAAAGCGACAACGCCACTTGGGTCGAGGCCGATTTTGGCAATGGTCAGTCGGTGTCAGAGGCGATTGACACAGCCGAGGATATCCTTGGCGGCATTGACGTTCTAATTCATTCCGCCGGGATTTTCCGCGCCAATGAATTCCTGTCCATGTCCGAGAGCGAATTTTCCGAAGTCTTGAATGTGAATCTGATGGGAAGTTTTCGCATTGCCCAAGGGGTCGCCGCCAAGATGGTGACACTGGGGGGGCGGATTTTGTTCATTTCGTCGATCCACGCCAAATATGGCATCAAGGGCCGGCTGGCCTATGGCGCGTCAAAGGCGGGTATTGAATCCATGACGCGGGTGATGGCCACAGAGCTGTCCGAATTCGGCATTCGCGTGAATGCCCTGGCCCCCGGCGCGGTGTCGGCGGGGATGGTTCCCGACGCGGCCCATGTCTCCGACTGGACCAGCGTGACCCCCGCAAAACGCAAAGTCACCCCGCAAGAGGTTGCCGGCATGGCCATGCTGTTGACCTGTGACCATGCCAGCTTTGTATCGGGGCAGGTCGTGTCGCAGGACGGCGGAGCCAGTATTTCCCATATGTTCTAGGTCGCGGGTTCCCGGTGTTCCGATCCCCGCAGATCCCCATGATGATCCCGGCAATAGGACCGTGCCCGCCAGTCCCATCTGCCGATCATTCCCAAAGATAGCCGTAGGTGACCAATTGGGTTTGCAGCGTCCGGGGTGACGGCCCGCCAACACGGCTGTTGCGCAGCCATGTCCGGCCGTGCACTTCGGTCTGTTCGGCGATCACGCCGCTTTCGAAACCTGCGCTGTCCGCCCAAATCCCGCCAAGGCATTCCGCGCCGCTCAGATCCAGAGCACCGCGAAACAGCGTGCGGGCACAGGACAGGCTGGAAAGCGCCTGAATATTGCGCAAATCCGTTGCCCCGCCCAGCGTGGCATCATCCAGAACAAAGGTGCCGCGCATTTCGGCACCTGTCAGGGTCAGATCGCCATTGATGTCACAGCCATCAAGCCGCAGGTCATGACCAAAAAGCGTGCCCATCCCACGCAAACCCGCGGCAAAGCGGCAGTTTCTGAGCCAGGTCAGCCCAAGGAAGGTCGCGTCGGACAGATCGACCGGCCCCTCGAACACCGACCCGCTCAGGTCAAAGCCGCTCACCGTCAATCCGCGCAAATCCAGTGGCCCGGTCACGTGGCGCCGGGTCAGGTCCAGCGCCTTGCCGGGCACGAAACGTGCGGTCAAAGCCGCACGCACCGCATCCGCGCCCATCGGGGTCATGCGGTTTCCTTTGCGGCCTCTGCCGCATCCAGCGCTTTGAAATGTGCCTTGGCGCGTTTCACCATCATCTGGCGCAAACGCGAAACCCCGATGTCATGTTGATACAGCATCTCGCGGCGGCGCGCGTCGGACGGGATCGATTCCAGCATTGTGCGGTCCTGCTCCAGAACGTGCCAATGGCGGTCTTCCAGCACCGCGCGATACAGGAACCGCCAGCTTTCCGCCGCCAGCCCCTGAACCTCGCGGCAGCGCCAGAAAAAGCTGTGATGGGTGTTCTCATCAATCGGCGTGGCGAACCCGATGATCCGAAACGGCCCGCCCGGCCCGGCACCATCGGGATAGGGAATGTCCAGACGAAAGAACATCGTGCCCTCGTCCATCACCACCTCGGTATAGTCAAAATTCACGCCCTGCTGCGAGACCCGTTCGATCTGAAAGCCCTTTTCACGCTTTTCCAGCTTCATTGTGTCCTGCTTGGACCCATAGGCCAGCGTGAAGCTGTCGGCGTGCAAATAGCTTGCGTGCATCGGATCGGCCGCATTGTCGAGGCTGAGACGGTAGTTGCAATCCCAGTGGGTCATGCAGGGGAACACCTGCCAGGCGTCAGAGGTGAACTCGACAGGTGGAACGAATTCCGGGGCTTCGGGCTGATCCGCCGATGGCATATAGATGAACACCGCACCGCCGGCTTCTTCGGCGGCATAAGAGGTCAGCGCCTTGCGCCCTTCCAGCGCGCAATCCGGCATCGCAGGGACGCGCACCACCGTGCCGGTGCCATCAACGGTCACCCCATGATACCAGCAGGCGATGTTGTCGCCATGCAAATGGCCAAGCGACAATTTCGCGCCGCGATGCGGGCAGAAATCCTCGATACACCGCACCTTGCCGGCCCCGTCACGCCACATCACCAGGTTTTCACCGGCGATCTTGCGCGCCAGCGGCTTGCCGACCTTGAGCTGGACCGAGGTTGCGACCGGCATCCAGAAGCCGCGCAGGCCCTGGGTCACGTAATCCTCGACCCGGTTGCGATTGTGGCGGTTTGCGTCATTGGCTTGCATTGGCTTGTTCCCCCTTCAGGCCCCGACGCCGTGTTCGGCATGGGCCGCATCATGTGATGCGTTGATCTGTTTCAATTCATCCGCGAAAATTTCGATCGTCCAATCGCCGGTTTGCCCCGATGGGCGCGCGATGCCCCTGGCATTCAGCTGTTCGACAACCAGCGTGAAATCATGGCAGCCGGTTTCGTAGATACGTTCAAGATCGGTCGCAAAGGTGGTTTCCGCTTCGCTCAGCGGGCGGCCTTTGGATTGGGTGCGCAGTGCGGGGTCTTGCATGGCGTCCTCCTTGTCTGGGGGAATGGGTGTTGAAACTGTTGCGGCGTTGATCCGCCGGTGATCATGCGGCCTGGCTCAGTTTTTCCTCGGCCAGTTCGACCATGGCCTGCGCCCAGGGAAACGCCAGATCCTCGGCCAGGTCATCGCCGGATGCATCATGCACCACCCGATCCCCCAATTGGGTTGCGCCATGTGATGCCAGCAAGGCGGCGAGTTTCTCGCTGCCCTGCGCAAAGGTTTCGTATTCACGGTCCCCCAGCCCAAAGATGGCGAAATGAATGCCGTTCAGATCCGGGGTTTCAGCGGCCATCGCCGCCGCAAACGGCTGGGCAGAGGCCGGCAGGTCGCCATCGCCATAGGTGGAACAGACCAGCAGATAGAAACATCCCGGCTCAAAATCGGCTGGCGCAAAATCCTCAAGGTTTTCGCAGGCGACTTCATGCGCCTCTTCCAATTCGGCCTGAATGTCATCGGCCAGCATTTCGGCGTTGCCGGTTTCAGTTCCGTACAAAAGGGTGATCTTCATCAGAGTGACTCCTTGCTTGCCTTGCCAAGTGCCAGCATCTCGGCACGGGTTTTGATCTTGTGGCGACACCGCCCGGATGGGGGCGCCGATATTTCATGTGCATCCATGATTTGCCAATCCGCATAGGTCACCAGATCGGGGTGTGACGCAAACAGGGCAGCACCTTGTTTGCCGGACATGGGGGCAAGATCGGCCAGAATGCGTTTGGCCAGGGCCTGTGCATCGCCGCGGTTTTCGGGAATGGTCCCTTGCGGGCCACGGCGAAACCATCCGGTGGCATAAAGACCCGCCGCCAGTTTGCCGGCCTGAATATCCTCGGCCTGTGCCAGCAGGGTTTCCCGGTCAAGCCGCCCCTGATCCTGAAAACCGATCGCAGTCACAAAGGCGGAACAGGGAATGATCTGATCATCGCCGGTTTCGGTGCGGAAGTGCACCGCGTTTGCCCGGTCGTCGCCCTTGATCGCCACGGGCGTCAGCCCAAAGCGAAAGGTGATGCGGCGCGGACCGCTACCATGGCCGTTGATTTCGGCCAATGCGGCCAGTTTGCGGGCGGCGTCCGGGTCGTCCGACGTTGCGGCGGCCCCGATCACCCCTATCGACACGCCCGTCAACTTGGCCAATTCCTTGACCATCACCGGGTCGAACTTTGCCTGTTCCGCCGAAGATCTGCCAATGATTTCCAGACTTTCGATGCTGCTGTTGGCCAGCCAGTCACCAACCGATGCGCTGACGTCGGAACCGTCCAGCTCTGATGGGGTCTTGGCCAAGAGCCGCAACAGATCAATCGCCACATTGCCATTGCCCATGATCACCGGATGGGCCCCCAGATCGGGCAGGGCCATGGCATCCGGGTGGTCGTTGATCGCCCAGACCAGACGACCGGCGCCAAAAACCCCGCTCAGATCCTCGCCCGGGACACCCAAACGGCGATCCCCCGAAAGACCCGCCGCCAAAACAACCACGTCATAAGCCGCGCGCAGATCGTCCAGCGACAGCTGATCGTTCACGGTCAGGTTGCCAAAGAACCTGGCCCCCTGGCGTTCGAACAGCCGGGCGAATTGGCGAATGACGCCTTTGGTGCCTTGATGATCCGGCGCCACACCATAGCGCACCAGCCCGTATGGCACGGGCAATTGATCAATCAGATCGACCTGTAGATCGGGCTGGGCCTTTAACAGCGCCTGCGCCAGATAGCAGCCCGAAGGACCGGTTCCGATGATGGCAATCTGTCCGGTCATGAGACCTCCAATGCGGCACCGGCCCAGGGGTGGGGTGCGCCACTCAGATCTACGTAAAAGGATTTTTGCGCCATATAGGCGCGCATGCCTTCGCGGCCTTTTTCGCGGCCCATGCCGCTGTCTTTTTCACCGCCAAACGGGGTCGAAATCGAAAATTGCTTGTAGGTATTGACCCAGACGGTGCCGGTGCTGATCGCGCGGCCCACACGCCAAGCCTTGGGGAAATCGCGGGTCCAGATCCCGGACGCCAACCCATAATCATTGTCATTGGATTGCGCGATGACGTCGGCCTCGTCCTCAAACGGCAGCACGACCAGAACCGGGCCAAACACCTCTTCGCGGCAAATCCGGGCGGTGTTGTCGACCCCGGCAAGGATGGTCGGAAAAAAATAAGCGCCGTTTTCGTAGTCGGGCCCTTCGGGGGCTGTGCCGCCGCACAGAACCTCGGCCCCGTCCGCACGTGCCATTTCCACATATTGCGCCACGCTGTCGCGATGATCGGCATGGACCATCGGGGCCACCTGGGTCGTGGGATCAAAGGGGTGGCCGACCTTCAACCGTTTGGTTGCGGCCACAAGACGGGTGACAAATTCATCGTGGATCCTGCGTTGCACAAACAACCGCGCGCCCGCGATACAGCTTTGCCCGGTCGAAGAAAACACGCCGAACATCACACCCGCAATGGCCTGATCAATATCGGCGTCGTCAAATACGATGGTCGGGGATTTCCCGCCCAGTTCCAGCGACACCGGCATCAACTTTTCTGCCGCCTGCCGGGCCAGCATGCGCCCGGTGGATGTGCCGCCGGTAAAGCTGACCCGTGCGATATCGGGATGTTCGACCAACAGGTTGCCGATTTCACGGCCCGCGCCGGGCAGGACCGAAAACAACCCTTTGGGCAGACCGGCCTCTTCGATGATCCGGGCCAGTTCCAGGCTGACCAGCGGCGACCAGGACGCGGGTTTCAACAGCACAGCATTGCCCGCCGCCAACGCCGGGGCGATCTTTTGCGCATCCGATGCAATGGGCGAATTCCAGGGCGTGATTGCCGCAACCAGCCCCAGCGGCTCATAAACCGATAGGGTGAGCGCAGTGCCGCGCTGCGCGGTCAGATCCTCATCCGTGGTTTCAAGCACGGCACCGAAGTAACGGAATGTGCCGGCGGCGGACCCGGCCAAGGCGCGGGTTTCGTTCAGGGATTTGCCGGTGTCGCGGCTTTGGATCACGGCGATCCGTTCGATGTTCGCCTCGATCCCATCGGCAATGGCATAGAGATGGCGGGCCCGTTCATGCGGTTTCAACCCGCGCCATGCCGGATCGGCCTGGGCGGCCTTGGCCCGCGCAATCGCGCGTTCTCCATCGGCACGGGACGCGCCGCGCAACACACGGTTTACCGAGCCATCGGCCGGAAACACCGATGTGATCTCGGCCCCGGTGCCGGTTTCCCATTGCCCACCTACAAAAAGCTTGCCGTCGGGCAGCGCGATATTGCTTGCATCATACATCGGTTCTTTTCCTTAGATTGCCATCGGCCCGATCCGGTTGCGGATTTCGCGCAGCACGGAATAGACAGTCGAAACCGACGTCTTGGCATTGCTGGTCGACGGCAGATTTTCGATCCGCATGGAATATTGGGCCAATGGCGATTTGACCTGATATTCATGCACGTTGCCGGGGGCCTTTGGATCGGCAACAAGGTCCACTTTGGTGGCCTCGAAACCGGCCCCGGCCAGGGCAAGGGTCGCTGCAACATTGGCGTTCTTGGGAAATTGCGTCGCCGCCTGTCGCGCCGTTCCGGTAAAGAATACCGTCGCTTCGGTGAGCGTGTCCAACGCCAGCGTGTCTTCTGCCGGCGTGCCGACCCAGGCCGCCGGGGGTTTTGTGCCGCGATAGTGCACTTCCAACTCACCCGCAGGGCCAAGCGCCGCCAAAAGATCAATGCCGCCCACCGCCCCCGCGGGCAGGATCAGCCGGGCACCACCCTCGCGGGCGGCGGCAAGCAGGCTGTCATGCAGCACAGTGTCGACCAAAGCGCCGATTGAAACCTGCACGACGTCGATCCCATTGCGCAGCAGATCGGGCGCAAAGGCCCGCACCGCCGCATGGCCGGCACATTCCACCACCAGATCCGGCTTGCACTGCAACAGCGCCGGCAGATCGGTGCATATTCTGCGCATCGGCGCGAGATCGCGAAACAGGTCATCCATCCTGGCCTGTGCCGCCGGGGCTTTTTCAGGCAGAACCAGAACGCTTATCGCGTCCAGCGGGGCGTCCAGTTCTGCCGCCAGCTGCGTCAGCAGGGTGGTGGCAATATTGCCAAATCCGATCAGCGCCAGTCTCATGGTTCAGTCCTTGTTCCCGGCGGCACCGGCGGGCGGGCCGGAAAAGGCCTCGGCGAAGGGGCCAATGACGCACATGTCGACTTCGATCACCTGTGGGCCATCCGCCGCCAGTGCCGTGTCCAGCACCGCGCCAAAGGCTTCGACATCAGTGACCTTGTGGTGCGGCATGTTGATGGATCGGCAGAATGTTTCGAACTCGGGCACCGCGACCTGCGAATAATGCCGGCGGCTGTCGTATTGCGCATCCTGGATGTTCTGGATCACGCCATAGGCCTGATCGTTCATCAGCACATAGACCAGCGGCGCGCGTTCATCGACGGCGGTGATCATTTCGGCCAGACCCAGCATGGTGCCGCCATCGCCGAGAAGTGTGATCGCCTTTGGTCCGGTTGACGCCAGCGCAGCCCCGATGCCCATCGACACCCCCTGACCAATGCCACCGCCAAGTGCATGCACCCCGTGGCGCGGATCGGCAATCCGCACATAGCGGTTGCCAAAGGTCGAGTTCGAGATTGTCACATCGCGCACCCAGACATGCCCATCCCGGCTGACCCGTTCGGCCAGCGCGTCGGCGACAACGCTGTACGGGCCCAGCAGATCGCGCATCCGCCCCTCTGACAGGGCCTTGCTGCGGGCGATGTCAAACGGCAGATCCGGATCGGTGTCCAGTTTTGCGGGCAGCAGATCCAAAAGGCGGGTCAGGGTGTCGGCCGCGTCACCATGGGCAAAGATTTCCACCCCGTAATTGCGTCCGCCCTGGCTGGCCTCGGCGTCGATCTGGATCAGCGGGCGGGGCAGGGGCAGCTTGTTGTTGCGGGTTTCATTGCCCCGCAACCGCGATCCCACCACAATCATCAGATCGCAAGTGGCATAAAGCTCTGCCGCTTCGGGCGTCATGTTGAAAGCACCCAGCGAGCCGCTTTCTTCTTCGGACACCACAGCGCGGCCATTGGTCGATGTGACAACACCAAAACCCCGGCGCATCAGCTCGGTGGCCTGTTCACGCGCGCCGCGCGCACCGCCCCCCAGCCAAAGCATGGGGCGTTTGGCCTGTTTTACCAATTCGGCGATCTCTTCGACGGCGCTGTCGGTTGCACGTGGCGTTTGTGGCAGCGGTGCATGTACGCGCGCGGCGGGATGCGCGGGCGAGCGTTGGACATCGACCGGGATTTCAAGACTGACAGGGCCGGTGGGGGCGGATACCGCCGCCGAGACCGCCGCCGTCAGCGTGCCAATGGCGCCATTGGCATCCCACATCCGATAAACGGCCTTGGACACCCCGCGCAGCATCTCTGGCTGGCGCGGCACGTCATGGATCGCCGCACGGTCGCGGTCGGCAAATTCCCGGTCGACCTGGGTGGTCAGGTGCAGCACCGGCGATCCGGCGGTCAACGCTTCGGCCTGGGCGCCCGCGGCATTGCCCGCTGCCGTCCCGGTCGAGGTCATGCACACGCCCAGCTGTCCGGTGACACGGGCATAGGCATCCGCCATGTTCATGGCCCCGGCTTCGCCCCTTGCGGGAACAAATCTGATCCGGCCCTGGCGGGCGACGGCGTCCAGGATCGGCATGTTGTGGATCGAGATGACACCAAAAATGGTGGTCACGCCGATATCGGCCAAATAGCGGGCGACAAAATCGCCGACGGTGCCGGTCTTTGCAATCGGTTCCATTTTCATCTCTTCTTCCTCAGATGGATCGTGACAGGCCGCCGGAGACTTCCAGCTGTGCCCCGGTGATGTAGCTGGCCGCACGCGACCCCAGAAAGGCGATTGCGGCGGCGGCTTCTTCCGGGGCGCCCAGGCGACCAAGCGGAATGCCCTTTGATTGCGCCAGATTGCCGTACCATTCTGCGCGGCTCTGGTTTTGTTCCTTGCGGTCTGCAAATCGCCGGGTCCATTGGCCGGATTCCACCAATCCGATAAGGATCGAATTGACCCGCACATCTGGGGCGACTTCTTTTGATAGCGATTTCAGCAGGTTCTGCACCCCGGCACGGGCCGACGCGGTGCAGACCATATGCGGCTCGGGCTGAAGCGCGAGAAGCGAGTTCACCGCCACAACCGCGCCCTGCGCCTCTTTCAGCATTGGCAGAAACGCCCGAAGCGGGTGGATCTGGCTGAACAGCTTCAGCTCGTATTCCGCTTTCCAGTCTTCATCGGTGGTATCGGCAAAGGTGGACACACGCCCCTGGCCCGCATTGTTGACCAGCAGATCACAGCGCCCGAAAGTATCCCGAACCTCGGCGGCGAAATCATGGACGGCATCGCGGTCCAGAACCGACAGGGCCCGCGCCAGAACCCGGTCTTCGCCGTAGTCGCGTTTCAGCACTGCGGCCACGTCCATCAACCGGCCTTCGGTCCGGGCGCAAAGCGCAACTTTTGCACCCTCGTTCAGCAGAGTCCGCACAGTGGCCAATCCGATACCCGAAGACCCCCCCGTGATCACCGCCACGCTGTCGTTGTATTTGTAATCCATCAGTCCAACTTCCCATTGCTGCGCAATTCCGGGAATCCCGGATCGGGTCGGCCTTGCATTACGGCGCGCTGCGCCGGTGTGGGTGGGCCTGCTGTCATCCAGCGATCCATGTTTTCGGGGTTGTCGCGCGACCAGACCTGGGCCTCGTGGGTGGCTTCGTCGATCTGTTGCAGTTCAGAGGTGAATTCGATCACGAACCCCGAGGGCGACACAAAATAGGCAAAAGGATTGTCGCCCGGTCCGTGACGTCCCGGCCCCCAGGTCGCGACATGGCCCTTTTGCTTCATCCGGCCAATGCCACGCATGAATTCGTCGAGCGTCGGCATTTCAAAGGCCACATGATTGACGCTGGCGTAATTTCCACGCACCAGGGCAATCGAATGATGGTCGGAATTGCAGCGCAAGAAGACCATTTGATCGGCGGAATAATCCGACACCCGAAACCCAAGCACCTCTTCGTACCAGGTTTGCCGGGCATCAATATCGGGTGTGTTCAACACCACATGGCTTACCTTGCGCGGTTTGGCCCATTCCTGGGCCTCGTCCTGTTGCAGCGCATCGCAGCGGAACCGCAGGCGGCGATCATCCGGGTCGAGGATTTCGAAACCGTATCCGCCGGCGAAATCATCGAATTCACCCAGCGGGCGAACCACCTCTGCGCCTTTGGTCACGACCTGATCATGCAATGCCTGCATGCTGGCGCGGTCGGGCATGGCAAAATGCACATATTCGATGCCAAAGACAGGACCGTCCTTCAGACCATACAAAAATGCCTCGGATCCGGTGCCGCGAAGATAGGCTTCGCCATCGGAATTATGCGCAAGGGTCAATCCCCACATGTCTTCATAGAACGGCAGGGTGGCGGTCAGCCCGGGGCCGCGCATCACGATGCCCCGCAAACTGCCTACGCGAATGGTATCCGTCATTTCATGGCCTCCATTTGCCCGGATTGCGGGCGTCCTCGATCAGGTGCGCCATTGCGGTGGCAAAACCTTTGGGATCCTGTTGATAAAGTGCGTGCCCGGCGGCGGGCAGCTGCGTGTAACGGCCGCGCCAGTCCGGGCGAAGCGCCGCATGCACGCGGGCCGCGCCGTCCGGCGGGGTAATGCGGTCACCTTCGCCGACAATCACATCGGTCCGCAGGCACAACCGCTGGGCATCGTCCAGCAAACGACCCGAGGCCAGCATCCGCGCTGCCTGGCCATAGCCGGGCATCTGAACCTGTTCCATGCTGCGGCGCACACCCGCCACCAGATCGGGGTTTGCACCCGGTTCAAACACCAACCGATCGGCGCGGGCGGCTGCGAAATCCTTGGCGCCCATGGTGGTCAGATCGTCGATCCGGGCTTGTGCCGCGGGGCTGAGCGCGCCACCGCGTGCCATGCCATGTCCCAGTGCGGGCGAGGCCAGAAGCAGCCGCGACACCCGCTCGCGGTAGGTTGTGGCAAATGCGGCAGCCACAAGCGTGCCCAGCGAATGCCCGGCAAGCAGGACATCCTGCAAATTCAGCCGGTCAAACAGACCTGCCAAGGCTTCGGCATAGTCGGATGCAACCGGCCAGTTGTCGGGCAAAGGCTCAGATCGGCCATAGCCCGGCGCATTCCAGATCACCACACGCCAGTCGGCGGGCAACTGGGGCAGGAGCGGCGCAAAGGACGCGGCGTTCGAGCCGATGCCATGCAGCAGTACCACGACCGGTCCGTCACCGCTGCGCTCGGCATATTCAACACCGTCAGAGAGATATGTCTGCAATTCGCCCATCACGCGAACACAAAGCCGTTGTTGACCGGCAGCACCTGCCCGGTCAGCGTCAATGCGCCGGGGCTGGTCAGAAAGGCCACGGTTTCGGTCACATTTCCGGGCGCTTGCGGGCCGGGAACGGCGCTGCCATCGGCATAGAGCACATGCCGTGCCGCGGGCACATATTCTGTCGATTCCGTGGTCAGGATGCCGGGCGCGACGGCGGTCACCCCGATCTGATCGGGGCCCAGCTCCCGCGCCAGCGACCGGGTCATGGAAATCACCGCCCCTTTGGATGCGACATAGGACATCAGGTTCGGCGCGCCCCAGATCGCGGTGTCCGAGGCCAGATTGACAATCCGCCCAGAGCCGGAGGCGCGCAGCAATGGCGCCATCGCCCGGATCATCAACCACGTGCCGCGCACATTGACGCGCTGCACCAGATCCCAGCTGTCAATTTCGATCTGTTCAAAGGGGATGCCGCCGATCCCGGTGGCGATTGCGCCGTTGTTGACCAGCCCATGCACGGTGCCGCCCGCCAGATCCTGAACCGCTGCGCCAAAGTCGGCAATGGATTGCGGTTCTGCCAGGTCGACCGGAAGGAAGTCGGCCTGCAATCTGTCGGCTGTGGCGCGGCCCTCGTCTGCAAGGATATCGCCAAGGATAAGACGGGCCCCATGCGCCGCCAGCGTGGTTGCGATTTCGGCCCCAAGCCCGCGGGCGGCACCGGTGATGACGATGGTACGACCGGTCAACATCAGTGTTCCGCCTTTGGAAGATAGTGCAGCACCCGGTTTTCGACCCGCACCAAAACGGAATAGAGCAGAAAGCCGATCACAGTGAGCAGGACGATGGAGATAAACACCATGGCCGCATTGGCCTGTCCGCCGCCATAAGAAATCAGAAAGCCCAACCCGGTGTTGCCGCCAACCAGTTCGCCAACCGTCACGCCGATCACGGCAAGGGTCGAGGCGATGCGCAGACCGGCCATCAAATTCGGGAGTGTCGAAGGCATCTCGACCTTCATGAACACGCCCCAACGCGACAGGTTGTAGGCCCGTGCCAGATTGACCAGATCGCGGTCCACGGTGCGCATGGCCTGAAGCACATTGACCAGCACCGGGAAGAACACGATCAGAACCGTGACCAGCAATTTCGGGATCGAATTATAACCGAACCACATGATGAAAAGCGGCGCAAAAGCAACCTTGGGCGCGATCTGCAACGCCAGAATATAAGGCGACAGAACCTTTTCCCAGAATTCCGACATGCCCAGCAAATAGCCGATGGCGGCCCCGAGGGCGCTGCCGATGGCAAAGCCCAAAACCGTATAGAGCGCAGTCGACAGCGTATGCTGGAGCAGCCCCTCTTGTGCCCACATCCGCTTGGCTTCGATCAGACAATCGGTCAGGGTCGGAATGATGAATTTCGGGACATCAAGTGCCGTCGGAAGATACTCCCATGCCAGCAGAAACAGCGCCAGAATGGCAAAGCTCGCGAGCATCGCGGGATTGAGAGAGCGCATCGGAGAAATCCTCGGCTTTGCGGTTGCGGGGCCTGGAGGTGCCACTGCGGCACCTCCGACTGCGTGTGTGCTGTCGGTCACTTGACGAAGTCATTGGTGTAGAGATCTTCGACCGGTACGGCGGTGCGCACGATGCCGTTGTCGACATAGAACGACTGAACCTCCTTGATGCGGACCGGATCAAAGCTGCCCAATGGTTGGCCGGGTGCCGCCGGATAGACCAGTTCGGAATAGGACCGCAGGATGCCTTCGATCATGGCCTCCTTGCCGGTGTGTTGCGACATGGTTGCGACATAATCGGCGGCGGCGGTTTTGGGGTCGGCCTGAATGTCCTTGACCGCCTGCAAGATCGCGCCGACAAAGCCCGCGATCATTTCCGGGCGCTCTGCGATGGTTTCGTCCGAGGCAAAGATCGCCTGGGCCATGGCCGGAAATACGGTGTCCACGGGCATTTGATCCATATCGACACCGGCGCCTTCGATGGCGGCAATCCATTCCGGCACACCGGAAATCGCATCCAGGTTTCCGGCAATCGACAGTTGAATGATGCCACCCGATCCGACGGCCTGAATATCCACGTCGGATTTGTTCAGCCCGACAGAGGCCAGCACACCCAACAGGTTGTAATAGGTTGTATCCTGAAACGACAGAACGCCGATTGATTTGCCTTTCAGATCCTCTGGCCCGGTGATACCGCTGTCCGTGCGCCATGCGATCTGGGTCAAACCGCGCCCGCCAAGCAAGGCAACGCCGCGAATTTCAAGGCCGTTGGCGCGCACGACGATGGGCGTGTCCCCAATGCCGCCGCCCAATTCGGCGTTGCCGACCGCAACCTGGGTTGCCACATCCGCACCGCCCTTGCCGACGCGAAATGTCACGTCCAGGCCCGCATCTTCGAAATAACCTTTGGATTTTGCCAGCTGAAACGGGGCAAAGGCGGGCAGAAAGTCGGGCGCAGGAAAGAGATAGGTGATTTCTTCGGCGGCCTGTGCGGCGACGCCGGAAACGGCGATGACAGCGGCGGTGAGGGTTGTTTTAAGGACGTGTTTCATGTGGGTTTCCTGTTGGTTGTGCCGTCTCATGCGGCTTGGCTTTCCAGTTTCAGATGTTTGAAGATTTGGGCGGAATAATCGGCCACTTCGGGCATGACCCGTCGTTTGAGCGGCGATTCACGATGCGGCAGATCCACTTTGATCTCTGCGACGATGGTGCCGGGACGTTCGGACAGCACCAGCACCCGATCCGACATCAACACCGCTTCGGACAGATCATGGGTGATCAGCAGGGTGGTCTTGCCGGTCTCTTTGATGGTGGCGCCAAAGCTGTCCTGAATGATCAGCTTGGTCTGCGCATCCAGCGCCGAAAAAGGCTCGTCGAGCAGGATGATTTCGGGGTCGATGGCCAGCGTGCGGGCCAGGGCCGCGCGTTGGCGCATGCCGCCGGACAGCTGATAGGGGTAATGGTCGCCAAATCCGTCAAGCTGGCAATGTTTCAGCTCCTGAATGGCGCGTTTGCGACGATCCGCGCGCGAAACGCCCCGCGCCTCAAGACCGAATTCGATGTTCGCCAGGATCGACCTCCAGGGCAGCAGCAGGTCTTTTTGCAGCATGAACCCGACTTCGGCGTTGGGGCCGGTCACGGTGCGGTTGCTGACCCGCACCTCGCCCTCGGTCGGTTGATAGAGGCCCGCTGTCATGCTGAGCAGGGTGGATTTGCCACAGCCCGACGGCCCGACGACGGACACGAACTCTCCCTCCTGGACCTGAAAGCTGACATCACGAATGGCGGTCAGCGTGCGGTCCGCTGACACGAACTCTTTTGTGACGTTGCGAAATTCAAGTGCCATGCCAGGTCTCCTTCATGTGGCCGATCAGGGGCCGGGCGAGGTCGCCCAAGGGGTGTTTGAATGTTCAAACGTGCAATAGTTCTATATTGAACGTAGTGTTCACATAATAGATTGCCGATTGCGACCGCAGCTGTCAAGCCGTATCGCCGAGAGCGGAATTCACGGGCGTTTGAACGCCCATCTTTTGATCGCTCGGGCGTGGCGGGCGCCGGACTTGACAGGGCGCAACCGGCTCATCAGAATAGATTTTGAACATGAAGTTCATTTATGAACACATAGGAGAGTCTGAGATGCCGTTGAAAATTGCTGTTGCCGGAGGCGGCGTTGGGGGAATGGCGGCTGCCATTGCTCTTCAGAATCAGGGCCATGCGGTCACGGTTTTCGAACAGGCGCGGGCCTTTGGACGAATCGGTGCTGACGTCAACCTGACGCCCAATGCCGTTCACGCATTGGATGGCTTGGGCATTGGCGACCGGCTGCGCGCCACCGCCGCACGGCCGGAATTTCGCATTTCCCGCACCTGGGACAGCGGCGAGGAAACCTCGCGCCTGCCGATGAGCGCCGCCGCAGAAGAAAAATACGGCGCGCCGCAATTGACCATTCATCGCGCCGATCTTCTGGCTGCGCTGGAAAGCGCGCTTTTGCCGGATACCTTGATCTTTGGCCGCCGCGTCGCGGATGTTTGCCAGTCTGACGATGGTGCGACGCTGATCTTTGCCGATGACAGCCGCGAAGATTTCGATCTTGTCATCGGGGCGGACGGCATCCATTCGGCAATCCGCTATGCGTTATACGGTGCGGATGATCCGCAATTCACTGGCCTTGTGTCGTATCGCGGGGTCTTCGCGCGCGAGGATGCGCCGGATCTGCCCAATCTCGACAGTTTTACCAAATGGTGGGGACCGACATCGGATTTGCAGATCGTGACCTTCCCGCTCAATCGCGGCAAGGAGATCTTTGTTTTTGCCACCACAGGTCAAAAGGATTGGACAGAAGAGGGTTGGACCCTGCCGGGCGACATCGACGCGCTGCGCGACATTTACAAGGATTTCCACCCAGAGGCCCGCGCCCTGCTGATGGCCTGTCGCGACGTGACCCGATCCGCCCTGCATGTGCGGGCGCCGATGCCGCGCTGGTCCGAGGGGCGGGTGGTTCTGCTTGGGGATGCGGCACATCCGATGGTGCCGTTCATGGCGCAAGGCGCATGTATGGCATCAGAGGATGCCGTGGTTCTGGGCTGCGCGTTGGACGGTGTGGACCCTGCCGGATTGCCCGCCGCGCTGGAACGATTTGCCGACATCCGACGGCCCCGCACAACGCGGGTTCAGGAAGGCTCGCTTGCCAATGACTGGCTCAAAAAAGGTGGCAATGCCGATTGGGTCTATGGGTATGATGCGTGGGGAGCGGTGAAAGCCGCAGCCGCATAACCGCCATTACCCGTCCCGCCACCCCAGCAAATGCGACAGGCGCTCGGCGGCTTGCACCACCTCGGTCCGAAGGGCGTCAGATACCTGGGTTGAGGGCGGGGCGGACGTCATTCGGGTCAGGTTGATGGCGGCAACCACCGCGTTTGTCATATCGCGGACCGGTGCCGCGATCGAGGCCATGCCGGCCTCGAACTCGCCGACCTGAATGATGGTGTCGCGGCCGCGATCGCCCTGCCATTGTTTCAGCAAGGCCGCCTGACTGCGCGGGCTGCGCCCCGGCGCGCGGCTGAAATCTTCGTCTCGGTAGAGTTTGATCAAAGCCTCCTCGCTCAGATCCGCCAACAGGGCACGGCCCATGGTTGTTGCCGCCGCGGGCAACCGGCTGCCGACATGCACGATACTGTTCAATCCGCTTAACGCCGGCAGGCGCAGCATATACAGCACGCTGCTGCCTTCG
The DNA here is from genome assembly GCF_030548265.1 of Marinovum sp. 2_MG-2023. Taxonomy (NCBI): domain Bacteria; kingdom Pseudomonadati; phylum Pseudomonadota; class Alphaproteobacteria; order Rhodobacterales; family Roseobacteraceae; genus Marinovum; species Marinovum sp. 2_MG-2023. The sequence goes on along the minus strand of NZ_JAUOSD010000002.1, from coordinate 87,410 downwards.
CGCACCGCCAGATGCGCGGACCAGCCACTGTCGTCGCGCAGCTTTTCCAAAACCGGCAGGGCGATTTCGACCAATTCGCGGGTGGCCAGATACCCGTGACCCAGCCGCAAGACCGCCGGGCCAAGGGCGTAACGCTCTTCCCGCTGGTCCTGAAGCAGAAATCCAAGACTGGCCAGGGTATAGACCGACCGAAAAGCGGCGGATCGGCTGACCCCCAGATGGCGGGCAATATCCGACAGCGACAGGCTTGGCTGTTCAGGTGTAAATGCCTGCAACACATCCAACCCCCGGATCAGACCCGGAACAAGATATCTGTCATCCGATTCGGCCATGATGCCCCGCACAGCGTTTTGCCAGTAAAACGATCAATACTGCGGATGCCCCCGGTTTGCTAGTTTCGTGGCATCACTTTCAGCCGCATGAGGACAACATGAACGTACAAACGCCCCCCACACCGACCAAAACCGCAACCCTGGCCGAAGAGCTCAAGTCGTATACTGGCCGCTTTACCGACAAGACGTTTGATTGGGATGCCTTCCCCTCCAACCGTGGTTTTGCCGATCTGGCCCGTGCCCAGATGCGCTATATCGGTTCTGGCGGGTCACCCAAGGCTGGCGATACCTCGACGCTGAAACCCGACAATTTCACGGTTTCGCTGATCTACAAGGAACCCGGCAAATACGCCGCCTGTCATAGCCATGAGATCGAGGAAAGCTTCCTGATCATTGATGGCGCATTGATTGTGGGTTGGGAAAAAGATGGTGAAGTGGTGGAGGTCAACCTAGGCCCCAAGGACATGATCCTGAACGCCCGTGAAATCGGGCATGGTTTTCGTGTCGATGGGGTAGAGCCGGTGATGATGTCGATCTCGGTCGATGTGGGCAAACCGCTGCCGCCGGTCTATCACTATCACCCCAAGGAACATGCGCCCGAACTGGCCCGTAGTTTTGGTGCCGCGCCGGGCAAGACGCTGAAATTTGATCCAGAGGGCGATCACCCGCTGCAAAAACTGATGGCGCAATATGTCGTGCGCCACACCGAATTGCCGACGATCTGGGAAGATGCCGGGTTCACCCGCAAGGTCTATGTCGGCGAAGGCGGTATCAATCACGACACATGCCGCAAAGAGATGTGGGGCGTGCCATCGGGCGTGGCGTTGAAGCCATTTTCGCGCAGCGTCGAAGATGCCTTTATGGTGCTGGAAGGATCGCTGATCGTGGGTTGGGAAAAGGACGGCGAAACCAGCGAAGTCGAACTTGGCCCGCGCGATCTGGTCAAGACCCCGGCCGGTACAGCCCATTGGATTCGCAACAATTCCGCCGCGCCAGCGACGGTCTGGCATGTGATGGGCACAGCCGAAGATGATGGTGTGGTCTATCAGGCGGCCTGACGCCCGGCGGCCCGTTGCGGTTTCTGCGGCGGGCCACCCACCAAATTGCTGAACCTGCCCGCAACCGGGGGCAGGGGCCTACATCTGATCCGACGCCCAGCCACGATACCCAAGCGCCTCGGACAGATCCCGCGCCGTGGATTTCAGAACAACTTCGATTTGGTCCAGCTTGCCGCTTTCGGGGCTGAATTCGCTGGCGTGGCCGGTCACATTGATCGCCCCGGCCGGAGATCCAAGGTGATCATACACCACCACAGCCGCTGATCCGATACCCGGCTCGAAATTGGCTTCGCTCCAGGCGATGCCATTGTCGCGGTCACGCTCTATTTGCGCTTCAAGCGCCTCTAATGTGGTCTGGGTTTTTTCCGTAAAGGAATCCAGTGTCTTGCCACCGTACAATTGCCGCAGGATCACCCTGGGCTGCTGTGCCAGCAATATTCTACCAATTGTCGTGGCATGGGCGGGCAGCCGCGTGCCTTCCCGGACATTGCTGGCCAAATGCGAATTCGGGGTTTCGCGCAGCAGGTAGACGATTTCGCGTCCGTCCAGAATGCCCAGATGGGCCGAGAGCTGAAGTTCGTCCACCAATCGGCGCAAAAACGGTCTGGCCACCTGCATGATGGATCGATCATTCAACGCCTCTGACGCCAAAGAAATCAACCCCGTGCCCAGCCGATAGCCGGCATCTTCGTCGACAAGTTCAATCATGGCTTCGGATTCAAGCGTGGCCAGAAGGCGTATCAATGTGGTCCGGTTGATCCCCAAGGATTTTGCGGCCTTGGTGATGTTACGGCAGCGATTGCCAGCCGCAATATACCGCATCACCGCAATGGCACGCACCACTGGCGGAACGGAATATTCCGTCTTCTTGTCGTCGCCCGAACCCTCAGGAGCCATAATCAGCCCTTCATTCTTGAACATTTTACTCTAATGTGAACACATTACAAAGAGGGCAAGACCGTTGCAACATAGCCATGTGCGCGGAAGCGCCAAAACCATTTGTTTTGTCGGGATTGGCGGTTGCGACCGCTTGGATCGGGCAGCTGCCTGCGTGGAATGACCGACACATCCCGCCCGCCGGGCGTCGGCGTCAGTCCTGTAGCGCCTGAGAAAAGGAATCCACCAGCGGCGCGACGAGGTAATTGGCAAAGGTGGTTTCGCGCACGGCAACCATCAGGACAATTGGCATGTCTTCCGACAGGGCGCCGATGCCAAAGTTCTTTTCAAAGTCTTCAAGCGAATGATCTGCCGCCACGGCAAGGCCCTCGAACTCTACCGGGTTTCCCTGGTCGTCGGATTTTGCCCGTGGTGAAATGGCGGTGATTTGCACATCAATGCGCGGCATCTTGCGTTGCGGCAGGCTGGAGATGACCAATCGGGCCTGCATTCCCGGGCGCACCTGGTCAATGTAATCAACCGGTATCCCAAACGACAGCCGCGCGTTTTTCAACGGGCGCGACAATGTCAGAAGCGTGTCGCCGCGCGCGGCAAACATGCCTTTGGCTTCGATCGGAATGCTGGACACCACACCCGAAATCGGAGCTCGCACTTCGGATCGTCTGATCCTTTCGCCCGCGTCAAGAATGGCCCGCTCAAGCTCATCCAACCGCGTCAAATTGCGTTGCCGGGTGGCGGCAAGTTCATAGTCGAGGGCAAGCGCCTCTTCGTCGATCTGTTTCAACGTCTGGGCGGCCTTGTTCTCCAGCTCGAGAATTGAGGCCTTGTCGGTTTCGATCTCGCCTTTGACAATCAGGATCTGTTCCTGCAAACGCTCGTTTTCGTTCTGCGCAAGCAGCCCCTTTTGCCGCAATTCGGTGTGCCGCGCGTATCGGGCGACCATCAGGGCCAATTGGGCCTCGGTCAAGGCGACCTTGGTGTTCAACGTATCAATCTGTCGTCCCAAAATCGCGGCAGTTTCCCGCTGGGTGCGGGCCTTCAGCTCCAACTGTTGTTTCCGAAGTCCAAAGGGGGATGCCATTTTGGGCCCGTCAACGCGGGGCTGTGTGCCCTCGCGTCGCGCGAGCAGTTCGTCAATGGCCGCATTCTCATCCTGAATACGGCGGCGCTCAGACAGGCGGGTGGCATGGGTTGCCTGCTCAAGCGAGGTGTCGAGCCGGACAAGCAATTGACCGGCCTCGACCGTTGCGTGATGTTCGACCAAGACTTCGTCAACCAACCCGCCATAGGGATGCTGCAGCGCCAATGTCGGCTCGGACGACCCGATCGTCCCATGCAGGGAAATCGTGGTGGCGAGCGGGGCGGTCACAGCCCAGATCACAAACAGGATCAGAAACCCGCCGACACCCAGCGTTGCAATGACCAGCGGGCGACGAACCGTAGACGGGAGCGCATTTGAAGAGCGGCTCATGATACTTTTCTTTTGATTGCCGGGGTCTGATCGCACCCCTCGACCGACAGGACGACCTGAAACCGCGTGGCCGCATCATCACAGGCAACCTCGACCCTGTCACTTATGTCCATGACCCTGGTGATCCGCGCCATGTCCGCAGAAAGGCCGGTTTTCCCCCGATCCCGTGCCGCGGTCAGGATCTTGACCTTTTCGTCCAAATCCGTTGCGACGGGTTGGGTCATGACGATCTGACAGCTGGTGTCGTTCATGAATCTGAACGCAAATTTCGCATAGAGCAGCGTGTCCGGCGGCGTGTGATCACAGCCGATCTGCAACAGCTCGCTGCACAGGATCTGTGCTTTTTGCGAAAATTCCTGATCCGTTGCGCGGGTGAAATGGGAGGCGACCCAATCGCGCGCATCGGGGGCCGATGTGGCCAGCAACGGAATATCAATCTGACGCCCACCGATCCCCAGCCGATGCATCACATCGCGCCGGTTGCCAAAGTCGGACATGCGACCGTTGTCGAGGTGCAGGATCTTGTCCGCCAGTTGCAGGATGCCGGATCGGTGCACGACCATCACGATTGTCGTTCCCTGTTGTTTCAGGCGGTGCAGCGTCTGGCCAAGCGCCCGTTCCCCGTCGGCATCCAGCAGGGCGTTGGGTTCATCCAGAAACAGGTATCGCGGCGCCGTATAGATCGCCCGCGCAAGCGCGACCCGCTGGGCCTGGCCCGCCGACAGAAGATGCGGCTGGGCCTCTAGATCCGTTTCGAAACTGTTCGGCAGTGCGGAAATCAGGCCGTGCACGCCTGCGGTCTTGGCCGCGTTGATGATGCGGTCGGATTCTCTGTGCACATCAAAGTAGCTGATGTTTTCCGCGATTGTGCCTTGGGTGACGCGACCCAATTGCGGAAGATACCCCACCATCTGGTGCAGGGCTTCTGCGCTCAGGCCGCGAATTTCGCTTTCGTCCAGAAACACGGAGCCGATTGGCGACGGTTCGATCCCCGCCAGCGCTCGCAACAATGTCGATTTCCCCGACCCTGAATTGCCGACAATCGCCAGACATTCCCCCGGTTTCAATGCCAGGCTGACGCGGTCCAGCCGGGGGCGTGCGCCGCCGCCCCTCGGGACGATCAGACCCTCTGCCCGCAACGCGCCGGAAGGGGTCTGTGGTTGGGTCTGGGCTGCGTTTTGGCCCGCCTCGATCTTTGTCAGGGCAAAATAATCCGCAAGGGCGGACCGGATCCGGGGGAAATGCGTCAGGCTTTGCTCTATCGACATATAGGCCTTGGAGGTGATGATCGACCCGGCGATCATTCCGCCCGCGCTCATCAGTTCCATCGTCACCAACCAGGCCCCCAGCGCAAGCGCCGCAATCTGACCAGAGTTGCGCACCAGGCCGGTCAATGCGCTGCCCGAGGTGCGTGTCAGTTCGACCCGGTCCAGATGCGCGTGCCGCAGTTTTTGAATTTCAGCAAACCGATGCCGCAGGTTCTGGGCGACAATCGCCATGCCCAGGCTGGCGCGAAGCTGTTCGGCGCGGCTCAGGGTTTTGGTTTCCATTCGGGCACAGGCCGCGGCCTGAGTTTCCGAAGGCTGGCTGAGCGTCTGGGCAAGAGAGGTGCTGACCATGAAGACAGTTGCCATAACCGTCAGCAAGATCAGGAAGGCAGGATGCAACAGCCAAAGCGCCAGCAGGAAAATCGGCAACCATGGCAGGCTGAGCGCCGCCACGGCGCTTGGGCTGCCCAGAAATTTGGAAAACCCTGCGGTTTGTTCGACAAGTTGTTGCTGGTCCGGTCCGTCCGTTTTCCCGTCCTGACGGAGAACCAGCGCAGTGCCCAATTGTTCGCACCACCGCGACAGCCGCGCAAGCGACAGGTCCCTGGCCGCTTCGACCAGGGCCTGTAGTCCAAGAGCGGCGAGCGCAAGCCCGCCGATCAGAAGCAAGGTTGCCATGTTGCCGCTGGGGATCACACGATCCAGAAGCTGCATCATGAACAACGGGCTGATCAGAATTGCCAGATTGCTGATCAGGCTCAGGCACAGCAATGGCGGAACGACACGGCTGACCAGGGGAAAGTCGTTTCCTTGCATTTGTGTCGTCTCCGCTTGCGTGGTCACAGGATGAAGTTGCTTTCGTCAAGGTCGTCGGCCTTGACGGATTTGATCAGAAGCGTGTCACCCTCTTTGCCGCCGCTCAGCCCGCTGAGGTCGATCTCGGTGGCCCAGCCCTTGTCCACCATCACGGTTTCCAGGTCGGAATATTCCAGCCCATAGGCCGACAGGTCGATCTGATCGTGGCCGGCCTCGAAATCGTGGATCATGTCCCGGCCACTGCCCCCCGAGACGACAAAGGTGTCGGAAGACCCGTCTTTCGACCAATTGCCGCCCCACATGTGGTCATTGCCTTCGCCGCCGGTGATCGTGTCAGACCCGATGCCGCCGACAATCTTGTCGTTCCCCGCGCCGCCGTCGATCTTGTCATTGCCGGAGCCCGCATTTAGGTAATCGCGGCCCGCGTTGCCGGACAGGTCGTCATCACCGTCCTGCCCTATCAGGCTGTCGTTGCCGATGCCGCCGGACATCTGGTCGTCGCCGGTGCCGCCTCTCAATTTGTCATCGCCGCTGTCGCCGGACATTTCGTCGTCGCCGGAACCACCGTGCAGCGTATCGTTGCCCGCATTGCCGAACATCTGATCGTCGCCGTCGCCGCCCCGCAGTTTGTCGTTGCCGCCGGTATCCGCGGCAAGTTCGGGACTGCGGATCAAAACCGCGGCACTGGCATCGACCTCTGAAAACGCATCCATCGACCGGGGATCGACCGCCCCGTCGTTTGATCCGGTTGCCTCGGCTTCGGCCATGAATTCGGTATAGGCCTGACCAGTTTGCCAATCCACATTGACCTTGTAAATGCCGCCTTGGGCTCCGGTTGATGCATCAAGGTCATGGTCGCCACGGTTCAACCCGTAATAAAGGTTACCGTCGCCATCGAGGAAAACCGCGCCATAGGCGCCTTTGGCCATGCCGCTTTCCATCGTGTCGCCGTACAGCGTGCCGGTGATTTCGACCGAATTCACCACCGGGTCGCCGCCGTTTGCAACATCGCTGATGTCGATCTGGTAAACCTTGCCCGCGCCGCCGTTTGTCGACGGCGACATCACGGAATAAAACATGCCATCAGTCGCGTTATAGGAAATGTCGCACATGTTGCCATGAAACATGCCATCCGGCAGGTCGATATGGGTGACCACCGGATTGCCATTGGCATCAAGATTGTCGACGTCGATCACCTTGACCTCATTCAGGCTTGCGTTGAAGGCCCAGAGGTTGCCGCTGTCGTCGAAATCGCCGGTATAGCTGCCGGTTCCGGCCTCGCCGATGCGATAGGTCGACCCAGAGGCATCGATCATCACCAGATCCTGGGCACTGACCGCGTTGCCCAAGGCATCCGTGCCGCCGCTCTTGGCGACGCCATAGATCAGGTCGTCTTCCTGATTGAAACCGATGGAATTGATCTTGAACCCGGGATCGTCGCCGACATTGGTATATTCGCTGGCGGCGGTGTCAAAAACCTTTAGCTGACCATCGACCACCTGATACAGTTTGGCCTGACCGGCAACAAAGGCATCCACCGCAACAGGTTCGCCGCCAATGATCATTTCCTTGTCATAGCTGAGGATCGTACCCGGATTTTCCGCAGGCTCCGGGTCGACCGTGCGGAAGGTCAATTCACCGTTTTCGCCCGTGCCGGTCACCTGGACCTCATGGGTTTGATAGACGCCGGAGTCGACCGAAACGGTATCGACGACCTCGCCGTTCCACAGCACCTCGATCTCGCCGGTTGTGTGACCAGCGGCAAGGTTGGCCGCGACCTCAAAGGAAACCGTGTATTCCTGACCCGCCTCTGTTCCCGCTGACTGAGAGATCGCCGACGTGCCATCGACGTCGTCGGTCATGGTCCATCCGCCCTTTTCGGCCAATTGCGACATGGTCTGCAGACCGTCGAGCGCGCCGCCAAGCAGATTGTTGCCCGCTGCGTCGCCAAAAATGACGTCATCGCCGCCTCCGGCGTTTACCGTATCATTGCCCTGACCCCCTTCGGCATAATCGTCGCCGCGTTCAAGGTTCAGAAGGTCGTGACCATCGTCACCAAAGGCGCGATCGTTCCCCCGGCCTGCGTTGACAGTGTCGTCTCCTGCCCCGGCAAGCAGGGTGTCTTCACCGCCGTTCCCAAGCAGCACATCGTTGCCGGCCCCGGTCCTGATCAGGTCGTTGAACGACCGGATGTCGCCAAGGTCGCTGACAACCACCGCATCCGGGTTATAGACCCATTCCCCGTTCACATAGTTCCATTCATTGCCGACCATGTCCCCGGCGGCCAGATCGTTGCCTTGCCCGGTGCTGATCGTGTCGTCACCGGCATGGCCGTTGGCCCTGTCGACCTCTGCCAGGTTTTCTGAAAGGGAATTGGAACCGCCGTTCGAAAACCCGTCTGTAATTGCATCGTTGTTAGTCGTACCAACAAATGTATTGTCGTGTTCACTCACCATATTTCACTACTCCCAGACAAAATACTCATGCAGGGATGCAGGACATTCGCTAAATAAAGTCTAACCTCAGGCCCGTCTTGCGACAGAACCTGCGGGGATTTTAGTGTTAATTTTGCCTATTGCCGGAACCTTTTCGCAACCAGCCCCGCCCGCACCGTCATTGTCGCATGGCGGCGTCAATCAAGGGCGCGCCAATCATTGGCCGCGCCCTTTGGTGTCGTTGTGATCATCGTGCCGTGTCAGACCCCTGCGCGGGAACATGTGACGTCAATCACCCGTAATTCCGGGTTCAGATGTCGCGCGCCGGCGTTACACAGTGCAATTTGGTGCATTTGCGCATGCCGATTTCGTCGATCGTTGGCAGGCTGGTTCTTGCGGCCAGGGCCATGGCTTCTTCGACTGTGGCGACCTCGCCGCCTGCGCCCAGAATTTGCGAGATGACAGCGCCGCCACCGCCCGCAATCCGAACAAGTTGCAGAACAGATCCAAGATGCGACAACACGTTGTTTGATGAACGCGCGGTGTCATCATCGGCCCCGATGGCAATCGGAAAGATATGCCCCGGTGATACGATGTCGTCCGGCCCCGCGTTTGGTGCGGTCGCGGTGCGGATTGTGTGGGCCCGCTCGGCTGCGGAAATGCCGGTTGTGATCCCGTCCCGCGCCTCGATAGAAACCGCCTGACCCCAGCCGATATTTCGGTGGCGCACCGGCTGCATGGGAATGCCCAGACGATCAATCGCCTCTGCGCTGAGCACAAGGCTGACAAGGCCTCTGGCGTGCGTGGCCATATCGTTGATGGCGCTTGCACTGACATTGCGGGCCGCACAGAACATCAGAGCCTGATCCGTGGCTGGATCAAGGAAAATGGCCAGCCCCCCGGATTTCAGATGCGGCAGCAGGGTGGCATTCGGCCCGGCGACATAGGTCGACGGGAACCGGTCTGGCAAAAGCGATGTCACAGGCATGTGTTGATCTCGATTTGATGGAATTGACGGGCGGCATAGATGCTCGCCTTGTCATCTTCTGACATGGAAATTTGCCGGATCACGCCAAGCAGGATGCTGTGCGAGCCGACGACCTTGGTGTCGACGACATCGCAATCAAAGGCCACCAGCGCATCCACAAGCATGGGGGCGCCGGTCACACCAACCGACCAATCCGCAGCGGCGAACCGCTCTTCCGTCGGGGTCTTGCCGCCAAAGAGCATGGCCAGATCTTCATGGCGCGGCCCCAGCGTATTGACGCAGAGTCGCCCGTTTTCACGAAAGGATTGACCAACCGAGCTGGTGTTGTTGACACAGACCAGAAGCGTCGGTGGTGTGTCGCAGACGCTGCACACCGCCGTTGCCGTGAACCCCGCGCGCCCGGCGCTGCCATCGGTGGTGATGACATTGACCGCGCCGGCAAATCGGGCCATGCCCGCGCGAAACTGATCCTTGGTGACCGCGGGGAATGTGTCTATTTTCTGTTTTGTCATTGAAATGGCCATTGGCATTAGTCCTGTAACAGGTTTTCGCGCAGGGTCGGCCCGGCATAGGACGTCCGATAGCGCCCACGGCGTTGCAGTTCGGGCACCACGTGATCCACGAATTCTTCGAAACAACCCGGGGTATAGGTCGCAGCCAGCATGAAGCCGTCGGCGCCGCCTTCGTCCATGTAGATTTCCATCTGGTCGGCGATGTCGGACGCCGTACCGATCAGCACCGGCATGCCCATGCCCTGGGCATAGATCAGCGCGGCTTCGCGCACGGTGACCGGCAGTTCGCCCTTGGGATCCTTGGCGTAGATGATCGATTCAAACAGACCCTGAATTCCCGGAACCTCCAGATTCCGCACGTTTTCATCCAGATCCATTTTTGAAAAATCGAGCCCGAAGTGCCCCGACATCCAGGCCAGCGCGCCCTCCAGCGGGATGCAGGACACGATGCGTTCATATTTCGCCTGTGCCTCTTCGCGGGTGGCGGCCACAACCGTCTGGACCCCATAGATCAGCTTCATGCTGCCGTCGGGGCGGTTGAACTTGCGGGCGCGTGCCTGAAGATCGTCGGCATATTCGCGCATGCGCTCGACGCTGGGATGCACGGCAAAGACGGCCTCGGCGGTTTCAGCGGCAAAATCGCGCCCGCGCGGTGACGAGCCGGCCTGCCAGAACACCGGGCGGCCCTGCGGTGAGGGCGAGCAGAAATGGCGGCCCTTGCATTTGAAGTATTTGCCGTCGTGGTCGATCACCTTGACCTTGTCCGGGTCGGCATAAACCCCGCTTTCCTTGTCCGCGATCACCGCATCCGGTTCCCAGGAATCCCACAGCTCGCAGCAGAGCTTCACGTATTCGTCCATCCGGTCATAACGTTCGTTGCGCGGGGTCATGTCCTCATGCCCGTAGGCGTCCCATTCGCTTTTGGAATAAGAGCTGACGATGTTCCACGCGACGCGCCCGGCAGACAGGTGGTCGAGGCTCGAAAGCAGGCGGCACATCGCATAGGGATGGGTGAACATGGTCGACAGGGTCACGCCAATGCCCAGATTCTTGGTCGCAGCGGCAACAATTGGCACGATGGTCGAAGGTTCATGTGTCGGGCATTGCACCGCATATTTGATGGTCGCATCAGAGCTGCCATCATAGGTGTTATAAGGCGCCAGTTCGTCGGCAATGAACATGGCGTCAAACAGGCCGCGCTCCATCGTGCGGCCCATCTGTTGCCAATAATCCGGGCGCGAGAAGTGATAGCCGATCTTGTCGGTCGGGTTGCGCCACATGCCGGTGGCGTGGCTGTTGACACCATGTTGCACGAAACCGAGGAGGTGAGCTTTTTTCTTGGACAAGGTAGTCTCTTTCATTCTTGGAGTGTTGGGGCCCGGCGGGGGCCGGACCGTTGGGTTGCATCGAAGAGGGTCAGGGAAGGGCGGCGACGGGTTCCGGCGATGTGTCGCGGATTGGGTCGACGACCCGGGACATGAAAACAGGGATATCGGCGGCGGGGTTGTCGAACTGGCACAGCACACGATCCACGCCCAGGGATCGAAGCTGGCGCAGCCGCGCCTGTAGCGTTGCGTAATCGCCCACCAGACCGGCGGCGAAACCGGCATTGGAATCGACCATTTCGGCATCGCTGAGGTTGGCCCAGCTTGTCGCGCCGGATTGCTGCATGATGGTGCGGAACTCTGCGATGGACCGGGTATCGCGGCGCGCGATCAGGCGCTCCACCCGCGCCTGTGCCGCGCTGTTGGTCGGTTCGGCGATCACATGGGCATTGATGGCGATGGTCGCCTTGCGCCCGGTGGCAGCCTCGGCCTTGCGCAGGGTTGCGATCTGATGTGCCAGGGCGGCGTCATCCATGCCATTGAGGAACAGACATTCCCCGGCCTCAGCCGCCAATTGAACGGCGCGGGTCGAATGGCCCGCAATCCAGGCCTCGGGTCGGTGCGCCGGGTCAAGCCCGCACGCGCCGCTGTCGAACAGGGTGTGAAGCGCGGTCAAAAAGGCCTCGGCCCGGTCGTAACGCCCAGTATGGTCAAGCCAGTCCACACCGGCACGTTCAAATTCGGATTGCCACCAGCCGCAGACAATGCTGAGCGCAATGGGTCGTTTGGCCAGCGCCGAGACGGTATCGACCATCCGCGCGACCTGTATCGGGGATCGGAACCCCGGTTTGACCGCGCCGCACAGGTCAATGCGGGTCGTGGTGGCGGCGATGGCCGACAGCAGGGTCCAGGCGTCAATGACCGGGGCGTTTGCGCCGTGCACCGGGTTCAGCAGGTTTTCAGAGCAATAAAGAAAGTCGTAGCCACAGGAGTCCGCCAGCCGCGCGGTTTGCAGACAGGCGGACATGCTGGCCGTCGGCGAAATATCCAACGTGCGCAGCCACCCGCCATAGACCGGCAGCCATATCCCGATCTGCGGGGCCGCAGAGTCCGGGGCCGTGCCGGGGGCCGTGTCAGGCGCGGATGTTCCGCGCCTGACCGGGTTTTGATGGGATGCGGGTGTCATTGGGCCTCGCGCATCGGGGTGTCGAGGAAAAATGCCACGCCATTGGCCGCGGCACTGCCGATGGCCAGAAGCGGCCCAAGGTAGATAAAGACCGGCGCCACGCCGATCAGCGCGATGACCACGCTGGCGGCGACAACGGCAATGCCGAACATCCACCATTTTGCATTCAGGTCGCCGGATGTTTCGGTGTCGATTGTGTCATCATCAAAGGTCTTGAGCGCGCCGCGCACACCGCGCGTGTAGCCGGCCACAAACAGGACCGTCGCGACGATCCCGCAAACAATGAAGAATATCAGTAGGCTGGACATGGAATGGGCTCCTTGTTGGGCATTCGGGTGATGTGGGTGGGGCGGCCGCCCGATCCGTCGCGGGCGGCCGATGGTGCATTTCTCAGGCTTGGTTCAGCTCGATATCGGGGGTCTCTTCGCCGGAGCGTCCCAGCAGGACACCGGCAAGCAGGACAACACCGCCGCTGACCGCCAGGATGGACAAGGTTCCGACAAGCTCGCCATAGACAGAGCGCAGCGGCATGCCGATTGCGATGGCCAGAACGATGCCGCCGACAAACCCGACGGTGTTGGTCGGTTTCCACAGGATCGCCAGCACCAGCGGCAACAGGATCGAGGTCTTGAGCGCATAGGTCGTCAGCACCAGCGAGGTGAAATCAACCCCGGACAACACGATCATCGCCGCAATGAGCCCGCCCGACAGCATGGACAGCTTGGTGATGTAGAACAGCACCTTCTCGGTGGTTTGCGGGCGGAACCGGCGGATGATGTCGACCGCGACGATCGATGACAAGGCCGAGCTGGCACCATCAACGGTGGAGTAACATGCCGCCAGAATGGCCAGCACATAGGCAATGATCAGGACCATGGGCAGACCGATGTGGCTGACGATGTAGGGGCCGACCGCGATGATGTCGCCGCCGAAATCCTCGGGCACGACGCCATAGGCCAGCGCAACCAGACCCAGCATGCCAAGGCAGATCGGGATCGGGTAGAACAACAGCCCGGACCACATGAACGTGCGTCCGACCTGGTTCGGGCGGATCGCCCAGACCTTTTGCCAGAACGTCTGGTCCGCGACCGTGGCCGCCAAAAGACCAAAGGCCAGCGTGATCCCGAACCCTGCTGCGGCACCGGGTTCAAAAATTGACAGATCGGCTGCATTGTTGGCTTCGATGGCGGAAAAGACGCTGTCGGCACCGCCGTCGATCATGCCGAACACCGCGACCACCACGATGGCCGAAGGCACAGTGATCATCCAGGTGTTGATCGTGCCGGTCATGACGCTGGTCCAGAGGCCCCCAAAGTAGGAGTAGCCCAGCACAACAGCCACGGTCAGAAGCGTCGCGACCTTCCAATCAATCGGAAAGACGATCGACATGACGACAGATGTGCCTTTCAGGTTGATGAGAATTTCCAGCAGGATGCCGAAGATCATGGTTGTCGTGACCACGCCGGCGGCAATTTTCGACTCCGAAAATCGTTTGAAGATGAATTCGGAGATGGTGAAGCCCTCTGGCATCCGCTTCTTGAGGGTCTTGGCGAGGGGCACCATCGCCAGCACCGCCAACCCGTTGGGAACGACGAACCAGAACAGCCCCGACAATCCCCATTGATAGGTCATGGCAGAGCTCATCATCACGGCCATCGCCCAGGTCCAGACCGACACGACCGAGCCGATGCCGAAGCCCAAACCGATCTGCCGGTTGGCAATGATGTAGTCATTGGTGTTGCGTACAAGATATGTCTTGATGAAATACGCAATTGCGAGAAACACCAAGCCGGTGCCTATCATCAAGGTGAGCCCCAGCGGGGCACTTAATCCTTCTGTGGGGACGAGAACCGCCTTGTCCATTTTTCGTTTCCTTTGTCGGTGTGGCAATAGAGAGTGCAAAAGTCTTTATGCCTGACGTGGCCTGTAATTGGCCTGTTCAGATACAAAGTATGACAATTAGACTTTAAAACATTAGCCCGCTGCGCCGCAGAAGAATGAATTGGAAGATAGGTGCATTTTCATGAAATGGTTACAAATTAGGCGGAAAAAGATGGAAACGCCGATCTTTTTGACGCTCGTCTGTCATTGCGCTGCAATCTCTGATGGTTTGTCCGGCAACCATAAATTGTATTCGGCAAAGCGATTTGTGCGGAAACCTGTGATTCGAATCACATTTTCGCCCGCTGTTCCCCCAAAGATGGGCGCTCAGCGCCGTTTTATACGCTAACAGATCAAAATTTGGCTGTATGGGGGGGTCGTAATTGCCAGTTGCGGCGGGGTCGCCATGGCCCGCGACAGGTCGCGTAGCGTTCCGGGAGTGGCCTGGAAGTCGTGCAAGTGCCCCGCCGGCTCACCTGAGCGGGTCTGCGTAATTAGTAATTTTGATTTATAAATGGGGATGAGGCGTGCGGCGCCACATCTGACCTGTGCCTGGAAAGACATGTTGATCTATTTAAAGGCTGTCCTATGCGGAGAGGCAAAAGTCACGCGCGTTATGTCGGTGGGCAGTTATTAATGTCTGGATGAAGTTATTTGATATGGCCTTGTCTCCAATTGGGACTGAGCCTGCTGTCGGTCATGAAATTGACGGTCGGCAAATTAATTCGATGAAGTTGCAATAATAATTAATGGACCAGAAAATTAAATTGAGAGATGCTCTTTAATAATTAAGGCAACTCATTTCCCATCAAGTCAAAAGAACCCAAGCCAAAACCGAAATAAACAGCCAGCCAAACGCGCCGAGGAGAAGCGGGCGGAGGCCCTTTTCCTTCAGTTTACGGAAATCTGTCTCCAGGCCCATAGCGGCCAACGCGATTGTGAGCATGATTGTTGTGCCGGAAACCGTCACCTCACGGATCGGTGCGGGCAGGGGCGCAAAGGTGTTGATCACAATCACGGCGATAAATCCAAAGACAAACCAGGGAAGGGGTGCTGCGGCTTTTTCGTCTTGGCCACCGTGGCGCGCAGCAAGCGCACCAAGCACCAGGATCAGCGGCGCCAGCAGGGCAACCCGTGTGAGTTTGGCCACGGTTCCGAGCTGGCCGGACTCTTGCCCGTTTTGAAACGCGGCGCCGGTCACCTGGGCAACCTCGTGAACCGAGGCCCCAACCCAGAGCCCGTAATGTGCGTCACTCATCGCAAGCCATTGCGCCAGATGGGGAAACAGCACCATTGAAAGCGATCCGAACACCGTCACACAGGCAATGGCATAGGCCGCATCTTCATCGGTTCCGCGCACAACGGTATTCGCGGCCACAACAGCAGAAGCCCCACAAACAGAGGTCCCGACCGCAATCAATGCCGTCAGCCCGTCGTCGACCCCAAGCAGCCGGCCCACCAGTTTGATCGCGACAAAGGACGCAATCAGCGTCACCGCAACCGCCCCGAACCCGGTAAGCCCGATGGCGGCAAGCTGATCGAGTGAAAGTTGAAAGCCAAGCAGCACAATCGCGCAGCGCAGGATGCGGCGCAGCGAGAATTTGACGCCATCAACGAGCCGGACGTTCATCCCCAGGCTGTTCCGGATCGCAATGCCAAACACCATGGCCAACATAAGCGGGCTGAGCGCCTTGAGGCCGGTCAGCCCCTGCACGGCCATGGCCGCAAGCGCGATCCCTATGCACAGCGCCAATCCGGGCAGAATGGCAAATGCTGCGGGCAACAGGCCGCTGAAACGCGGGCGAATGGCAATTTTCGTGTGGGAAATCGTGTCAGTCATGTGCGGGGGACGTCCAGGTTCAGTAATTTCCTTCAGGGTTCCATGTTCCGCTTGACCATTCCATCGAATTATATTGATTGTATTCATCGACAAAATAGATTGATCGCATGACACTTGAACAACTTCGGATTTTTCTGGCCGTCGCCGAAGGGCAGCATGTTACCCGCGCGGCCAAGCGGTTGGGCCTGAGCCAATCCGCCGTGAGCGCCGCCATCGCGGCGCTTGAGACGCGCCATGCGGTGCAATTGTTTGACCGGGTGGGGCGGCGTATCGTGCTGACAGAGGTCGGCAATGCCTTCCTGCGCGAAGCGCAGGCGGTGCTGGCCCAGGCGGAAACCGCCGAATTGATGCTCGAGGATTTTTCCTCCACCCCGCGCGGGCGGTTGCGCATTCATGCCAGCCAGACCGTGGCGAGTTATTGGCTGCCATCACGGCTTGTGGCGTTGCACGACAAATACCCCAAGATCGCGGTGGAGATGTCGATTGGCAACACGGCGCAGGTGGCGGATGCGGTCCAGGATGGGCGCGCCGACCTTGGGTTGATCGAAGGCGAGGTCACGCATATGGCCTTGCGTCGTCAGGTCGTGGTCAGGGATTCGCTCTGTCTGATCATGGCGCCGGATCATCCGCGGGCGAAACAGGCGACGCTCGATCCGGCAGAATACATGACCGAAGACTGGATCTTGCGCGAACAAGGCTCCGGCACGCGATCAGAGTTCGAAGCGGTGCTGGAGGCGCATGCGCTTGGGGTGCAGAATTTGTCGATCGCATTGGAACTGCCGTCTAATGAGGCCGTGATCGCCGCTGTTGCGTCGGGGCGGTATTTCAGCGTGTTGTCACAGCGCGCCGTGGTCGCATCAGAGGCGGCGGGCTGGATCATAACCCGCCCGGTGCCGCATCCCAGCCGGCCTTTTGCGGTTCTGACCCATCCCGATCGCCATCGGACCCATGCCATGCGCGTGATGCTTGATATTCTTGCCCCCGGTTAACGGGGCCGCAGTTTTTTGAGCCCGGCGTTCTGATTCCGGTGGTCTGAACCGGGTTTCTGATCCGGGCGCGGCGCGCGCGATGCGGGATTCGTGTTTTCAGCTTTGCCCGTCGTTGACTCTGCGGCCGGCAAAGCGGCGTTCATACAGGCTGCGATAGGCTTCGGCCGAGGCCGGAAGATGCGCCCGAACGCTGGCTTCGTAGATGTCCGAGGATGTGCCGCGCAGCGCCTCGATGATGGCGAGATGCTGCTCCACGATGACCCGCATATGCTGTTTGTCATCGTATTTCACCACCCGGATCGGCTGGGCCATGCGGGCGTGTTTTGCGATCAGTTCCGCCAGTCTCGGGTTTGTGCAGCAGCTGTATTGAAGCTCGTGGAACTGCTGGTTCAGGTCATAAACCTCGCGGAATGCGCCGCGCTCCACCGCTGCACTGTGCCGCTGTGTAAGGTCGTCAAGCTGGCTTGTGACCTCGGGCGGGGCGGGCAGGGGCGTGCGCCGCGCCGCCGCGCATTCCAGCGCGATCCGCAGATCATAAAGCGTGTCCACCTCATCCGGTGTAAAGTCGACAACCTCGACCCCACGGCGGGGGCGGTGCACGAGCAGGCCCTGATTTTCCAGCTCGGCAAAGGCGTGACGCACGGCATGCCGTTTGGCGTCGTAATGTTCCATGACGCTGTCTTCGGTGATCCGCGTTCCGGGGGGGTAAACCCCAAAGATAATATCGTTTTCCAAGTCCGCCTGAAGGGATGTCGGCATTGTATCTGGCCTCGTAATGGTCCGCACGATCCTAGGCTGTGTGGCAATTTTCATCAACAATAATCTTATTGATAATCTTATTGACCAAATTATTACCCATTTGTATGGTCACATTTGTTTCAACTCGGGAGGTTCACATGAAACGATTTACCAGCGCGATTGCCATCGCCGCGGCGCTACTTGCATCAGGCGCCAGCGCCTGGGAGGCCAGCCCAGGCAAACCCCATGACGGCAAAACGGTTCATGTGTTGGCGGTGAAGTCCAGCCAGTTCGAAGCGCATGAAGCGCGGCTCGCCGCCTTTGAAGAGGCGACCGGAATTGATGTGGTCTATGACTATGTGCCCTTTCCCAACATGAAAGAGGCGCTGACCACAGAGATGGTTGCCGGTGGTGATTACGACGTGGTGTCGATCATGGACCAATGGGTGCCTTCGTTGCAGATGCTGGTGCAGCCAATCGAAGATGAGATCGCGGCGCAGGGTGTTGACCTTGGGGATTTTCCCGCCGCGCATTTGCGTCATGGACGGGTGAACGGCGCGCTGGTGGGTCTGCCGGTGCGCGGCCACGTGCAGCTGCTGTTCTATCGCAAGGATCTGCTGGCACAGGCCGGGGTCGAAGCGCCCTCGACATGGGACGATGTAGTGAGTGCCGCCAAAGCGGTGCAGGGGGCGACCGACGCCTCCGGGATCGCGTTGCCCTATGGCAAGTTGAACGGCCAGAATCTGATGGTCTGGATCAACCTGCTTTGGGGTCACGGTGGCGATCTGTTTGATGAAAACGGCGACCCGGCTTTCATCTCTGATGCGGGTATCGCCGCGACGGAGCAATATGTCAGCCTGCTGCGGGACGAAAAGATTGCCCCGGCGGGATCGGCCACCTTTGTCGAACAGGATGCGGTCAACAGCTTCAAACAGGGCAATTCAGCCATGCTGCCCGTGTGGTGGTGGGTGCGCTCGCAGCTTTCCGACCCCGAGCAATCCAAGCTGACCGCCGATCAGATCGGGTTTACCTCGCTGCCGTCGGTGGGGGATGCGGACAAGACAACCTTTACCAACACTTGGAT
Source organism: Marinovum sp. 2_MG-2023 (assembly GCF_030548265.1). Lineage (NCBI taxonomy): Bacteria > Pseudomonadati > Pseudomonadota > Alphaproteobacteria > Rhodobacterales > Roseobacteraceae > Marinovum > Marinovum sp. 2_MG-2023. The sequence goes on along the minus strand of NZ_JAUOSD010000002.1, from coordinate 68,590 downwards.
CTTTGCTGTGACCCAAGGTGCCGACAGCAAGGATGCCGCGGCGGAATACCTTGGCTGGCTGACAGATCCGGCGCTGGAACGCGAGGTTCTGCTTGACGAAAACCTGAGCGAGGTTGTCGCGGTGCATTTTTCCAACCTGCGCGACGAAGAGGTCAACGCGCGTTGGGGCGGGATGCATTCCGCCGCTGCCGATGCTCTGGCCACGGCGGCGGGTATGGATTTCGGTGACAACTGGCCGCGGATTTCCGAAATCATCGAAACCGCGATTTCCAGCCTTGCCAGCGGCGAAGAGACCGACACCGCCACGGCGCTGAACCACGCGGCCGAGGAAATCCGGCGCATTCGCTGATCCCCGGTGTTCGGTGCGCCCCGTATCGCGGGGCGCGCCACGTTTCCCTATCAACAGAGGTGCGCCATGCAGGACAGGTCCCTGTCTTACCTACTGCTGGTCCCGGCATTCCTGATCGTGCTGGCGACAACGCTTTATCCGCTTGCCTATTCGCTGGTCACGGCCTTTCGCGAATGGGATCTGACCAAGCAACGCCGCCCCGGTGATTTCGTCGGGGTCGATAATTTCGGATACGCCTTTTCCGAACCGGGTTTTCAGAACTCGCTCTGGGTGACCTCGATCTTTGTGATCTCAAGTGTGATCCTGACCCTGGTGATCGCCATGTCGCTGGCGCTGCTCTTGCGGCGCAAGGGGCGGATGCATACCTTTACTCGGGTGATCCTGATCCTGCCGTTTGCGATGAGCCCGGCGCTGATCGGGGTCAGCTATCGTTTCATGTTCAACCCGGAATTCGGCGTCATCGCCAAGGGCCTCGGCGCGGTCTTTCCGGCGCTGGACGGCGTGCCCTGGCTGGCCAGTCCTGACCTTGCGATGGCCATTCTGGTGCTGACCGATGTCTGGCATTGGGCGCCTTACATGACCTTCATGTGCCTTGGCGGGTTGGCTTCGGTCCCGCGAGAGACAGAAGAGGCCGCCCGGATCGACGGGGCCTCCAACCTGCGGATCATATTCGGCATCGTGCTGCCGCAGATGAAGGGTGTGTTGCTGGTGGTGGCGGTGCTGAAGACGATCTTTGCGCTGAAAATGTTCGATCAGGTGGTGACCTTGACCGGCGGCGGCCCCGGCACCTCGACCGAGACGCTGGCCTTCTTCATCTTCAACGTCGGCTTCAAATGGTACGACATGGGCTATGCCTCGGCATTGGCCTGGATCCTCACCGCAATCATGATGCTGATCTCTGTCTGGTATGTCCGGATGCTGCTCAGCGAAAGAAAGATGGCCACGGCATGAGAAAATCCGTTTTCTGGTGGGTCGAGCGCGGATTGCTGCTGCTGATTTCCACCATCGTCCTCTTCCCCATCGCCTGGATGTTCCTGACCGCGTTCAAACGGCCGCGCGATGCCTATTCCCTGTCGTTGGATTTCAGCCCGACGCTGTCGAACTTTGTCACCGTGTTCTCCGATCCCTGGAACCTCGGCGATATGGTGTTGAATTCGGTGATTGTGGCATCGGTGACGGTGCTGATCGCGGTGCCCTGTGCCGCGCTCGCGGCTTATTCGTTTTCGCGGTTCCGGGTGCGGGGGCGCAAGTTCCTGTTCTTTCTGATCCTGTCGACCCAGTTCATTCCGGCGGTGGTGATCGTGCTGCCCTTCTTCCTGATGTTCCGGTCGCTGGGCTTGCTTGATACGCGACTTGCGCTGATCGTGGTCAACCTGGCCATTGTGACGCCCTTCGTGATCTGGATGATCAAGGGGTTCATCGACGCGATCCCGACCGACAGTGAGGAAGCGGCGATGATCGACGGGGCCTCGCGCCTCAGGGTGATCAAGGACATCGTGCTGCCAATGGCGGCGCCGGGCATCCTCACCTCGTCGATCTTCTGTTTCATCCTGACCTGGAACGAGTTCCTCTTTGCGCTGATCCTGACGCGCCGCGATGCTGTCACGCTGCCGGTGGGGCTGGTCAGTTTCCGCACCGAACGCGGCGACCTGTGGGAGCTGATGAGCGCCGCCGGGGTCATGATCACGGTGCCGATCTTCATCATGGCGCTCCTTATCCAGAAACATTTCACGCGCGGCATGACCGCTGGCGCAGTCAAATAGGGGGCCCGGGATATGGCCGAAGTACAACTCGTCGACGTGGAAAAACGCTATGGTTCCTTCCTCGCTGTGCCAAAACAGAGCCTGACCATCGAAGAAGGTGAATTCCTTGTTCTGCTGGGTCCATCGGGTTGTGGCAAGACCACAACCATGCGGATGATTGCCGGGCTGGAGGATATTACCGCGGGCGATCTGATGATTGCGGGCGAACGTGCCAACGACAAACCGCCCAAGGACCGCGACATCGCCATGGTGTTCCAGAACTACGGGCTTTATCCGCATATGACCGTGGCCGAAAACATCGGCTATCCGCTGAAGCTGCGCGGCATGGACCGCAAGGCGCGTGAGGCGCGGGTGCAGGAAACCGCCGAGAAGGTCGAGCTGCAAGCCTTGCTGAAACGCCGCCCTTCGGAATTGTCCGGTGGCCAGCGCCAGCGGGTTGCGCTGGCCCGGGCCATCGTGCGCACGCCCAAGATCTTTTTGATGGACGAGCCGCTGTCGAACCTTGATGCCAAATTGCGGGTGACCATGCGGGCCGAGCTGAAGCACCTGCATCATGAATTGGGGGTCACCACCGTCTATGTCACCCACGACCAGATGGAGGCGATGACGCTGGCATCCCGCGTCGCCATCATGCGCGAAGGCCGGATCGTGCAGCTGGATACGCCCAAGAAGATCTATTCCGAACCCGCCGACCTGTTTGTTGCGGGCTTTATCGGCTCGCCTTCGATGAATCTTGTCGAAGGCCGGATCACCGGTGGCCGTTTTGAGGCACCCGGCGTGTCATTGCCGGTGGCGGGGGCTGATCGCGGCGATGTCGTGTTGGGCATTCGCCCCGAGGATCTGCAGCTGACCGATCCCGGCGCGGCGCCGATTTCGGGCAATCTTTATGCGCTGGAGCTGACCGGCGATTCCACCTTGGTCACCCTGCGCAATGGCCGGACATCGGTCTGTACCCGCGCCCCGGCGGATTTCGAAGCCCCGATCGACGCGCCCTGCACCCTGGCCCCCAAGCCCGGTGCGCGCATCCACCTGTTTGACAAACAAACCGGCCAGCGTCTCGACGCGTGACCGAACCAGAAGGACACTGAAATGCCCAGACTTTCCCAGGCCGAGGCCGACGCCCGCCACGTCAAACGTGACGATTATGTCTCCTGCACGGTCGCCTTCATCGACTGCAAGAAGCCCGGCTCGCATCTGAAGGAAAACTATTCCATCATCGGCCCCGGCGTGACCTCGTCCGACGAACAGGTGATCAACCTGCCCGAACCGCATGGGTTCAACATCGGTGCGGCGGCCATGCCCAACGGCATCACCAACAATCTGCATGTGCACTTCACCGCCGAGGTGTTCATCGTGCAAAAGGGTGAATGGACCTTCCGTTGGGGCGCGCAAGGCGAGAATGAATTCATTGGCCGCGAGGGCGACATTCTTTCGGTGCCGACCTGGATCTTTCGTGGCTTTACCAACACCGGGCCGGATGACGGCTGGCTGTTTACCGCTTTGGGCGGTGACAACACCGGCGGCGTGATTTTCCACCCCGACATTATCCACGAGGCGGCGTTTTACGGGCTTTATATCTCGAACGACAACACGCTGATTGATACCTCTCGCGGTGACAAGGTGCCGGGCGAAGACGCGCGCATTGCGCCCATGCCCGACGAGGACGTTGCCCAACTGCGGGTCGTTTCACCCCAAGAGATGCGCCGCCGCGTCGTGACCGAAGGCGACCGGGATTTCCGGCCTGCCTTTGTTGACGCCCAGCTGCCCGGATGCGGGGCCGAGATCGCGCCGGTGATCGGATTTGGTCTGACGCAGAACCGCGATCACGCCGCCCCGGTCACCAATCCGCACGGCTTTTCGGTGGAATGGCTGCGGCTTGCGACGGGCGCACAGGTCAGCCCGTTCACCCTGTCGGAAAAGATGGTGCTCATCGTTCGCTCCGGTCAAATCCGGCTGACCTTGAATGAAGAGGCCGATGTGACGGTTGATCTGGCGGCGCGCGACACCTATTCCATTCCGGCGGATGCGGTTCGCACGATCATGGCAATTGGCGACACCCCGGCCGAGGTGTTGGTTGTTGTGTCTGGCGATCATCGCAAGCACCCGGTTTTTGCGGACGACATAATTGCGGCCGCGCGTGCCGGGGGTCTTGCGCTTGACGCCGGCGGATATGTGGCCAATGCGGCCCTTTTACCAGATTACAGGAGAGCAGGATAATGCGCAGCAATACAATCAAGACGCGGTTGGCCGCAGGTGAGACCGTGGTGAACGGGTGGCTTTCCATCGGGTCAACCTATTCCGCCGAAGGTGTCGGCCATTCCGGCGTCGATTCCGTCACCGTCGATCTGCAACACGGTATGTTGAGCTTTCAGGAGGCGCTGCACATGTTGCAGGCGCTGTCCTCTACCCCGGCCATTCCGCTGGTGCGGGTGCCGGATCTGGATCCGGCCCAGATCATGCATCTGCTTGACGCAGGCGCTTATGGCATCATCTGCCCGATGATCTCGACCCCGGAAGAGGCCGAGGCGCTGGTGTCGGCCTGCCGTTATCCGCCTTTTGGCACCCGCAGTTTCGGACCGTCGCGCGGTTTGCTCTATGGTGGCAAGGATTATGTCGCTGAGGCCAACGATACCGTGATGGTCATCCCGATGATCGAAACCGCCGAAGCCGTTGACCGGATTGACGATATCCTCGCGGTTGAGGGCGTCGACATGGTCTATATTGGGCCCAATGACCTGGCCTTTGCGGTTGATGGCCATGTGGGGTTTCCGCGCCCGAAATCAGAGGCGGCGATAACCAAGATCGTGGCCAGTGCAAAACGGCATGGCACCCCGGTGGGCATCTTCTGTTCGGACGCCAAAGACGCCCGCGCCCGCCGCGATCAGGGCTGTGCGCTGGTGACACCGGGCAATGACTTTGCCCATCTGACGCGCAGCGTGGCGGCGGCGGTTGCCGCATTGTCTGACGAAGAAGATGCGGCGGGGGCACAGGATCAGCCCGGCACCGGATATTGACCTCACGCCCGTGATCTTGCGGCCGGCTTTGGGGTCAGACCCCCGGTCGGCTGCGGCTGCGGCTGGTGCGCGTGAAACTGGCCGCGTGCGATGCGGCGGCGTGCCGTGGCGGGCGCGCCAATCCTGTGATTTGGGACCAAAATTCATGTGATTAGATCGGATTTCAGGAACCGATCACAATCGGGCGGCCGGGGCAAAACGCATCACGCGATGAAGGGGGGCAGACCCCGGTTGAACATTTGACCGAAACCCGGTTTTGCTGTCTTATGTTGCAAAAATCACAACTGTTGGACCAATGTATCTGCGCGGCTTGCAACTCTTTCGGGACATCGTTGTCACCGGCACCCTGGCCGAGGCCGCGAGCCGGGCCAATATGTCAAATTCCGCTGCCAGTCGGCTGCTGACACAGCTTGAATATCAGCTGGGGCTGACGCTTTTTTCGCGCACGCGGCGGGCGTTGGAATTGACCGAACATGGCATCCTTTTTTACCACCAGATCTCGAACACGCTGGACGGGTTGACGCAGATTCCCAATATCGCGCGTGAGGTGGCCAACAGAAGCAACCGCACCCTGTCAATTGTGGCCGCCGCCCCGATTGCAAACGGGCTTGTCGTGCCGCCACTGGCGCGGCTGGACGGCGAGGGCATCAGTTATGACGTCAATATCCATGTGGAAAGCCGCTTTGATATCGAAAGCAAGGTTGGCGGCGGCGGCTATGACATTGGCCTGATCTCCTTGCCGGTGGAAAACGAAATCGTGCCGCTGGATGTGCTGCCGTTGTTGCGCACGCGGCTGTGTGTGTTGACGCCTGCCGACCATCCCTTTGCCTCTTTGGACGAGGTGCCGGTCGATCGTTTGGCGGGTGAGAAATTCGTGACCCTGACAGCCAGTCAGCGCTGGCGCTTGCGACTGGATGAGGTGATGGGCAAGGCCGGGCATCGCCCCGACATCGCCTTTCAAACCGGGTCGTCGCTGGTCACCATGGAAATGGTGCGCAACGGCATCGGCATCACCCTGGCCGATATTGTCTTTGCGCCGGATGTGTCGCAGAAAACCGAGGTGTTGCGCCCGATCGAGGGCAACACCTGGATCACCTATGCCGCCGTTTTTGCCAAAGGGTCACGCGCCGCCCTGACAGAGCCGTTCCTGAATGCGCTTGGCGCGCATGTCGAACAACAAAGGGCGGCGCATGCTCAGGTCGCCGATTTGATGACCCTTATCTAGGCGTCGCAAGCTGGCGGGCCAGCGACCGGGCCATGGCTGCGGCCTCGGTTGCGATACGTTCGCTGTCGCCACAATATTCTGCGGGATCAAGCGCTTGTCGGATTTCATCAACCGTCAGATGGGTCGACACCTCTGGGTCGTTCTGCATGATCTCGGCCACGGTTGACGTGGGCGAGGGGCGTGCATCCAGCGCGTGGTGCACCACATCATGGGCCTGGGCGCGCCCGATCTTGGGGGCCAGTTTCATCATCAGATGTTCGGTGGCAATGGCCCCGCCGGTAAGGTGCACGTTGCTTTCCATCCGGTCGACATCAACCGAAAGCCGCTCCAAGAGCGTTTTGAAACTGTCCGTCATCCGCCAGGCCAATGGCACCGCATCGTCCAGCAACGCGCTGAGCAATTGGTTCACGGCGGCGTCGCCTTCGTGGCTTGTGCGCCCGGTTTCCAGCGCCATGCCCGACAGATTGCGCAGCTGCGATGCCTCGGCCAGCACCTGAACCACGAATTTCGGATTGATCTTGTGCGGCATGGTCGACGATCCGATTGTGCCCTGGTCAAGCCGCTCGGCCAGCTCGCCAATCTCCTGGGTCATGAGACCGTAGATCTCGCTGGCAATCCGATCCACCGTCATCGCCAACAGACAGAGCTGCACCACATAATCGGCAAAGATGTCATTGATGGCGCGGCCGGGCACAAGCATGTCCTGCAAACCAAAGCGCGCCGCAAGACGATGCTGAAGATCCTTTCCCTCAGCCCCAAAGGCATGAAAGGCCCCCACCGCGCCGCCAAAGGGCAGCGACGACAGCCGCTGTATTCCGCCATCCAGCCGCTGGACGGCGCGGCCCAGCTCTTCGATCCAGCCGGCAACCTTGAAGCCAAAGGTGATCGGCAGGGCATGTTGCCGGTTGGTCCGGCCCGCCATCAGCGTGGCGGAATGGTTCTCTGCCAGCAGCGCAAGATGCTGCAACGTGGCCTCCAGATTGATGCGAATGGCTTTGTCGGCCTCGCGCATCAACAGAATGCGCCCGGTCTGGGTGATGTTCTGGGTTGTGGCGCCCCAATGCACATAATCGCCCGCCTTGCCCGCTGCTTCGGCCAGCAACCGGGTCAGCGACAGGACCGGCGCCATGGTCATGCGCGCATGGGCCGCCATTGTTTCGGCACCAATATTTTCAAGCTTGGCGGCCTGACGGATCGCCTTGGCCGCCCAGTCGGGAATGATGCCCATTTCGCCCTGAACCTCGGCCAGGGCCGCCTCGACATCCAACCAGGATTGCCATTTGGATTCACGGCTGAACAGGGTCTGCGGCGTCAGCGCGCCACCGGTCCAGGCAAGCGCGCCTTCTTTGGTATTCATTGACCTGTTCACTGCACGATCTCCATTTCTTCGGTCTTGGCCTCAAAGCGCGGCGCAGCAGCGACCAGCCGACGCGTATAGTCATTTTTCGGCTGGCGCAGCACCTGACGCGCGGCACCTTCTTCGACCACCTGACCCTTCAACATCACCACCACCCGGTCGGCGATTTGATGCACCACCGCCATGTCATGGGTGATGAACAGACAGGTCAGCCCCATTTCGGCTTTCAGATCATCCAGAAGGTTGAGGATCTGCGCCTGGATCGACACATCCAGAGCCGAAGTGGGTTCGTCACAGACCAGCACCTGTGGTTTGGTGACCAGCGCGCGGGCAATGGCCACCCGTTGGCGTTGCCCCCCGGACAGCTGTGAAGGATAGGCATGCAACAGCCGCAACGGCAGGCGCACCAATTCCAGCGTGCTGCGCACAAGCGCGTCGTTTTCCGCAGCAGTGCCATGCCCGGAAAGTTCCAGCGGCCGGGCAATGATTTCCGCCAGCCGCCGGCGCGGGTTGAGCGAGGAATAGGGGTCCTGAAACACCGGCTGGACAAAATGCGCCCGGTCCTTGACCGCGACCTCCGCCACCGGACGGCCGCCCATGAACACCGCGCCCGATGTCGGGTGATCCAGACCCAACAGGATGCGCGCCAGCGTCGATTTGCCAGAGCCGCTTTCACCGATCAGGGCCAGGGTTTCCCCCTTGCGAAGGTCAAGCGACACACCGTCTAGCGCCCTGATGTCGCGTTTCGGGCCGAACATGCCCCGCCGCGACGTGTAAACGCGGGTGACATCGCGGGCAGACAACACCGGCTCTGTGTCTGGTTGCGGCGCGGACGCCCGCAAGGGCGTGACCGAGGTGACAATCGTTGGAGGTGTGTCCAGAACACAGCGGCACATATGCCCGCCCCCCTGGGCACGCGACGGGGGGCGTTGCGCGGTACAGACCGCATGGGCATGGGCGCAACGGGGCGCAAAGATACAGGTGTTGGTGGCCTGCATGATCGACGGCACCAGCCCCGGAATGGCCCCAAGACGCCCCGGCGCGCCGGAGATTTGCGGAATCGCATTGAGCAGCGACTGGGTATAGGGATGCGCAGGCCGGCGCAGCACCGCCTCGGCCGGGCCCTGTTCAATCATTTCGCCGCCATACATCACCGCCACCGCATCGGTGCGTTGCGCCACGACGGCCAAATCATGCGAGATCAGGATCATGCCCATATCACGCTCGCGCCGCAAATCGTCGAGCAGATCAAGGATCTGCGCCTGCACGGTGACATCCAGCGCGGTGGTCGGTTCATCCGCAATCAGCAGCTTGGGATCAAGCATCAGCGTCATGGCGATCATCACCCGCTGGCGCTGTCCGCCTGACATCTGGTGCGGATATTGCGACATCCGCCCTTCGGGGTCGGGAATGCCAACCCGGTCCAGCAGGGCGATGGCCTTGGTCCGGGCGGCCGGGGCCGACATCATGCCACGCCAGACCGCCGCTTCGGTCATTTGGCGGCCAATTGTGTAGACCGGATTGAGCGATGTCATCGGCTCTTGAAAGATCATACCGATCCCGGGGCCGGATATCGTTTCGGCAAAGCGGCGGTCATCCAGCGCCAGCAGATTGGTGCCGTCAAATTCGATGGCGTCGGCGGTAAAATCCCCGCTGCGGGGCAACAGCCGCATCAGCGACAGCGCCGTCATCGACTTGCCCGATCCGCTTTCGCCAACGATGCCCAGAGACCGGCCCTTTTGCAGCGTGATTGTCGTGTCGCGGACCGCACTCAGGGTGCCATGCGGCAGTTTGATACTGACGTTGAGATTGGAAATGTTCAAAAGCGCGCTCATCCGTTGCGGCCCTCCGGGGATGTGATGTCACGAAGCCCGTCGCCCATCAGATTGGCGCCGATCACCAGCAAAAACAGGCAAATACCGGGGAGGATCACCAACCAGGGCCGAAAGAACATCGCCTGTTTGCCTTCGGCGATCATCAACCCCCAGGACGGGGTTGGCGGCTGAATCCCGACACCCAGAAACGACAGGCTCGATTCCGCAAGGATCGAGATGCCCAATTCAAAGGTGAAAATCACGATGATCTGCGGGATCAGGTTTGGCAGGATCTCATGCAGGATGATCTGTGGCGCGCTGGCACCAGAGGCCGCAGAGGCCGCCACAAAATCAAGACTGCGCAGGCGTTGTGTGGCCGAACGTGTTACCACAAGGTAATAGGTCCAGTGCAACACGCCAACGATGCCGATCACAACCCAGATCGACGGGCCGATGATGAATACCAGCGCCATCGCCAGCAACAGCCCCGGCAGCGCAAGCTGGGCCGTCAGCAGGAAGCTGATGACATGATCCACCCAGCCGCCAAAATAGCCCGCCAGCACGCCAAAGGTGACGCCAATCAACAGGCCAATGGTGGCCGCGCCGATACCGATGGTGACGGAAATCCGTGTGCCATAGATCAGCCTGCTCAGGTAGTCGCGGCCGTTTTGATCCGTGCCCAGCAAATAATCCGCCGAACCGCCCTCCTGCCAGATCGGGGGCAGCATCCGGTTGGCCAGACTTTGCGCATAAGGGTCATGTGGGGCCAGCAACGGGGCAAAGATCGCGATCAACACAACAAGCGTGATCAGACCCGCCCCGATCAGAAACCCGGTGTGGCCCAGCATCCGCTGGCGCAGCTCCTGCCCCGGTGACAGGCCTTCGGTTTCGGCCTGCGGCGCGGCGGTGGTCTGTGTGATTTGAACGTCGGTCATCCAATTCTAATCCTTGGGTCGAGGGCCGCGTTCAGGATGTCGGCCAAAAGGTTCATTGCCACAAAAACGATGGCAAAGACGAAAATCAGCATCTGGACCGTGGGAATGTCGGCCCCAAGAATGGATTCCAGCGCCAGACGGCCCAACCCGTTGATGGCAAAGATACTTTCTGTGATGACAGAGCCGCCGAATTTCTGGCCCAGCTGCACCGCGAGGACAGAGATCACCGGCAGGATGGCGTTGCGCAGCGCATGGCGCCGCAACAGGGCATTGCCGCGAAATCCCTTTGCGCGGGCGGTGCGGATGTAATCGGCGCCCATGACCTCGATCAGGCCGGTGCGGGTCAGACGCATCACCGCAGGCACCGACGATGCCCCCAGAACAATCGCGGGCAGCACAAAGTGATACCAGGTGTTGTCACCCGAAACCGGGAAAATCGGGATCATCACCGCGAACAGGATGATCATGATCAACCCCAGCCAGAAATTGGGAATGGCCTGGGCCGAAACCGCAACCCCCAGCGCCGCCCGGTCGATCCAGGAATTCGGGTTCAGACCGGCAAGCGCGCCCAGCGGAACCGCAATCAGGATGGTGACGAACAGCGCCGAAAGCGCAAGTGTCAGGGTCTCGTCCGCGCGGTCGGCGACCAGCTCTGCCACGGGTTTGTGCCAGTAATAGCTTTCGCCGAAATCCCCGGTCGCCACGCCGGCCAACCAGGAGAGGTATCTTTCGTAAACCGGTCGGTCGAGACCATAGCGAATGCGGATGGTTTCCACGACGTCGGGGGTGGCGTCTTCGCCTGCGATGGCCTGGGCCGGATCAGAGGCGACGTTCAGCAAAAGGAAGGCGGCCAAGGACACGGTGAAGGCGACAAGAATCGCCAACAAGCCCTTGAGTGCGATATATTTCAACATGTGTTTTGGGGTCCTGTAGAAGGTCGGCGGTCAGGGATCTGGCCGCCGATAAAAGATCACTTCCAGCGTGCGTTTTGCAAACGCGGCAACCCATCGGGGCTAAGCGGAAAGTCGAGATCCGAAGCCACAAGATAGTTTGCCGTGTATGACATCAGCGGCGCCCAATAGGCCTGATCGGCGATGCGGCCCAGGGCCTTGGTGTACAGCGCTCTGCGCTTGTCCGGGTCGGCGGTCTGTTCGGCGGCGAGGATCATTTCCGTCAGCTCGGCGTCGCGCGACAGATTGCGGTCGCCGTCGGCAAAGTGAATTCGGGCGATGGCCGCGGTATCGGCGGTGCCGCCCGATCCCCATGTCCCGAAATAGACGGGAATGTCGCGGGCCGCACGCGCCTGATTCAGGCTCTCCAGCTTGACATAACGCAGGTTGACGTCGATCCCGACGGCGGTGAGGTTGGCGGCAATCGCCTCGGACACCGGTTTGTCGCGATAGGCCCAAAGATCCAGCGGGAAGCCGTCGGGATAACCGGCCTCGGCCAGCAACGCCTTGGCCCGTTCGGGATCATAGCCATAGCGCGTCACGCTTTGATCACAGCCGAATTGCGCCGGATGACATGCGGTGTGAATGGCCTGGGACGAGCCGCCCATCAGGTATTGGGCAATCTCTTCGGTGTTCAGCGCGTGATTGACGGCCTGGCGGACTTTGACCTTGGTCATCGGGCCTTCGGGGTCGCTCCAGCCGCCGGCATCCAGCACAAGAAAGCCGATGCGCAGGTCAGGCCCGCTGAGGAAGTTGACATCCGGGTGGGCATCGGCGGCGGTGGCCACATCTTCGGGCACCTTGAACACCCAATCGATGCCGCCGGACATCATTTCCGCCTGTTGCGTGCCAATGTCGGGGATATTGCGCACCACGATCGTCTCGATCGCCGGGGCGACACCGAAATAGCCGTCAAACCGTTTCAGTACCAATTCGGTGCCCGGCTCAAAGCTTTCGACCCGATAGGGTCCGGTGCTGATCAGATCGCTGGCCATGGCATCACGGTTGATTTCACCACCGTCGTCATAAGTGCCCTCTTTGCGCAGCATGATGCGGCTGGACATGTCGCGCAGCACAAGCGGGTAAACCGCCGTCATATGGAACCGAACCCGGTCCGGCGCGATCACTTCGGCATTTTCCAACCAGCGTTCGACCACGCCGGTGGCGTTGGATTCACTTTCTGCGCTGCGCAGCCAGTTATAGCTATAGGCGACATCCTTGGCGGTCAGCGGGCTGGCGTCGTGGAACTGGACGTCACTCCGCAAAACCACGTCGAGCGTGGTGTCGTCCACCCATTCATAGCTGGTGGCGACGGATGGCAGGACGTCCTGGGTTTCGGGATCAAATTCGAACAACTTGGCATCAGTCAGCTGTGCCAGAATGATATATTCGCGTTTGGTGGTATAATTGTAGTCGAGATTCAGGATCTCTTCGGCCATGGCAACCCGCAGGGTGTCATCTTCGGACCCCGCGAAAGCGGCCGAAGATGCCCCAAGCACCGCAGCAGACAGGACCGCGCGGCGCAAGATCTTTTGAAATTGCATAATTTTCTCCTCCCAATTGCGCCTCGTTATAGACTAGGGGCGCGTTCATATCGGGAAGAGTATCGCAGGATCGAGGTTTCAAAAATTGCGAATTCGCGGGCAATTGTTTCCTGAAACGCAACCTTGGGGGCGGGGTGCCTGATGTTGCAGCAATGGTGATGCATCGCGCGGCATTGGATGAGGGAATGCCCCTGTCAGGGTCATGCGCCGGTCCGGGCCGCGTATGTGCAAACCATCAAGGCGCGCGCCTCACATCAACCAGGCCGGCACTTCCTTTGACATATGGCCGCTTTCGGCCGCTTTGGCGCAATCTTCCAAACTGCCGAAACGTACCGTTCGACCAGAAAGCCCCGGCGCGTAATGGGCGTATTTGCCGGAATTGGTCATCAGATTGCGGGCGTTTGGCGGAAAGACAGGTTCCGAGATCGAACACCAGCACAGATCTTTGACAATCTGAACGCCGGCGGCCTCCAGCACGGGTAGAAGCCCCTCTGTTGTGGCTTGGGCATAGGTTTCGCGGCTGAGCGTCACGATCATTGCGGTCGCGGGCGTGCATCTGCGGCCCCGCATCAATTCGGTCAGTCGGCGGGTCTCATCAAGCGAGAAATGCGGGCTGCCAAGCGCCACAAGGTCGATCTGTGTCGGGCCGCTGTTCAGCTGTGCCCAGGCCCGGCCAAGCGCCTCTGACGTCAATGTGCGGTGTTCGGCATCCTCCCGTGCCGGTAGGTTCCCCTCGGGCGTCACGCCCCGAATATGCAGGATCGGCATTGCGGATGTCGTTCCGAAAGCGGCGCACAGCGCCTTGAGGTCATCGGTCCCGATCTCGGCATCTTCCAGCCCCTCGATTACGGGAATCCGATCCGGCGCGGCTTGGCCCACAACCCAGCCGATCAACGGCCAGATCGCTTCGCTGTAGTGTTCCGGCAGGTCGATATGAATGCGCAGCTGCGCTTGGCGGTTCTCAGCGAGATAGACCCCCGACATTGGCGCGCGGCCGGTCATGGCCACAAAGAGATCAAAGAAATCAGGATGTTTGACACTTCGCGCGCCCAACACGCTATTGGCATAGATCACGGCGTTGGATTCCGACCATCCGATGTCCTCGCCTTCGCGCGGGCGATCATCGGCAAGGTAGGGGGCACAGGTAAACGTCGGGCTGGCGCCCATCGTGACATAGGCCGAGGCCAGCCTGCTGGCGGGTTCGCCGAAAATGGGCGGCACGCCCTGCGATTGCCAATTGTCCTGATCCACAGAGATGGCATTCATGGTTGTCGGAACGGTGACCCGCGCGCCCATATCGCGGATCTTTTCGGCAAAGACGAGGTTGGCGCGCCCGGCATAGATGCAGCCGTCAATATGGGCGCGGGTGATATCGGTCAATCGTGCCGCCCCTTGCACCACGCCCATGGTGAAAATCGCCTCCATCGCAAGCTTGACTGCCTCGCCCTTGTCGCCCGCCAGCATGGCCTTGTCCGCGTCCGACATACACAGCGCGCTGCCGTCCAGCGGCGTCAATGCCAGCGTCAGATCCCCGGCGATGATACTGTCCCCTTGGATTGTTGCGCTGGGGTGTTCTGCCAGGCGATCATAGCTTTCGCGTGACAGGCGCAGCACGGCGACCGGACGATCAAACATGCGCCCGGCAATAAAGGCCCCCAGCGTCAGGATGTCTTCGGGTTCATGAAACACCAAAGCGGCGGGGGCATGGCCGTTGAGAGCCAGTTCCAGCAACACGCCGCTACCGGAACAGGAACCGCGACTGGTCGGCATCATCACGATGGCCCCGGCAAGCGTGGCGCCGGCCTGGGGATGGTGGGCGTCCTGCACCACGCCGGTCGCGGCATTCACACCGCCCCAAAAACTCAGCCCTTCCGAACATTGCAGGACAGGGCCGCCAACGTCATGCGCCACAATTATCTGATCCATCTAACCCCCTTGTCGGCGTGTTTTGCCCCGCCGACAGCGTCCAAAGTGCCATTTCCAACCGGTCGAGATCCGAAAATCCGCCCTTGCCGCGTCTTGCATACATGTTGTACACAATGGAAAGCAAGGTGAGTCGCTCAGGCTCATCAGAATTTCAGAGGCCCCAAAATGACCACTGATGACACGGCCAAACCCTATCAGCGCGGTCTTGCCGCTTCGGAAATTCACGACATCCTGCGGGATGAGATTTTGACGCTGACGCTGGAACCCGGCGCGCCGCTGGACGAGGTCGGGCTGTCGAAACGGTTTGCCGTGTCACGGTCGCCAATCCGCGAGGCGCTCTATCGTCTGACGTCATCCAGACTTGCGCAGCGCCTGCCCAATCGTTCGACAATTGTGGCGCCGGTTGATCTTAAACATTTTCCTGAATTCATTCTTGCGCTTGATGTTCAGCAGCGTCTGGCAACCCGGCTTGCCGCGCAGAACCGCACAGAAGAAGACATCGTTCGGCTGCGGGCGCTGGCGGATGATTTCAACTTGTTTGTCCATGATTCCAACGCGCTGAAGATCATGCAGTCGAATTTCGCCTTTCACGTCGGCGTGGCCGAGGCCGGGCGCAACCCGTATGTCATCCGGCAATATCGTGTGCTGCTGTCCGAAGCGCGCAGGCTGCTGCATATTCATGTTCGGTATCTGGACGCCGCAAACCGCAAGCACGTCATGCGCGACCAGCACCATGATTTTGTCGACGCGATCGAGGCACAGGACGTCACGGCGGCGGATGCCATCGCCCACGCCCATTCGATGCAATTCCACGACCGGTTTCTAGCTGCCCTGCGCCACGAGCCGGACGAAAGTTTCAAGATCGGCGATCCGCCCGCGATGCCGAAAACGCAGGAGTCCTAAGTTGAGCCGGATCGCCCGCATCACGCTCGCCACGCACGCCAATGATCTTGGCGGAAAGCTGTGGAACCCGGCAATCCGATGGACCCTGAAGCACGCTGTTTTCGTGATGATAGAGGATGATGCCGGCAATCGGGGGCTTGGCGAATGCTGGTGCTTTGATACCGCGCCCGACGCATTGCTGGCGTTTCTGCGCACAGAGGTTCTGCCGCATTTTGACGGGGCCGACCTAAACGAAGTGGGCGGCATCACGGCGGGCTTGATCGACCGGGCGACCTTGACCGCGCGGCATGGCATCCTGACCTCTGCGGTGTCGGGGATTGATCTGGCGATTTGGGATTTGCGCAGCCGCCGGGACGGCGTGCCGCTGTGGCAATGTCTGAACCCCGCGGGGCGCGGCACGGCGGATCTTTATGCCAGTGGCGGGCTTTATGGTCAGGGCAAAACCACCGACGATCTGGTTGCCGAAATGGCCGGCTTTGCCGCGCAGGGGTTCGGATTAAGCAAAATGAAGATCGGCGGGCTGTCGATCGAGGACGATCTGTGCCGGGTCAGGGCGGTTTTGTCCGTCTTGCCGCCCGAGGCCAAATTGATCATCGACGGGGTCTATTCCTATACGGCCCAGGACGCGCTGGCGATTTACCGTGCCTTGCCAGAGGGCCGGATCGAAGCGTTCCAGTCCCCGACCAAGGCTTATGACATCGACGGCATGGCGCGCCTGTCGCGCGCCGGTGTGCCGGTGATGGCGCTTGAGGCCGAATACCGCCGCGAAGTGCATGCGCTTTTGGTCAACACGGCGAAAATCGCCTTTTTGCAAACGGCCCCGGTCGCCAGTGGCGGTGTGGCCGGCGTGCGGGCGCTGGCGAATTTATGTGCCGGCAGCCAGACCCGCCTGTCGCTGGAGGTGTCTTCCACCGGCGTGGCGTTGATGGCCGCCTGTCACATCGCAGCCGCCGAAAACCTTGTGGCGCATGTGGAATATCACACCGTGCACCAGGTCTTTTTCAAGCAATTCGGATTGGACCCGCTGGGGTGCGCGCCGAAAGATTTCGCCTTGCCGAACCTCCCCGGCATTGGCGTTTCGCTGCCGGAGGACATCACAACAGCAGCCAATACAAAGAACGCCCCAACCGCGTTCGAAGAACCGCAAAAGCGGCCATGACATTCAAGTTCAACAGACGGAGAAACCGATGACCAATTCCATTATCAAACTTGCAGGGGCGGCGGCGCTTGCCCTTTCGGGCGCGACCGCGTCCAGCGCACAGGAAGCGAACCTGCTCGACACGATCAAGGAACGCGACAGCCTGCTCTGCACCGGCCACAACGGCAGCTATCTTGGGTTTGCCGAAGTCGACGGCGAAGGCGCATGGCAGGGGTTCGACATTGAATTCTGCAAGGCGTTGGCCACCGCGATCCTTGGCAGCCCGGACAAGCTGCAGGTTATTCCGGTCAGCTTCGCCCAGCGGTTCCCGGCGCTGCAATCGGGTGACGTCGATGTGATCATCAAGGTCACCGGCTGGACCCAATCGCGCGACACCGACCTTGGCCTGCAATTTTCGCGCCCCTATTTCATTGGCCCCTTCTACACCATGGCCAAGACAGAGCTGGGCGCCGAAAGCATCGCGGATCTGGATGGCGGCGTGTTCTGCGTCAATGCGGGCACCACTGTGGAACGTGTTCTGGCGGATTACATGGAAACCAACGGTGTTTCTTATGAGCCGCTGGCATTTGAAAAAGGCGAAGAGCTGCGCGCCGCGTTCTATAACGGCCGCTGTGATGCGATCGCGGGCTTTGGTCCGTTCCTGTCCGCCACCCGCGTCAATGCGCCGGACCCCGACGCCTTTACCATCCTTGGCGATGTGATGAAGCTTGAACCCGAAGGCATCGTGGTGCGCCAGGGTCAGGAAGACTTTCTTGACGTGATCAACTGGATGGTCAGCGCATTGCTGATGGCCGAAGAAAGCGGGATCACCATGGCCAATGTCGACGAGATGAAGGCCAACCCGCCCTCGCCAACAATCGAGCGTCTGTTGGGTGTGACCCCCGGCGTCGGCGAACGCATGGGGCTGAGCGACGATTGGGCCTACAACGTGATCAAGGCGGTCGGCAATTACGGCGAGATTTATGATCGCACCGTTGGCGAAGGTTCGCGGTACAAACTCCCGCGTGGGCTGAACAATCTTTGGAATAACGGCGGCGTCCTTTACCCGCTGGTTCTGGACTAATCCCAGCAGAAGGGTCGCCCTTTCTGGGCGGCTCTTCCCCAAGCCGGAAAAGCAAACATGCGCCAGTTACTTGCATCTCGCCGCTTCAGACGGGCGGCGATACAGACTTCTTTTATCCTTCTTGTGGTGCTCGTGGTGTATGGCCTCGTTGTCACCAGCCAACGCAACATCGTCGCCCAGGGGATCGCCACAGGCTTTGGCTTTCTGGAGCGCACAACCGGGTGGCCGATCAATTTTTCGGTCATCGAGGTCAGCGCAAGATCGACCTATAGCCGGATCATATTTGCCGGGCTGCTGAACACCATGCTGGTCGGCTTTCTCACGCTGTTTTTCGCGTCCATCCTGGGTATCCTTCTGGCGCTGTTCCGGGTGTCCAGCAATACGCTGATGAAGATCGTTGGCACGACCTATGTCGAGGTGTTTCGCAATGTGCCCGTCGTTTTGCAGGTCTTCTTTTGGTATGCCGTACTGACCCATCTGCCGGGGCCGAAACAGGCCTACAATCTTTGGGATATTGCGATGCTCTCCAACCGGGGGATCGTGCTGCCCGGTATTCCGCTGGTTGACGGGGGTCTTGTATATCTGGCCCTGGCGATTGTGGCTGCGGGCCTGTGGCTTTGGCTGAGCCGTGAACGGCTGTCTGCGGTGGTCCGGTTTGGCGGCGCTTTGGGCGGGGTCGGGGTGATCTTTGTCATTCTTGCGGTGCTGGGCCATGAGGCGGGCACGCCGATCCTTTCGTTGCCTGAGCTCAAAGGTCTGCGCATTGCCGGGGGTGTCACGCTGAAACCGGAAATGACCGCGCTGGTGATTGGTTTGGTGTTGTTCGGGGCGGCCTATATCGGCGAAATCATTCGCGGTGGCCTGATCTCGGTCGACCGGGGCAAACTGGAGGCAGGTCGTTCGCTGGGGCTGAGCACGTTTCAGATCAACCGGCTGATCCTTGTGCCGCTGGCACTGCGCGCCTCGCTGCCGTCGCTGACCAACCAATATGTCTGGCTCATGAAGGCCACGACCGTGGGTCTTGCCGTGGGTTTTCCCGACTATTTCGCGGTGATTTCAACATCCATCAACCAAAGCGGTCAAACGCTGGAGCTTCTGGCGTTGCTGATGGGCGGGTTCATTGTGCTGAACTATTCCATCGCCTTCGTGATGAACGCGATCAACGACCGCATCAAGATCAAGGGGAGAAGTTGAGATGAGCCTGACACTCAGCAATCCAGACAACCCGACCGGGTTTGTTGCAGCCCTGCGCAAACATTTCTTTGCCACCAAATTGGACGCGGTCATTTCCCTGGTGTTCGGGGCGCTGATCATCTGGTTTGTGATGGGCGTCGTCGATTGGGCGATCCTTGACGCGATTTTCCGGCTGGAGAACCGGGATCAATGCACCTATGAGGCCGGCGCCTGCTGGGCGGTGATTGAAAGCCGCGGGCGGCTGATCATGTTCGGCCTTTACCCCTATGCCGAACAATGGCGGTCCACTCTGGCCTGTTTCGTCATCATTACGACAATGGTGCTGTCTTGTGTGCCTCTGTTCTGGTCGGTGCGGCGTTTGCCGGCCCTGTGGGTCGGCGGGTTCACGGTGTTTGTGCTGTTGATGCGCGGCGGGTTCTGGAACATGCCGCTGGTCACATCCGAACAATGGGGTGGCTTGGCGCTGACGCTGTTCATCTTTTCGGCGGTGTTTGTGATCGGCATGCCGCTGGCGGTGCTCTTTGCGTTGGCGCGGCGATCCGATTTGCCGGTGATTGCCAAATCCTTTGGCCTGATCATTGATTTCGTCCGCTCGCTGCCGCTTCTTACCATTCTGTTTGCCGCCGCCGTGGTGGTGCCGCTGATCGCACCAGAGGCATTGCAAGGCAACAAGCTGATGCGCGTGGTTGTGGCTTTTGCGGTGTTCTTTGCCGCCTATCAGGCCGAAATCATCCGTGCCGGGATGCAATCCACCTCTGCCGGTCAGGAAGAAGCCGCCATCGCATTGGGCATGCCCTATTGGTCCCTGGTGGTGGATATCCTGTTGCCACAGGCGTTCCGCAATACGCTGCCTTCGACCATCAATCAGGCGGTCATTACCTTCAAGGAAACCTCGATTGTCACCTTCGTCGGCTTTTTCGAGCTGATGGCCTCGGGCAATGCCGCCATAGGCACCGGCGAATGGGGCAATCAATATGTCGAGGTCTACGTCTTCCTCGCCTTTATCTACTTCATCTTCGTCTTTGGTCTGTCGCGTTATGGCGCGTGGCTTGAAACCCGCATGAGGCTCGGACATGGCTGATCCCGCAATCCACATTCAATCCGTCGACAAATATTATGGCGATTATCACGCGCTGCGCGACGTCAGCCTTGATGTGCCGGACGGCCAGACGCTGGTGATCTGCGGCCCGTCCGGGTCTGGCAAATCCACGCTGATCCGTTGCATCAACGGGTTGGAAACCTATGCCTCTGGCTCGGTCGAGGTTCTGGGCCTTGCGGTCGGGGATGACCGGCATCTGTGCAATCTGGTGCGCAAACAGGTCGGTATGGTGTTTCAACACTTCAACCTGTTTCCGCATCTGACAATCCTGGAAAACTGTGTGCTGCCGCAGATCCGCGCCATCGGCAAGGACCGCGCCGCCGCAACCGAGGAGGCCCGCACGCAACTGGCTCGGATGCAGGTGGACATCCACGCCGAGAAATACCCGGATCAGCTGTCTGGCGGCCAACAACAGCGGGTGGCGCTGGCCCGTGCCCTGTGTCTGAAGCCGAAGATCATGCTGTTTGACGAACCGACCTCGGCGCTTGACCCGGAAATGATTTCCGAGGTGCTGGATGTCATGCAGGCCCTCGCGCGCGAAGATATGACCATCATCTGTGTCACCCATGAAATGGGGTTTGCCCGCGCCGTGGCCGACCGTGTGATCCTGATGGCCGAAGGCCGCATCGTCGAAGAAGGCACGGCAGAACAGATGTTCACCGCGCCGACCCATCAAATCACCCGTGACTTCATGAAGGCTGTACAGCGATGAAAATAGTGACACGCCAATCGTTTGGCGATCAAATTGACTGGGCCATGATCGTGGATGCCATTGACGCCGGACACCGGATGCCACCCGCCCATATCGAGGATGTCTTTCTCGGCCCGCCGGGGCGCACGCTGCTAAGCCGCGCAGCCTGGATCGAGGGTTTGGGATATGGCGTCAAAAGCGTCACTGTCATGGCAGAAAACCCGACCCGTGGCCTGCCCACGGTTCAGGGTGCGATGTTGGTATTCGAAGACCGCGCCGGGGCGTTGATTGCCACCATCGACAGCCCATTGGTCACGGATTTGAAAACCGCATCCGACAGCGCGCTTGGCGCACGTTATCTGGCCCGCAAGGACAGCAAGACATTGCTGATCCTTGGCGCAGGACAGGTCGCGCGTAATGTCGCCGCCGCCTATCGCCAGATCTTGCCCGGTCTTGAGCGTATCATGATCTGGAACCGCACGGCGGACAAAGCGCGTGCCTTGGCGGCGGATCTGGTGACCAGCGGTTTGCCGGTCGAGGCCGTGACCGATCTTGCCGATGCGGCCGGTCAGGCCGATATCGTTGTCACCGCCACCATGTCGAGCGACCCGGTGCTTCGTGGCGAGTGGATCACCCCCGGCACCCATGTCGATCTGATCGGGGCGTTTCGGGCAGAAATGCGCGAGGCTGACGATGCGCTGTTGCAAAAGGCCCGGATCTTTGTCGACAGCCGCGACACCACCATGCACCACATCGGCGAGCTGAAAATTCCCCTGGCCAGCGGGGCAATCGCCGAAACCGATGTTTTGGCCGATCTTTACCAGTTGAGCCAGGGTCAGGTCGGGCGCACCGGTCCCGACGACATCACCGTTTTCAAGAATGGCGGTGGGGCGCATCTGGATCTGATGACCGCCTTTGCCATCCTTGGCGACGTCGACCAATAATTTGCTGAATAAGGATAAAATCCATGTTGGATGAAAAACAGACCTCGCATGATGCCGAAGAAGATCCCCGGAACCTTGACACCAAGGTTTATGTCAACGGCGAGATCGTGCATCGGGACGAGGCCAAGGTATCGGTCTATGACAGTGGTTTCATGCTGGGTGATGGCATGTGGGAAGGCATGCGCCTGTACAACGGCAAATGGGCCTTTTTCGAGGAGCATATGGACCGCTTTTTCGGCTCCTGCCACGCTGTATCGCTGGATGTGGGCATGGACCGCGCCGGCATTCTTGACGCGCTGACCCGCACAGCTGCGGCCAACGGCATGACCGACAATGCCCATTGCCGCCTGATGCTGACCCGCGGCAAAAAGGCCAAGCCGTATCAACACCCGTCGTTGAGCCGCTCTGGCCCGACGCTGGTGATCATCATGGAACATTCCAAGCCCTCTGCCGCCTTGCAGACGCGTGGCATTTCCCTGGCAACCGTCCCGCAGGTGCGTGGCTTGCCGATGAGCCAGGATGCCAAATACAACAGCCATTCAAAGCTGAACTGCGTGCTGGCCTGTATTCAGGCGCAACAGGTGGGTGCAGATGAGGCGCTGATGCTTGATCCGCATGGTTTCGTGAACACCACCAACGCCTGCAACTTCTTTATTGTGCGCAAGGGCGCGGTGTGGACCTCGACCGGGGATTATTGCATGGCCGGTGTCACCCGCCAAAAGGTGATCGACCTGTGCAAGGCCAATGACATTCCGGTCTATGAACGCAATTATTCGCTGTATGAAACCTATAGCGCGGATGAGGCCTTCATGACCGGCACCTTTGGTGCGCAGACCCCGGTTGGCACCATCGACGGCAAGGCAATCGGCAATGGCCAGCGCCCCGTGATGGAACGCATTCAGGCGCTGTACAAGGATCTGATCCGGGCCGACACAGGGGCAACATTGTGAAGGCGATCAACGACCGCGGCATGGTGGTGATCGGCTGCGGCTTCATGGGCAAGGCGTTGTTGGAGGGGTGGCTGTCCAGCGGCGTCACGCCGGGGGCGATCCATGTGCAGGATCCGGCTCCCTCGGACTGGCTCAAGGCGCAAACCGGGTTCCATCTGAACCAAGCGCTGCCTGACAATCCGGCGGTTCTGGTCATTGCGACCAAGCCGCAGGTTCTGGGGGATGTCCTGCCGCCGCTTGCCACTTTTGGCGATGGTGACACCATTGTGGTGACCATCGCGACCGGCGCGCCACTGGCCTATTATGAAGCTGTCTTTGGCGCGAAAACGCCGGTGGTTCGGGCGATGCCCAACCTACCGGCCGCCGTCGGGGCCGGGATCACCGTGTTTGCCAGCAATGCCAATGTGAGCGATGCACAGCGCGCCCTGGCCAGCGCGCTTTTTGGCGCGGTTGGTGCGGCGGTCGAACTGGAAGACGAGGCGCAATTGCACGCCGTGACCGGCATTTCGGGGTCCGGTCCGGCCTATGTCTTTGCCATGGCCGAAGCCATGACCAAGGCGGGCGAGGCAATGGGATTGCCGCGTGATCTGGCCACCACACTTGCGGTGCACACCGTCGCCGGGGCGGGCGAGATGATGCGCGAAACCGGCACCGATGCCGGTGACTTGCGCCGGGCTGTGACGTCAAAAGGCGGCACAACCGCCGAAGCCTTGGCACATCTGCTGGCCCCGAAAACCGGTTTGTTCGATCTGATGGAAACGGCCGCCTGTGCGTCCCGCGACCGAAGCATCGCGTTGAGCCAACCCTAGCCTCTGTCCCAGGCTATCAAGACCAGATACCCCCCGAAATTCAAAAAGGCCGACGTGATCGTCGGCCTTTTCCTTGTTGTCGGTCCCGATCCCGAGGGCGTCAGAACCGCATTTCAGCGCTCAGCCGGAAGGACCGACCGGGTTCGTTCAACGGCACCACCGCGTCGACGAATTCCTGACCATAGGTGGCGCGCGCCGCATAATCTTCGTCAAACAGATTGTTGATCTCGGCGCGCAGCGTCAGGCTGCCGAAACTGGCGGGGGTATATTCGACAAAGGCATTGGCAACGGCATACCCCGGCAAGGTCGGCCCATCGCCCCCGGTGGCGGTGTCATAGGTGTTTTCAGAATCCAGCGCGATTTGCGCATCGCCGCCAATCAGCAAGCCATTTTCGAACCGATGCGCGGTGTGCAGCGTGATGAACTCGCCCATCGGCATGGTCAGGTAATTGCCGGTATAGGAATCTGCGGTCCGCCCGTTCACCTCGGTGTCCAGTTTGGCATAACCGACACGGGCAAAACCATTCATCCAGGCATAGCCAATGCCCAGCTCATACCCCTGTGACAGAACATCCGCCGAAAGCGCCGGACCGGCTCCGTAACTTGCCGCCCGTGCATTGTCGAGCGCGGTGGAAAACACCTTGCCGTCCAGGGTCCAATTGCCGGTTTGATAGGCCGCCGCGACATAGAAACTGTCCGATGTGACCTCTTTGATATCATCCGCATAGGTCCAGGACGGGTTCATGATAAAGTTCTCGGCCAGCTCGATCCCGCCCCAGACATGGGCATAGCCCGCGCTTAACGTCAGCGCCTGCGTCACGTCCCATTCGCCAGAGATATTGCCGGACAGGCCAGAGGCCGATTGCGTCGAGCCGTCAACACCTTCGAATTCCTGAAAATCGACACGCCCCCCCAGCGACACACGTGTGCTGGCCGTTGGTTCAAGCCGCGCCTGCGCAAAGATCCCGAAATTGCGCAGTTGCTCTTCGGCGGCTTCATCCCATGCGGCATCCGGCAGATAGAAATAATCCGACTCTGCCTCGTCAGAATAAAAATCGATCCCCGCCGTGATCGACCCATTGGCCAGATTGAACCGGTTCTGAATGACGCCACTCAGGCTATCGGTTGATCCATTGATCTGCTGATCCGGTTCCGTGATCCGCAGGTCGGTGACACTATAGGCCAGCTGGATCTTGGGATCCCACCAGCCGTCAGGCGCCGTTTCGGTATAGGTCAGCACATAATTCGTGCGGTCAAGATCATAGGGGCGGGTGTCCGGCACCGGTCTGCCGCCGATAATGGCCCCGATGTTGGCACGATAAGGCCGGGCATTGTCATCCTTGACCCGCTCCATCGAAAATTCCAACCGACTGCCGCTTTCGGTTTCATAGGCGAATTTGGCAAGGCCGCTCAGAACATCCGTGCCAGAGCCCACAATGTCATCGCCGTCGCCGTCAATGCGATTGTCGCCCTCGGCATATTTGGCAAACCCAAGGTATTCAAACCCGCCTTCCATGCCATAGACCGACAGGCTGTTGGACAGAATTCCGCCGTTGCTGTCGTATTCGAGCTTGTAACGCCCGCCCATGGATTTGTCCGCATCCAAAAGATCAGCCGCGTCTTTGGTTTCATAGGCCAATGACCCGCCAAGCGCGCCGGGGCCGGCATCGGCCGGGGCCACACCGGGATCAATCCGCACCGCTTTCAGCAGGGCCGGATCAATCAGCGTGGTCGTGTTGTGATGGAAAATCTTGTTGTTTTGCCGCGCCCCGTCGATCGAGATTGCAAGGTTGTTTTCTTCGATCCCCTGCACATAGACCTTCTGCGACATCGGAATAGAGCTGCCGACCGCGATGGTCGGCTCTGCCACAAACAATTCTGACAGATCGGCGGGATTGCTGAGCGCAATTCCGGCGCTTGTCACATCGACCTCTCCCGTGGCCAGGTCCGACAGACCTTCCTCGCCGGCGGAGATGGGATTGAACTGAGGCGGGGCCAGAACAATCGTTCCAAGGAACGCGTCTTCCGCAGAAACCACAGTGGCTGACGAGAATCCGACGATCGTCGTTCCCGCCAGAATGGACATGAGAGCTTTGGATTTCATCATCCGCGCGCCTTTTCATTGATTGAGGAAAAGGTAGCTTGCGACGATATGCTGGCGGCCTGATTGCGGTGCAAGACCATGCCGCTTGTGCCATGTCAATTTGCCGGGCCGCTGGCCGCAATCCCGGTGTGACCGCTGTGCAACAATCCCGGTTTGGCAAGCGAATGTGCGGGCACAGGTCGGCTGTCCTGCGCCCTAGTGGCGTCTAGCGGATATAGCCTTCGGCGGCGGCGGTCAGATCCGTCAGGTCAATGGTGCCTTTTGCGATCCGCAGCATCATCCGCCCCCGGTCAAGACAGTACAGATTTGGAAAGGCGGCGATCCGATCCTGCGTTTCCTGCGGGTCCAGCCCGGTGGTGCCATCGCCATAAAAATGTCCGTTGCGTTCGATGTGCCCGACACCCAATGTGGCGGCTAGGCTCAGATCCTGTTGCAGCGCCAGCCCCGGCGGGGTCGACAGGTCCTCGGCCGACATGAAGTATCGCGCATCCCCCGCAGTGTCGTTCCAGACCGCCACGCGGACACGGTTCAACAGGGCGCGGTACACGCCTTTGCAGGATTTGGACGATATCCCGCGATACCCCATGTCGCGTGCTTTGAGGAACGCATCGGGGCTGTCGTCGGATTCGTCGATTTCTACCGCCAGGTCCCCCAATTCGGGGCCAAGCGGCGTCGACAATGCCGTCGCGCGGGCAATCGGCTGTTCGACAAAGCCTGCCGCCGCGACCAGCCGCGCCAGTCGCGGATCTGCCGTGATGCGGTGCCAAAACGCGGCAAAGGTCGCGCCATCGGGAAATTGCTCGTTTCCATCCAGCGTCACTGTGAGGTCGGGAATACCGTCAAGGATCGCCGCAATCGCCACCAGCCGGTTGTGATCGAAATCCCCGTCGCCAGAGAGTTTCAGTTTGAAGGCGCTCAGCCCCCAGGTGGCAATTGCAGCTTGCAGCGTTTCGGGCAGGCCGTCGTTCACCCGACGCTCTGCCGGCAGGTCGGCTTCTGTCAGGGGGTCGATCTGGCCGATGGTATGGCGGGCGCGCAATGTCGGCGCGGGGCGCAGCTTGGCAAGGGTTGCGGTGATCTGGTCTTGTGACAGATCCGGTGCCGTGGCCGGGGTCAGTCCGAACAGATTGTCACGCACAAGCGTGGCAAAGGGCAGGGCACAATGGGTGCAGAGCGCGGCGATCACCGCCTTGTCGAGCAACGCCATGCCAAAGCCCGCCACGAGGGCATTCAACCCCTCTGTCGCGGCCTCTGCCCGCTGGGCGGCATCATGCGCGGCATGCAGGCCAAAGGCGGTCATTTCCGCGCCGTGACGCAGGTAGCGTTGCCGGGTCAGGGCCAGCGCCCGGCGCAACTGTTCGACATTCTGGTCATTGGTCAGTTCCGGCGATTTGTCGAACCATTTGGGCGCCATCAGTTCCGCCGCCGTGCCGGTGGCCATGCGCCCGTCGGCAAAGGTCAGGGTGACGCGCGCCACCGCCTGAACGGCCTGCCGCAGGGTGACCGCGCCGTAGCGAAACGGAATCCGAAGCCCCACGGGGCGTTCGTCAAATGTAATCTCGGTAACGCAAAAACGCGGCGCGGTGTCGATCATGGTATCGGATACCTTTGTGCTGGACATGCAAGGCGCGGCAGACTTCTCCGCCGCGCCAAGACCCGTGTCAGACGGGCTTACTTTGCCGGATAGGCCAGGTTGTCATCAATGAAATCATTGGAGAATTTTGTCGTGATCTCCATGTCGGGCAGGCCATAAGCCTCTTGCACCACGACATAATCATTGGCCACCCTGTCCATATCCCAGGCACCGATCGGCAAATCAGATCCCGATCCCGGCATCACACGCGCGGCATATTCGAATTGACGTTCTGCATCCGACGCCTTCATCGACACCGAACTGGACAGCGCATCGGTGCAGGGTTTCGGCGTTTCCAGACAGAAGGCAAAGGCCTTTTGCGTGACCTGCACCACCTGTTTCACGGCTTCGGCTTTTTCGGCCAGCACCGCGTCGGCGGCGTAATAGGCCAGGCTATAGGTGTTCATGCCGTTGTCGCGCAGCAGGGCAAAGCCCAGATCATCACCAAAGATGTCTTCATAGATGAAATGCACAGAGTAGAAATGCGTCGTGACATCCACCGCCCCCGATTGCAGCGCCGCGAGCTTGCCGGTGGGTTGCAGGTTGACCCATTCCACCGCGTCCGGATCAATCCCCAGGGCGCGCGAGGCTGGTTGCCACATCTGGCGGGTGGCATCAAATGCCGGTGCGCCGATCTTCTTGCCGGTGAAATCCTTTACCGTTTCGATGCCAGAGCTTTTCTTCCAGTAAAGCCCGGCGGCGTTGTCGTTATAGGCGACAAAGACACCGGTAAACGGCGCGCCCTTGGCCAGAAATTGCAGCGCGGTGGGCGTGTCGATGATGGCGATATCGGCTTGGCCAACCTCAAGCGCGGTGGCAGCGGCCCCCGATCCGGTGCCCTGGCGAATTTCCAGCGCGACCCCGGCATCGGCATACCAGCCTTGTTGCTGCGCATAATAGACCGGCGCGTGATCGCCCCCGGCGGTCCAGTTCAGTTGCAGGCTCAGATCTTCGGCCATAACGGCAGAACCGGCCAGAAGCGCGGCACAGGCCACGGCGGTTGTCTTGGTATTGATCATTTTTTCCTCCCAATTGATTTTTGAACGCCGGGTCAGTGCATGCCCAGCAGCTGATAGATTTCGCGGGTGTATTCGCCGAATTTCTCGGTCGTCTTGATGTCGAGCGTGCGCGGCTCTGGCAGATCAATGGGGAAATGCGCTGCCATGCGTGCCGGGCCTGCGGTCATCACCGCGACCTTGCTGCCCAGGAACACCGCCTCTTGAATGCCATGGGTGACAAACAGGATCGTCTTGCTGCTTTCGCGCCAGATGCGCAGCAGCTCAAGGTTCATCCGTTCCCGCGTCAGCGCGTCCAGGGCACCAAAAGGTTCATCCATCAGGATCAGCTTTGGGTTATGCACCAGCGCCCGCGCAATCGAGGCCCGTTGCTGCATCCCGCCCGACAATTGCTGGGGATAGGCGGTGGCGAATTTCGACAGCCCCACCATTTCCAGCAAATCCAGCGCGCGCTCACGGCTTTCCTTGCGCGGCAGGCCAAGGATTTCGGCCGGCAGCATCACGTTGTCGACGATACTGCGCCATTTCAGCAGCAGCGCCTTTTGAAACACCATGCCGATGTCACGACCCGGGGTGAAGGGGCTTTCGGGGTTGCCGACATCGACTGTACCGCCAGATGCCTCGTGCAGATCGGCAAGGATCGACAGGACTGTCGACTTGCCACATCCCGACGGGCCGACGATGGACACCAACTCTCCTTCTTCGACGTCGATGGTCACATCCTTGACCGCCAGGAATTCCTTGCTGCCGACCTTGAACGTCTTGGTCACGCCGACGAGGCGCACGAACGGTTCGGTCATTGGTTGATCCCCTTGCGTGTGATGAAGAAATATTCGAGCGCGATGACCACCCCATAAAGCGCCACGCCGATCATGGTGATGAACGCCAGCGCCATCATCATCGCCGAGGTGTTGAGCGCGTTCTGCTGGGCCAACAGGAAGTAGCCGAGACCCTTTTGCGAGGCGATGAATTCGCCCACGATGGCCCCGGCCACGGCCAGCACCGCGGCGACCTTCATCCCCGAAAACAGGAAGGGCAGCGAGCCGGGCAATTGGATCTTGAGAAAGATCTGCCAGCGATTGGCCTTCAGT
The DNA here is from genome assembly GCF_030548265.1 of Marinovum sp. 2_MG-2023. NCBI lineage: Bacteria > Pseudomonadati > Pseudomonadota > Alphaproteobacteria > Rhodobacterales > Roseobacteraceae > Marinovum > Marinovum sp. 2_MG-2023. The sequence goes on along the minus strand of NZ_JAUOSD010000002.1, from coordinate 39,057 downwards.
GATTTCACCAGGTTCAACAGGTCCGGTTCGACCTCTTGCAGACCGCGATAGGTGGTCAACATGATCGGAAAGAAGCAGATGGTGAAGGCGATCACCATGTTCGGCACGATGCCATAGCCCAGCCAGACGATGAACAACGGTGCCATCGCGACCTTGGGCACCATGTTCAACAACACCAGCAGCGGCATCAGCGCCGCGTTGAGGGCGGGCAGCCAGCTGAACAGCACCGCCAGCGCGACACCGATGATCACAGCCAGAAGATAGCCGCCAAAGATTTCCTGCGTGGTGGCCCAGATATGGGTGCCCCAATTGTAGGACGGCTCCCAGATCTCGGCAAAGGCGGCGCCGGGGCTGGGCAGGATATAGGCCGGAAGATCGGTCAGCACCGTGGCCAGCCACCAGGCGATGATGAAACCGGACAGGCCCGCCGCGGCCCAGATATAACGTGACAAGAGTGTCATGGTTCAGAAACTCCCTGTGCGGACCTGGAACTTTGAAGGTTTGCCGTGGACGGGTTTGCCGGATTTCACCCATTCGGCGACCCAACCGATCATCGCGTCCATCGGCACCACCGGATTGCCGAAAATGCCGTTTGCCTTGTCGCAATTGACCAGCAGGCAATTGTCGGCTTCTGCGCCTTCAAACACCGGCTCGATGCCCAAGGCCGCGCCAAAACGATTGGCGAGATACCGCACCGAGACCGTTTCCGGCCCGCCGATGTTGATGGCGCTGGCGGGGGTGTCGCAATGGGCCAGCGTGCGGAGGAACTGCGCGTTGGCGTCGCCTTGCCACATGATGTTGACGTGACCGGTGTCCAGCGGGATCGGCGTGCCGTCCTTTACCCATTGCGCAACTTCCTGCATCACGCCGTAACGCGGATCAATGGCATAGACGAAGCGCATGATGCGGCCCGGCGTGTCATATTTGCGCGAGAAATACTGAAACGTCCGTTCGCGCCCGACCACGGAATTGGCGTATTCGCCGGGGCGGGCGTGGGGCGGGCATGTCTCTGTCACGCCGCCATGCAGCGGGTTCGACCAGGGATAGACGTGGATGGTCGAGAAGGACACGATCCGGCTGTCGCGAAAGGCCTCGGCGGTGATCTGCGGCGCGATGGTGTTCATCGCCCACAGGAAATCCTCGCGTCCGGCGGCATCGAATTTCAGCCCTGCCATGTAAATCACATTCGCCACCTTGGGCAGGGCGTTCACGGCATCGCGGTCCAGCAGATCACAGCGGATCGTTTCGATCCCCCAGGCATTCAGCCGATCTTCGACGCCCGCCTCTGAAAACCGCGACACGCCGATCACCCGCTTGTCAGGGGCGGCTTTCTTGGCCATGCGTGCCATGGTGACGCCAATCTTGCCGCCGACACCAAGGATCATGATGTCGCCCTCAAGCGCGTTCAGATCGTCGATCACACCCTGGGTCGGGATCGACATGAAGTCTTCCAGATGTGCAACGTCGCGGAAATGTTCGGGAAAGAGCGCGGGGCTCAATATATCTGTCATGGTCATTCCTGTCTTGCCTCAGGCCACCAGCGGCCGGGTCTTGCCGGCATCACTCAGCCAGCGATCAAGGTTGGCACGCACAAAGGCGTCATCGTTCATTTCGGGATATTGCCGATAGACGCGGTCGATCTGCGCCTCTTGTCCGGGGCTCAGCACCTCGTTCGGATCAAGACACCAGGTTCCCGCCAAAAGCCCCTGCCGCCGCATCACTTCCAGACAGCCGGGAATACAGCCGCGCAAATCGTTCAGCGCGTCATAGATCGCAAGGTTGCAATCGGTGACAATACTGTCGAGCGCCAGCAAATCTTCGGGCATATCCGCCCCATCGGGCAAGGCATGGATACGGTCGAGCAGCTCCACCGCTGTTTTGGTCCAGACTGACCAATGGCCCAGCAATCCGCCGCGAATGCGCAGGCGGGTCTCGGATTTTCCATCCTCGGACCGCACGGTGAAGGGTTGCAACAGGTCCAGCACGATGTGATCGTCGTTGCCGGTGTACAGCGTCACCCGGTCCGTTGCGCCCGCATCCTGAACGGCGCGCACGATTTCCAGCGTGCGGTAGCGGTCGAACGGCGCCATCTTGATGCCTGCGACATTCTCGATCTCGGCAAAGCGACGCCAGAAATCATAGGACAGGTGAAAGCCGCCGACCTCTGGCAAAAGCGAAAATCCGATCACCGGCATTTCGGCCGCTACGGTGCGGCAATGGGTCAGCAGCTCGTCTTCCGAGGCACCTTTCAGACGGGCGAGGTTGAGCAACACGAAGTGATAGCCAAGGCTGCGGGCCAGTTGTGCCTCCTGCACCGCCTGTGCGGTTTGCCCGGTGACACCCGCGATCAAAAGACGCGTATCCTCGGCCCAATCCTGTACGGTGTCCGCCGCCATGCGCAGCACCGGCTCAAACAGGCCGACATCCCGAATGGCAAATTGCGTGGTATGGACCCCAACCGCAACGCCCCCGGCGCCGGCGTCCATATAATATCGCGTCATGGCGCGTTGGCGCATCGGGTCAAGCCTGCGGTCGGCGGTCAATGCCAGCGCATGCGCGGGCAATGCGGTGCCTTTGCGAAACAACGCAAGTGCGGATGGGGGAAGGTCCTGTAGGTTCATGCGGTCACCTTTGCGGGTTCTTTTTCTGTCAGGCGGATGAAATGCCGTGCGTCCATGCAGGGCAGCGGATCGGCGATGCGCACCGGGGCAAAATCCATCAGGTCCAGCACCTGGGTTTGCAGATCGACCCCCGGCGCGATCTCGATCAGCTCCAGCCCATCGGAGGCCACCCTGAACACCGCGCGTTCGGTGACGATCAGGGCCTGTTGGCTGCGGTCGCGGACGCCATCAGCCACGTGATAGGTGATCGAGGCCGCCTGCGTCACGAATTTGCGCACCTTGCCTTCGCGTTCGATCACCAATTGGCCGTCGACCACATCGGCCTGAAGACCACCAGTGGTGAAAGTGCCGGCAAAAATCAATCGCTCTGCGTTCTGGGCGATGTCGATAAAACCGCCCGCGCCGGGGTTGGCCCGGCCAAATTTCGACACGTTGACAACGCCCTGCGCATCGAACTCGGCAAAGCTGAGGGCGGCAAAGCGGCAAAGCCCACCGTCGATGGCATCAAATTGTGTGACACCATCCAGGATCGCATCGGGGTTGATATTGGCTGAAAATTGCCAGCCCGGCATCACCACTCCGCCATAGGCGCCGTGTTCGGTGGTGCCGGGGTAATCGGCCAGCGCACCATCGTCGAACAGCCCCTGTTCCGCCATCACCAACGGCACATCCGTGGCCGCGCCAAAGCCGAAGATCGACAGCTCGTGCTTGCGGACCTCGGGCACAATACGGTTGGCGATAATGCGGTCCGCCGAAAAGGGGGGCGGGCTGAGCGTTGCGATATCCTTTCGCGGACCAGAGAAATAGGCCGCATCATAAGGCACATTGGTGGTCATCATCATGTCGGGATCGACAACAACCTGATCGACGTAGATGCCGGGTAATTGCACCATGCTGGCCGGTCGGTCGTTGGTGTCGACCACGCGGCGCACCTGGGCGATCACCCGCCCGCCGCTGGCCTTGACCGCCAATGCAAGCGCCACGTTGGCCGTGGTCAGCGGCTCGTCCTCCCAGCTGAGGTTGCCCTGTGCATCGGCGGATGCCGCGCGCAGAATTGCCACGTCCAGCGGCCATGTCGGATAATAAAGCAGCTCTTCGCCGTCGATCTCGATCACGCGGATCAGATCGTCGCTGGCCCGGTCGGTGAATTTTCCGCCGCCCTGTCGCGGATCGGCATAGGTGCCAAGACCCACGCGGGTGATATAGCCGGGACTCTTGCGCGCCACTTCCCGCAGCCAATGCATGCTGGCGCCGATGGGCCAGGAATAGGCCTCGATCCGGTTTTCCGCGATCAGGCGCATCAGCTCGGGGCGTTTGCCCGTCGCGGGGTCGACCGGGTTGATATAGCTGCCCGACACGATGCGTTTCATCAGCCCGTCCTGGGCCACATGATCCATCCCCTTGATGCCCATGGCATCGCCGGTGCCGCAGGGGAAATAGAATGTCAGATCGCGGGGCTGGGCCGTGTCCCGAAAGCGGCGCCCCAAAGCGCCCAGAACCTTGTCGGGGGTGACCCAGCCAATGACCCCGGCGCTGGCCACTGTGGCCCCGTCGGGGATGGCGGCGACGGCCTCTTCGGCGGTGACGATCTTGGTCATGCTGTCACCGTGAACTTGGCAAGTGTCGCCTTGGCCGCAGCCCCCTGGCAATCGGCGGCAAAAAGGCGACTGGCCTCGGCGTCTTGCCGTTCGGCATCGGCGGCGATTGTGGCCGCGCAATAGCGTTTGGTCGACCGCACCGCTTCGGGCGGCAGGTCGGCAATGCGCGCCGCCCAGTCACAGGCCATGTCCAGCGTTTTGCCATTTTCGGCCAGCCCGTCAGCGACGCCAAGGCGATGTGCCTCGACCCCGTCCATGTCAAGGAACCCCCATGTGATCTGCTGCGCCTTGACCGGGCCGACACGCGCCAGAAGGCTCTGCAACCCCCAGGGCGGCAGCCAGCCATTGCGCACCTCGGGCAGGGCCCATTTGGCATCGCGCGCCGTGATCACCACATCACAGGAAGTGGCCAGGATGAACCCGCCGCCAAGGGCAAACCCCTCGACCGCGGCGATCACCGGCACCGGCAGATGCGCAATGCGGCGGGCCATGGCGGCGGTCTCTTCCTCGTGGGCGCACATGTCGGGGATCGACAGGCCCCCCAATTCCTTGAGGTCGCTGCCCGCACAAAATGCCGGCGCGGCACCGGTCAGCACCACGGCGCGGCACCGGTCGTCCTGTGCCAGCTGGGACAATGCCGCCAACAGACCGCGAACGCTCTCGGTGCCAAGCGCGTTGCGCCGCTTGGGTTTGTTCATGGTGACAACGGCATATCCGTCACGTAATTCGATCACTACCTGTTCGGTCATGAGGCGGTCCTTTCAATTCTTTTGGTCAGTCCAGTTGGGCGCCGTCGCGGTTCAGAAGGATGCGCAGATCGGCCCCGTCGATGTCGCGCGGGGCGACACCATCCCGGACGGCGATTGTTGCGGCATGTCCGATGGCGTGGCCGTAGCCAAAGCACTGTGCCGTCACCCGCGCCGAGGCCACGGCCTCGTGCTCTGCTGAAAGACAGCGGCCGACCGCCAAAAGGCCCTCGCCACGCTGGGGCACGAAACAGGAATAGGGCACTTCGTAGACATCGTTGAGCAACCATTCGACACGTGGGCGTGCGCCGGCATGCAGCTCGATAGGCCAGGGCGAACGGGCGATGCCGCCGGCGAATTTGGCGCCAGACACCACATCGGCATTGCTCAGCCGCGCAACGCCGGTGATCTGGCGGGTCTGGCGCACGCCCACCTGCACCGCCATGTCATTCACGAAGGATTCCGCGCATCCAGCCAATGTGTCACGGAAGAAACGCGCATATTCGCGGGCCTGCCTGCGGCCCTGGGTCTCCGCCTCGGCAAAATCACGCCAGAACAACGGGTTCAGCTCGCGACCGTTTTCGCCCAGAATGCGGGTGCAATTGCACAGCAATTCACCCGGCCGCGTGGTTGTGAACAGCCAGATCTTGGCGCGGGGCAGGGCGTAGGTGCCGGCCGTATTGGCGGCAACAATCATGTCCGACACTTCCGGCGGCATGATCGTGTCATCGCCATAGGCCGCGCGAAACTGTGCCACATCGACCCCCATCAGGCGAAAGATCATGGTCGGGTTCTGCACCCGGCCATTGTCACCGACAAAATTCGGCAATCCGGCCATCGCCACAAGATCAGCATCGCCAGAGGCATCCACCGTCAACCGCGCCATCACCCGCAGCGGGCCTTGCTTGGTCCAAAGCTCGACCCCCTCGATCCTGTCGCCCTCGGTCAGGACGCGGGTGGCCACGGCGTGATAGATCACGGTGACCCCCGCCGCTGCGAGCAGATCATCGGCAGTCTCGCGCCAGACAATGGGATCGTGCACCCGGGTAAAGGTCTTGCCATAGCGCACAGGCCGGTCCAGCCCGCCGCGCGCCTCAAGCGCTTTTACAAATTCATCGGCAAAGCCAAAGACCGATTGCACCGGGCCGTTGGGGTGCGTTTCTGACGCCTCGTACAGGCCGCAGATCGTGCCGGAATGTCCCGCCACCGCGCCACCGCCGCAAAAGCCATGACGCTCAACGACAACCACGCGCAATCCGTTGCGCGCCGCGGTGAGCGCGGTGGCCACGCCGGCGGCACCGCCGCCCACAATCACCAGATCGGTATCAAGCCTGTCCACATCGCGGACATCTGTTGGTTGGGTCAAAACCGTCTCCTCCCTGAATTCGGTACTGACATATCAGTTGTTGATCAGATGTCTAGTTCTTGCTTATCAGCGAGTCAAGACTTATGATGGCGGGAAACCGAAGGGGCCGTCATGAACGCCAGCACTGAAAACCCGAAGGCCGAGATTTCGACCGCTGAGCAGGCGTATTCCGAGATCCAACGCCGGATCGTCACCGGCGAAATCGAAGCCTATGCGCTATTGTCGGAAAACGATCTGGCCCGTCGGATCGGCTGTGGGCGCACGCCGGTGCGCGAGGCGCTGCAGCGTCTGAAATTTGAGGGTTTTGTCGATGTGCTGCCGCGACGCGGGATCATGGTCACGCCGGTGGACGTGAACCGGCAACTGGAATTGCTGGAAACGCGGCGACCGCTGGAAGAGATGATGGTGTCCCTTGCCGCGACACGCGCCGATGAATCCCAGCGCGCGGAAATGTTGCGTCTGGCGGATGATCTGGAGGCGGCCATCGCCGAGAAGGACCGGGGCCGTTATCTGGAAATCAACAGCGACATCCACCGGATCGAGGCAGCGGCGGCGGGCAACCGGTATCTGGCCGCCCATATCCAGATGGTGCACGGGTTGTCGCGCCGGTTTTGGTATTCCTTCATCACCGAAACCGACCGCTTTTCAAAAGCGGCGGTGCATCACGCCCGGGTGCTGCGGGCGATTTCAAACGGCGAACCCGACATGGCGGTGCAAGAGGCGCGGGCCTTGCTGGATTTGCTTGAAGAAGTGTCCAAGCTTGCCATTCTGGGCCGATTGAATAAATGAGTGTCGCCCACCTGCGCCCGAACACGGCACAGGTTTCAATGTCAGAGCCTCCGGTCAGGCCCGATTAATCCTGCGTCTGGTCGCGGACGCCCGGGTTGATCATATGGATCGGCTGGCCATCGGCGTAGGCATTGATCTGATCAAAGATGTCGGCAAACTGAAGGTCAAATTCGTCTTCGGTGACATAGCCGATATGGGGGGTGGCGATCACATTGGGATGGGTCAGCAAGATGTTGTTCTTGTCGGTCATTGGCTCTTGATCAAACACATCCACCGCCGCATGAATCCGCCCCTTTGACAGCTCTGCCTCCAGCGTGCCGGGGGCCAACAGACCAGAGCGCGAGGTATTCACCAGCAAGGCGCGCGGCGACATCGCGGCCAGATCCTCTGCGGTGACGATGGCCTTGGTTGCGGGTTTCAGCCGCAAATGCAGGCTGACAATGTCGGATGTGGCAAAGAACGCCTTGCGCGACGGGGCAAGGGTTTCACCATCGGCCAACGCCCGGGCGCGACCGGCCTCGGACGCCCACCATTGCACCTTCATACCCAGTGCGCGGGCATATTCGGCCACCGCACGGCCAATCCGCCCATACCCATAAAGCCCAAGCGTCCGGCCCCGCAGGGTCCGCCCAACCCCGGATTGCCATTCGCCTGCCTTTAGCGACGCGGATTGTTGCGGGATCTGGCGATAGCTGGCCAGGATCAGGGCCAGCGTATGTTCCGCCGCCGCATAAGACGGGGTGCCACTGTGCATGTTCGAACAAAGCAGCACGCCATTTGCCGTGCAGGCGTCAACATCCACATGCGGATAGACACTGCGTTGCGAGATCAGTTTCAGCTTTGGCAAACGGCCCAGAAGATCGGCGCCAATTCTGGTCCGTTCGCGGAACAGCACCAGCGCCTCTGCCTCCTGCACCCGCTTGGCCAGCGCCACAGGGTCGGGTTGATGATCAGTCCAGATGGTCACGTCATGATCGGCCAGCCGGTCGAAGCAGGGCAGCGTTTTCAGTGTGTCGAACCAATCGTCCAGAATGTGAACTTTCATCGGCTTTCAACCATGTTGTGTGATGTCGGGGAACGCGGTGTCGGCACAAAGATCACCCGGTCCAGCGATTGCAACGCCTGTTGCACGTTCCCGCGTTTGGCCAAGAGATGGTTGAACTGTGCGTCGCATCCCGAAATCGGCGTCGGATAAAGCGCGATTTCGGCATTCAGGCGCCGACGCGCTGTTGCCAATTCCGACCGCGCGATGATCAGACATTCCTCATAGCCTTCCGACATGTTTCGCCCCCTGATGTGCTATCTTCGCTTTATGTATGCCATAGTATACCGTATTCGCGACAGGTCAATTCCTTTCCCAGACCGAAGCCGGGACAAAGGTTTCGCCCGCCGCAATTTTCCGGGCCGTGCGCACCAGACCAGCGGAATTGATCGCAAACCCGTCGTTGCTATCGCTAAAGTCGACCAGCACATCAATCAGACCCGAGGCATGTTCCAGCGTGATCCTGGCGGGGGACTCGTTTGGCCTGGCCGCCAGCCCATCAGCGACGGTGCCGGGGGTCAGAACACAGGAGGCAAGGCATTGCGCGCCGGTCACCGCCATGGTCGGATGGCATTTCCACGGCATGAAATACCGTGTCGCGATGGTCCCGCCCTGATTGGCCGGGGCCAGCAACCCGAATTTCGGGGTCACGGATTTGGACACATCGCCCATACCCATTTTTGCCCCGGCCAGACGGCGAATGGCCTCCATCCTCGTATAAAAATCGGCATTTTCGTCCAGTTCGGCCGCACTTTCATAGCCGGTCAAGCCAAAGCTTTCGGCCGTGGCGATCACCATCGGCATTGCCACATCCATGCAGGTGACATCGACGCCATCAAAGGTGTCGATCAGATTGCCGGTGGGCAGGAACGCCCCTGTAATGCCGCCAACCGTTTCCATGAATTGCAGGGCCACCGGGGCAGAGGTGCCCGGCACGCCGTCGATCCGGGCCGGGCCATCATAGCTGACGATGCCGCCGGGGGTCTGGACCACGGCGGTGGCCTTGGCGCCGGTATTGACCGCGTGAATGTTCACAATGGTTTCGCCGTCCTGCGCCGCGACCAGACCCATTTCAATGGCGGCAGGGCCAACGCCCGACATGATATTGCCGCAGGTGGGTTTGAAATCGACAAGCTGGTCTTCGACGCCGACCTGCGCAAAGAAATAATCGACATCGGCCCAATTGTCATTTGCGCGCGACAGCATTGCGACCTTGGTCGTGACCGCTGCGCCGCCGCCAATGCCGTTGATGTTCAACGGATGCCCCGACCCGATCATCGCAACCAGAACCTTGGCAAGTTGATCCAGATCTTCGGGCAGATCGGCGCGGTTCAGATAAGGCCCGCGCGATGTCCCGCCACGCATGAACAGAAAGGGGATTGCTGTTTGTTTCATGTGATGCCCCCCTCAGCCCAGCGGCCATGGCAGGGTGACATAGTCCTGCAAAAGCCCCGGTGGGAAATCACGGTTCAACAGCCACGCCATGCCACACATGAAGGCAATGCCCGCCGCCGTATAGACCGCCGCAAAGGTGGTGCTGACGCCGGCGCGATACCGCATGAAGGCAAACAGGAACAGGCCAAGCGCAAGGATGAACCCCAAGAGCGCGGTCAGGATCAGCAACCCCGCGAACCACGCCAGGGTCGGCCAAAGCCCATGCGCCGCACTGGCTTCTTCGCCGTTCACTTCGCGGTCGGCAAAGACCGTGTCGCTTTCCGGTTTCAACATCATGCGGATGATCAGGATGGCACAGCCAACAAGGCTCACACCGCCAACAAACATCGGAAAGACCCGGTCGCGGCTGTAGCTGGGGATCGAGGCCGCATCATAAAACGCATAGGCGATATAGGCCGTGACAGCCAAAAGCATGACCATCGGTGCGCGTTTCGAGCCGGATTGCACATCACCTTCGGCCAGGATGGTCTTGGCCTGCCGCAGGCCAAGCACCACGGAAAAGACCGTGATCACCACAAGGACAATGACGATGGGCGAGAAGATGTAATCAAGCCCCTCACCAAAGCTTTTGCGGAACTGGCTCTGGGCGATTTGCACCGCTTGGTTGGCATAGGTTTCCGCCGGCGTCGACAGCACGAAACCGATCAGGAATGCCGGGCGCGACCAATCAAATCGGCGCAGCATAAGCCCCAGGAACCCGATGCCCAACAACGCCACCAGATCCATCAGGTTCTGACCTGATTGAAAGGCGGCAAAGCTGATGATCATGAACAGGAACGGCGCCAGCAGGGCAAAGCGGATGGTTGTCAGCTTGGCAATACCACCAGAGGCGGCGATACAGATCACCGTGCCGACCACATTGGCCAATGCCAGCAACCAGACGATGGAATAGGTGATGTCGAGATTGTTTTTCAGCATCGCCGGGCCGACTTCGATCTGACCTGATCCAAGCAGGGCAATCGCGCCGATAAAGATCGCCATCGAGCCCGAACCGGGAATGCCAAACAGCAATGTCGGCACCAGACCGCCGCCCTCTTTGGCATTGTTGGACGACTCCGGCCCGATCACGCCGCGCACTTCGCCTTTGCCGAACTGCGATTTGTCCTTGGTGGTCTGCACCGCATGGCCATAGGCGATCCAATCCACAACCGACCCGCCAAGACCGGGGATCACCCCGACAATCACCCCGATGATCGAACAGCGCACCGACAGCCAGATATTGGCAAACCAATCCCGCACGCCGTCAATCCAGCCGCCGCCGATCTGCGGTTCTTGCGAAATTGCGCGGTCCTGACGCAGCAGCGATATGATTTCCGGGATGGCAAAGATGCCAAGACCGACAATCACCAGCTTCAGCCCGTCGGTCATATAAGGGTAATCATAAGACGCCATGCGCAAATCACCCGAAGACGCGCCTTCGCCGATGGTGCCGACCAACATGCCAAGACCGGCCGCGACAATGCCCTTGATCGCAACACGCCCGGCAAGGATGCCAACCATCGACAGGCCAAAGATGGTGATCATCAAAAGCTCTGGCGTGCGGAATTCCAACACGATGGGCCGCGCAATCAGGATAAAGACCGTGAGAAAAGCCGCCCCAACCAAACCGCCAAACAGGGACGAGGCAAAGGCCGCCGACAATGCCCGCGCGGCCTGGCCACGTTTGGCCATGGGAAAGCCGTCAAGAACGGTTGCCTGACTGGCCGACGATCCGGGAATGCCCATCAGAACCGATGCAAAGGTGTCCGATGTCGGCACGACGGCAACCATGCCCACCATCAGCGCCAGCCCAAGGATCGGGTCCATTCCGAACATGAACGGCAACAGCAGCGACAGCCCGGCAATGCCGCCAAGGCCGGGAAAGACCCCGATGCACAGCCCCATGACAACGCCAAGTATCAAATACCCCAAGACAATTGGCTGTAATATAAGACCCCACGCGCTGCCCAACGCTGGCAGCGCCTCCATGATGACGTCCATGCTCTCGCTCCCGAATTTTTTGGAAATGTCCGTGCTTTTGAAAACGCCCCGCCGCACGGGCAGGGCGTTCAAAAAGCAAGGATCAGTTGTTCAGCGAAACGCCGTACTTTTCTTGCAGCCAGTTCACGATGAACGCCTTGGCTTCGGGCGACACCTTGGTGGCGCTTGCCAATGCGGCATTCGCGGCCGCGCCGGTCATCTGGGGGTATACGCCCAGTCGCGCTTCGGAAATCTCGGCGAAATCAGGGCGGGCTTTTACGGCTTCGAATGCGGCTGTATAGGTCGCAATCGCATCATCGGACGCCCCGTTTGGCAGGAAGACCATCTTTTGCGCCGGGAAACCCGCGATAAAGAAGGCTTTCCATGCGTCCCAGGCCTCGCCAGAGGTGGCGCAGCCCTCGGTTGCTTCGCACAGTTCCTTGAAGGTCGGGATGTCGGGGAATGTGGGGTCGCGCACGATGTTGCCATCGTCATCCAAAGCGCCCCATGTCATCATGGGTACGGCTGTTCCTGCCTCGACCAATGGGGTCACGCCCGACAGATACGACGACGAGGTTTGATAGTCGATATTGGCTTCGCCGCGTTCGAACATCAAACGGCCATCGCCCCGACCCTTGACGCCCATCACGCTTTCGACATTCAGACCCAGCATTTCCCAGGCCAGCGTCGGCACAAGGTCAAGACGCGTGGCGCCCTGATTGCCATAGATGAAATCAACGTCCTGAAGGCCGCTGGCATCCAACCCGTCCATCTTGGCCGCCAGTTCCGGCGGCAGATAGGCAACGCCGCCGGTGCCAGAGGCAAGCACCACATTCCAATCGGCATAGTCAAAGCGCACACGCGGATCGCCAAGCAGGAACGGGAATTGTGTGGACCCGCTGGACCCGAAAATCGTGGTGCCATCCTCAAATTTCTGGCTCTGGAAATAGTTCGCGCCCTTGGTCGAACCGGCGCCGGGCATGAATTTCACGACAACGGTCGGCTCCCCCGGCAGAGCTTCGGACAGCAGCGGGGCATAGAAATTGGCCCATTTGGCAGAGCCGCCGGTTTCCGAAAACGGAATGATCCATTCAACGGTCTTCCCGGTCAAGTCGATGCCATGGCCGCCCGCCTGGGTCTGAACGGCGAATGTTGCTGCGGCAGCGGCGACAAGACCGCCGGCCACGCGACGCGTGGTTTTGAAAATGGACATATATTCCTCCCTTTAGTTCGGCGCTTCATTTTTGAAATCACCGAAAAAATCGAATCGCGTGGGGGTGTCCGCCCCCGGTTGATGAATTGCTTGTGACCTGCCAACCTTGCGCGAAACTTGCACAAGTGAAACAATCTGCCATGCGCATCACATTGGTCGAAGACAATGCCAGCCTCGCCAAGGGCATAAGCTATCGTCTGGAGGACGAGGGCCATGCCGTGGATTGGATCGACGACGGGGCAGAGGCCGAAAGGTATCTGGTGCAGGATGGTGCGGATCTGATCATTCTTGACATCAACCTGCCCGGCATCGACGGTTTGACCCTGCTCAAACAGATGCGAAAACGCGGCGACATGCGCCCGGTGATCCTTTTGACCGCACGGGCAGAGACCGAGCATCGGGTGATCGGGCTGGATGCCGGCGCGGATGATTACCTGATCAAACCGTTCGAAATGGCGGAATTGGAGGCACGGGTGCGGGCGCTTTTGCGGCGGCGCACGATCCCGCAGCAGCAGCTACAGGATGTTGGCGGGTTGAAATATGACCCCGTCACCCGCCAGCTTTTTGACGGCGACACAGAGATCGACCTGCCGCGACGGGAAATGTCGGTGTTTGAATGTCTTTTTGCGGCCAATGGCCGTCTTGTGCCAAAGGGCACGGTGTTGGACCATGCCTATGGTGTTGGGGCGGATGTGGCGGACACGGTGGTCGAAGTCTATGTGTCGCGGCTTCGCCGCAGGCTCAGCCCCTTTGGGATTCAGATCAAGGCCCAGCGCGGTCTGGGCTATCAATTGCTGATCGAGTGGGACAGGTGACGTCTTATTCGCTGCGGGGGCGGCTGATCCTGATCATCCTGACGCCGCTGATGGTGATCGCGCTGGTGGCCGGCGTCTGGCAGTTTCGCAATACCACCAGAAGTGCAGAAAGCATCTTTGACCGTGGGCTTTTGTCGGCGGCGCTGGCGATTTCACGTGATATTGCCGTGTCGGATGGTGACGCGCTCAGCCCCGCGACCCGGCGGTTGATCAATGACACCTCCGGCGGGGTGTTGTTTTATCATGTCTACGCCCCGGACGGGGTATTTGTGACCGGCTATTCCACGCCGCCGGTGCTGCCAAAATCGGCGCCAGAGGACTCGACCGAACCGTTTTATTACAACGCCCGCTACCAGGGCGAGGACGTGCGCGTTCTGCGGTTTCAGGATGGCACAACCGTCAGCGGCATCACCGGTGTATTCAACATTACCGTGTGGCAAAACGCCGATGTGCGCAGCAATTTTGTCCGCGAGGTGGTGTCGCGGTCGTTTGCGGTGATCGTGCTGCTTGTGGCCTCTGTTGCCTTTGTTGTCTGGTTCGGTGTCGCGCGGGGGTTGCGCCCGCTTCTGGATCTTGAACAGGCGATCGCGCTGCGAAGCCCAAGCGAGCTGGACCCCATCATGCGCCCGGTGCCGGTCGAGGCGCGCGGTCTTGTGAATACGTTGAATGACCTGTTGGATCGCGTGTCCCGTCGGATCAGTTCCAAGGATGAATTCATTGCAAATGCCGCCCATCAATTGCGAAATCCGGTGGCCGGTGTCATCGCGCTTGCCGAAGCGGTTCAGAATGCGCGCACCCCCGAGGCGGTCAAGGAACGCTGTGGCGCGCTGGTTCAGGCCGCGCGCGAGGCCAGCAATCTCACCAATCAGCTGCTGTCATTTGAGCGTGCCGGTGGATCCGATGACGGCGCGTCGCATGTGCCATTGGATTTCGGGGCGCTGGTCGATCAGGTGGTCCATACGTTTCGCCAGCAAAACATGGATCACCCCATCGACGTACAGGTCGCCTTGCCCCGCGGGGCGGTGATCGTTCCGGGCAATGCGGTGATGTTGCAAGAGGCGATTTTGAACCTCTTGCGCAACGCGGTGGTGCATGGCGGGGCCAACATGCGGCACATCAAGCTCGACCTGAAAACCAATCGGGGCGGGGCCATCTTGTCCATTCAGGATGATGGCATTGGCATTCCAGCCGACAAACATGTCGAGGCGATCAGCCGGTTCAGTCAGGTGAACGATGGACCGGGAAGCGGGCTTGGGCTTCCGATTGCCGCGCGGGTCATGAAAAATCACGCAGGTTTTCTGGACATCATGGACCCGCCAGAGGGGGCATTGATCGTCGTGACCCTGCCATTGCTGTCCAATGATGCGCTGCCCAACGAATAGGCGCTGTCCTTGCGCCAAGGCGCCATTTGCCCGGCAAACCCGCTGCACTGGTTTCCGCCGGAACCTGACGTTATAATAGAGTTTGATCAAAAGAGAATTTGGCTATTATGAAAACTGACGCCGACATTGCGGAAGTCCCGCTTTATGATGCAATCCTCGATGACATCTATGAGGGTCGCCTTATCGGCGGGCAGCGTCTGAAAGTGTCGGAATTGGCCGCGCGTTTTGGTGTCAGCACCAGTCCGGTGCGCGAAGTCTTGCGCCGAATGCAGGGCGAAGGATTTGTAGAGATCCACCCCAATCGCGGCGCGATGGTCAAAGCCACAGATGCCGGATCGATTCAGAATATCTTTGAAGTCTTGCAGATGCTGGAACCCTATTTCGTGACCTGGTTCGCAGATTACGCGCCAATGGAATTGCTGGACGAGCTGGAGGATATTCAAGCCAAGATCAAGCAAACCTCGCATTTCGAACAGCGGGCTTTCAGAAAACTCGATTTGCAGTTTCACGAGGTGTTCTGCCGCGGGCATTACAATCAGACCGCGGCCGAGATCTGGCGCAACCTCAGAACATCATTGAATGTTCAGGCGGCGCGACTTCGGATTTCGCCCACCCGGTTTGAAACCATCAAAGAAGAACACGATGCGCTTATTGCGGCCTTTCGTGCCAATGATACCGCACGTGCCGATATGATCGTGCGCAAACATGTGGACGGGTCGTTTGTGCAAATGTCACAACAAATCCGCGCTTTGGGGATTTAGCACCACACAGCGTGCGGTTGGCGCCCGTGGCGCATCCATATGGCCGAACGGGTCGATCAACGCCTCTGGCGGGCGGGTTCGAATATGCGCCGCCTAGCCGGTCCCGCATGGTGCGAGACAGGCAGTTTCATTTCGTGGATTTGGCGCCAAAGACGTAAGATTATTGGGGGCTTCCCCTAGTACCCCGCGCTGAGATCGACAACATTCACCAGGTCCTGCCCGTTGTGCGAGCGCATCACGTTCTCAATCAGGATTTCCACCCCACGCTCATGCGTGCCGACGCAATGGGCGGCGTCGTGCGGCGTAATGATGGTGTTGGGCAGGGTCCAGAAGGGGCTGTCTTCGGGCAAAGGTTCCTGTGAATGCGCGTCCAGCGCGGCACCGGCCAGCCGACCCTGGCGAAGCGCGGCGATCAGCGCCTCATCATTGACAATGCCGCCGCGCGACACACAGACATAGAAGGCCGTCGGCTTCATCCAGCCCAGCTGCTCTGCGCCAATCAGGTTGGCGGTGACGGGGGTCAGCGGCAGGGTGTTGACGAGAAAATCTGCCCCCTCAAGGAACCCGCGCAAATCATCCGATCCAATGACACGATCAAAATCCGGCAGATCCTGCGGCCGCCGTTTCAGCGCATGCACCCGCATCCCGAAGGCCCGGGCGCGCTTGGCCAGCTCCTTGGCGGAATTGCCCGCACCCAGAATGGCACAGGTCTTGCCCGCCAATTCAAGGTTGAGATGCTGGGCCCATTTGGCGTTTTGTTGGCTTTGAAAATATGCCGGCAGATTGCGCGCAAGCACCAGCATCGACATCATCGCATGTTCGGCCAGCGGCACGGCTCCGTTGCCCTTGCTACAGGTCAGCCTGAGCTTGCGGGCAAGGAAGGCCGGGTAAAGCTGGTTCTGCGGTCCCGCGGCAAAGGAATGCACCCATTGCAACCGGTCGCCCGCCCGCGCAAGTGCGGGTTCGGAAATGAACCCGGCGACAGCATCGGCAAAGGCGATCCTTTCACAGAGATCTGTCTGATTGGTCAGATATTCGACGGTCAGATCCGGCGCCGCCGCCTCTAGCCGTGCCCACCATTGCCGTTCCTGATCCTTGTCGGTCATGACGTCGGACAGCATTGGTTCAACCACTATCAAATGCATTGCATTATTTCCTTTGTAAGTGCGTTTCTGGCCGCGTCAGGTGTCAATCGCGCGGATTTGTCGGGACATTTGGACATATGCCCCATGAAGATGCTGCTGAATCACCTGTTCGGCCCGTGGCGCATTCCGGTCGCGGAAAGCGGCGATCAACATGTCATGTTCTTCGATGATGTTGCGCCGTCGTGACATGCTGATCCGAAGCGGTGCGGAATGCACGGACAAGGCAACCCGCAGCTTTTTCCAGGTTTCGGTCGCAACATCATTATAGTGATCGGCAAAGACGATGGCATGAAATTGGGTATCCAGCCGGGTAAACCCCAGCGCGTCGTCGGGCGGGGCCGCCTTTATCTGATCCTGAATCGCCTGCATCCGATCAATCGCATCGACGGGGGCGTCTTCGGCGAACCATTTGACTGCGTAGGGCTCCAACAGTTGCAGAACCTCGAATATGTTCTGGACCCGACCGGGATCCGAGGCCTTGACCGTCGCGCCCCGGTTCGGGTTGATTTCAACAAAACCTTCGCCGTGCATCTGGCGCAGCATTTCGCGAACCGGGCTGGCGCTTATGCCGAACCGCGCCGCAAGTTCAGAAACCTTCAACCGCTGCCCCCCAAGAAGCTGTCCTGTGGCGATCTCGTCAAGGACCGTGTCGTAAAGGGTCGCAACCCCGGCATTTGGATCATTGTCAGAGGCCATTTGTCTCCGTCCTGTGTGGGGTCCAAAGCGCGCGGGGCTGCTGCCATCACGTCATGGAGGTGAAATCAGAAATTGGTCAGGCTGCCGTCCGCGCGCTGCAACATCGGACATTGCCAAAGTTCGGGCATGTCATCGAGCAACAGGCTTTCGTCGATCTCGATCCCCAGGCCGCAACCTTCGGGCACATCAAAGCTGGTTCCGTTCAAAACCGGTTCGCGCAAATAGGGGGATGGTGGTTTGTCGCTCGGGTTGTAGCCGTCCGGCAGCAGGGCAAATTCCATCCAGGCCATATTGGAAATCGCGGCGCAGAAATGAATTGTCGCCGCGGCACAGATTGGCCCCATGGGATTATGCGGCATGATGTCGATATAATGGCTCTCGCTCATCGCGGCGATTTTCATCGCTTCGGTCAGGCCGCCGACATTGCAGACATCAACGCGATTGAACTGATGAATGTCGCGTTCAATATAGGGCTGGAACTGCCATTTGCTGGAAAACTCTTCCCCAATGGCAAAGGGGATGTCGGTCATCTGTCGCAGGGCTTCATAGGCCCCCGGCGATTCGTCGCGGATCGGCTCTTCCAGAAAATCCAGCGTTCCAGTGGGCAGTTTATGACAGAATGACGCCGCTTCGGCCACGCTCAGCCGATGGTGCCAGTCAATTCCCAACACCACATCTTCGCCAAGGTCGGCGCGCACGTTGCGGCACAGCTCTGCGGTTCTTGCGATTTCTTCGCGGGGCTCGAAATATTCCAGATTGCTGAAATCGGGAAACAGCCGGATGCAGCGCCATCCATCACGATAAAAGGCATTGGCCGTTTCGCGCGCAGTGTCAAAATGCATGGACGGAATCGACGCAAAAACCGGAATGCGGTCGCGTTGCCGTCCGCCCAAAAGCTGATGAACCGGCACATTCAGGGCCTTGCCCTTGAGATCATGCAGCGCAATGTCGAGCCCGGATATCGCCGCCTGTAGAACCCGGCCACCTTCATAATACTGGCTGCGATATAGTCTTTGCCAAATCGCACCGATATCCATCGCATTGCGCCCAACCAACAAGGACGTGAAATGTTCGATGGCGCCCATCACCGCCTTTTCCCGGCCCGCAAGCCCGCATTCCCCCCAACCGACAAGACCGTTCTCGGTTTCGACCCGCACCAGCAATTGCGGGCGCCGGCCACTGGGCGCAATCCGGGGCAGAACAGAGCGTATCTTGTGACCAGAGGCCGAACTGGTGGCGCCGGCGGATGTTTTTTCCCGAGAATTCAAAGTCATATACAGCTTTTCCTTGTTCTGTGTCCTGTCGTATCGCGACGACAATTTCGCTTTCTTCGTCGACGCTATCACAAAAATAATCGACGATCTAAGAAAATAGTCGACGATTTGGAAAAAACTGTGTTACAAAGCTAGCGCACAAGACGACAAATCATGTGCCGATACGTCCGAACAGGACGCCGAATAAGCCCGGGAGGAGGGCTTGGTCGCGTCAATATTGTGGTCCGGCCAATCAGCCCGGATTGCAAAATAGGCGCGAGAAACAGGAGAGGAGTTTTTCGACATGAAGATTAAGTCATTGGCCCGCGGATCGCTGGCCACGGGATTTGTCATGGCGGCTTTGCTATCAAATGCGGCCATCGCCCAGACAGAAAGCGGCATGGCAGAGCAATATGCCACGCCCGAGTTTTTCTCTGAAAGCACCGGCATGTCGGTGACGGGTTATAGCGAGGCGCCCGAGCTTGCCGAAATGGTTGCGGCGGGCAAATTGCCACCGCTGGCCGAACGTCTGCCCAAGAATCCGGCGGTGATCGTACCGGCCGATTCGATCGGGAAATACGGCGGCGCGATGGTGTCGCCTGCGACGGTGCCGAACTCACGCGGGTGGGACACGCTGTTGATGCGGCTTGAAACGCTGTTCAAGTTCGACACCGATCTACGGACTGTTGTGCCCAATGTGGCGGAATCCTTTTCGCTCAGCGACGATGGCAAGGTTCTGACGATCACACTGCGCGAAGGCATGAAATGGTCGGACGGCACGCCGCTGACGGTTGATGATGTCGAATATTTCTATCAACGCATCCTGACCAATCCCGATGTCACGCCGTCGCCCGACCGGCGCTGGTTTGCGGGCGGTGAATTGGTCAAATTCAACCGGGTCGACAATTACACCTTCCAGTGGGAATTTGCCGCTCCGAACCCGTCCTTTGTGATGAAACTGGCCAATGCGGCGGTTTTGTCGGGGCTGGTGCCGAAACATTACATCGGCCAGTTCGACATCGCCATCAATCCCGACGCTGACAAGCTGGCCGAAGAGGCGGGTTTTGAAAGCTGGGTGACGAACCTGCAAAACCAGATGCTGGTCTATGGCAACTATTGGTATTTTGACGGCGATCTGGTGCCCGGTCAGCCGACAATCGGCACCCATGTCTTCTCTTCGGTTGACAGCGCCGGCAACAAGACATTCACCCGCAATCCCTATTTCTTCAAGGTGGATTCCGAGGGCAACCAACTGCCTTATGTCGATGATCTGAAGCGTCTGTTGGTGACCAATCTCGAAGCGCAGGATCTGGGCGGAATCGCCGGGCGCTACACCCATTATGGCTGGGGATCGCTGGCCAATTACACCACCTACAAGAAAAACGAAGACGTCGGCGGATATGAAACCAAGTTGGTGACCTATTACCGCGGCAACGAATTCGTCTTTTCGTTCAACGTGAACCATCCAGAACCGATCAAGCGCGAAGTGTTTGGCGATCTGCGGTTCCGTCAGGCGATGTCGGTTGCGATTGACCGCGAGCGGATCAACAAACTGGTGTATTTCGGTCGCGCCACAGCGCGTCAGGCCGCGCCGGTGCCACAAGATCCCTATTACGAGGATTGGATGGGGGAACATTACGCCCAATTCGACCGCGATCTGGCCAACAAGCTGTTGGATGAAATGGGTCTGACCGAACGCGACAGCGACGGTTACCGGCTTGGCCCCGATGGCGAACCCTTTACCGTGCAGATGGTGCAAGCGCCGCCAGAACCGGCCTGGGCCAAGATCGTCGAGCTTGTGACCGAAGATTGGAATGCCGTTGGCGTGCGGACCCGTGCCAAACTGGTGGAATTCGGTTTGTTCCAACAGCAACGCAATGCCGGCCAGTTGGATGTCCCCGCATGGGCCTATTCGGTTCACCTGGCGGGCATGTGGTCGGGCGCCGCCGCAAACATGAGCCAATATGCCCCGCATTATGGCTATGGCGCGCTGGAATGGGCGGCCTGGCTCGACAGCAATGGTGAAACCGGCACGGAACCGCCGCTGGAGGTGCAGACAGCCGCAGAGGATTTCCAGAAATTCCTTCAGGTGACGCCGGATGATCCCGCATTCGACGAGGCCGCCAAAGCTGTGTTCACCGCCCAGCTGGAAGGCATGTATGCCATCGGCACCGTTGGTCTGCCGCCGCAACCCCTGCTGATTTCCAAGCAGGCACGCAACGGCCCCAAAGACGGCGATGTTTGGGACTCGGTGTTCCACCAATGGACTCAGTTCCTCCCAGAGCAGTTCTGGTTCGACACCGAAGCCAGCCAATAGCCGTCAAACTTGGCCGCCCCACATCCGGGGCGGCCATCCCCCTCCGTGGACCTATGCGGCCCCGATCCGCAAGCATGAGGCCCCAAAATGGCAAAATACATCCTCAAACGATTGATATACGCCCTGATCCTGCTGTGGCTGATTTCGATCGTTTCTTTCCTGGTCATCGAACTGCCGCCTGGCGACTATCTGACGTCGGTGGTGGCCGCGCTGGAACAATCCGGTTCAAAGGTATCTGTCGAGCAGCTGGAGGCGTTGCGACAGCAATACGGTCTCGATCTGCCGAGCTATCTTCGATATTTCCGCTGGATCTCTGGCTTTTTGGTGGGTGATTTCGGCTATTCCTTTGAATGGAACCGCCCGGTCAGCGATCTGGTTGTGGAACCTTTGATCCTGGATGCCTTTATTGCCGTCCTGATCGTTCTGGTGACCTATGCCATCGCCATTCCGATCGCGGTCTATTCGGCCACGCATCAATATTCGGTCGGCGATCACACCGTCACCTTCCTGAGCCTGCTGGGGCTGGCGACGCCAAGTTTCCTGCTGGCGCTGGTGACGCTTTATATCGCGACGACATGGTTCGGCATCGACCTGACGGGCCTGAATTCCGACGAATTCCTGCTGGCGCCCTGGAGCCTGGCCAAGTTTGTCGACATGCTTTGGCACTTGCCGACGCAGATCCTGATTGTCAGCACCTATATGGCCGCCGGCGTGGTCCGGGTGATGCGGGCATCGCTGTTGGACGAGTTGCGCAAACAATACGTTGTGACCGCACGCGCCAAGGGCGTGGGTGAACGCAAGTTGCTGTTCAAATATCCTGTGCGGCTGGCATTGAACCCGATCATCAGTGAAATGGCGATGGTGCTGCCCGCGACGATTTCGGCCGCCACCGTGACCGCCGTCGTGCTGGGACTGCCGACTGCGGGGCCGATGCTGCTGCGCGCGTTGATCAGCCAGGACACCTTCCTGTCGGCGACCATCCTGATGTTCCTCTCATTCCTCGTGATCATCGGCAGCACAATCGCAGATTTGCTGCTCGTCCTTGTTGACCCAAGGATCAAGCTAGAAAGGTCGGAAATCCGTGGCTGACAACCTGACCCTCAACGACGACACTGCGTCCAACGACACTTCGACCAAGGCGGCAGACGATTATTTCGCCGCCTCGCAATGGAGCCTGATCAGGTTCAAGTTCAAGAAACACAGGCTTGCCATGGCGGGGCTGACCATCTTGGCGGTGCTTTACACGCTGGCGCTGTTTCCCGGTTTCTTTTCGGTCAACACCCATAACGAAACCCACACCGATTACATCCTGATGCCGCCGCAGGGCATTCACTTTGTCGATGCTGCGGGTAATTTCTCGCTGCGGCCCTTTGTCTATGGCGTGCGCCAGGAAATCGACGATGAGACATGGGAAAAAACCTATGTCCGGGACGAGGCCGTGCGCCACCCGATCCGGTTCTTTCCCCAGCGCGAGAATGAAAACCTCTGGGGGGCGCTGACGCTGGGCCGGCATCTGGTTGGGGTCGAGGCGCCGGGGGTCTGGTTTCCCTTTGGCACCGATGAATTTGGCCGATGTCTTTTTTCGCGCACCATTGCCGCGTCGCAGATTTCCCTGTTCATCGGCATTGCCGGTGTGATGCTGAGCTTCCTGATCGGCAGTTTCATGGGCGGGTTGTCGGGCTATTTCGGCGGCACCATCGACATTGCCATTCAACGGTTGATCGAATTCGTGCTGAGCATTCCCAGCATTCCGCTCTGGATGGCGTTGGCCGCCGCAATGCCCCAGGAATGGTCGAGCACCCAGGTGTTTTTCGGGATCACCATTGTGCTGTCGGTTGTCGGCTGGGCCAATCTGGCAAGGGTGGTGCGCGGCAAGACGCTTGAAATCCGCGAGGCTGATTTCGTCATGGCGGCGCGCCTGATGGGGGTGCCGACGATGCAGATCATCCGGCGTCATATCCTGCCCTCCTTTGCCAGCTATCTGATTGTCAGCATCACGCTGGGCGTGCCGGCGATGATCATTGCCGAAACGGCGCTGAGCTTTCTTCAGATCGGTATCAAACCACCGGCGGTCAGCTGGGGCGTGCTCTTGCAAGCGGCACAAAGCCCGAATGCCCTGTCGCAAAGCCCCTGGCTTTTGATCCCCGGTGCCTTTGTCGTGCTGACGGTCATCTGCTTCAACTTTGTCGGTGACGGTCTGCGCGATGCCGTTGACCCCTATCGGTGATCGTCATGGATGCAAACGCCACTAAAACGGGAAGACCAATGCAGGAACTTTTGAGCATCAAGGACCTTCGCGTCGAATTCGACCTTGGGCGTGCGACCCTGAATGCCGTCAACGGGGTCAATCTTTCGCTCAACGCAGGAGAGTCGTTTGGAATTGTCGGGGAAAGCGGGTCGGGCAAAAGCGTCACCGCCCAGGCGATCATGCGGATTGTGCCCAACCCCGGCAATATCGTGAACGGTTCGATCATGTTGAACGCGCCGGGCGGTGCCGAACAGGGGTCTGACGGTGGGGTGGATCTGGCCCGGATCAACACGCGGGGCGGGCTGATCCGCAAGATCCGCGGCGGCCGGATTGCCATGATCTTTCAAGAGCCGATGACCAGCCTGTCACCGGTGCATCGGATCGGCGATCAGATCGTCGAAGCGGTCATGCTGCACCGCACCCGCGACAAGGCCGAAGCGCGCGACATCGCGCTGCACTATCTTGAGCGGATGCAGATCACCAACCCGCAGCAAAGGTTCCGAGAATACCCGTTCAACCTCTCTGGCGGGATGCGACAAAGGGTGATGATCGCGATGGGGCTGGCCTGTGATCCTGATCTGCTGATCGCGGATGAGCCGACAACCGCGCTGGACGTCACGGTGCAGTCACAGATCCTCGAACTGCTGGAAGGTCTGCGCGAAGAAATGGGGATGTCGATCCTCTATATCACCCATGATCTGGGGGTTGTCGCCGAAGTCACCCAACGGATCGCGGTGATGTATCTGGGCCGTATCGTCGAAACAGGCACAACGCGCCAGGTGCTGAAAAATCCCTGCCATCCCTATACCAAGGGTCTGATCGACAGCTTTCCAAAACTGTCAGGCGCGCGGCAAGAGCGGCTTCAGGCCATTCCGGGCAACGTTCCGGTGCCAATCGGCCTGCCGTGGCAATGCGGATTTCGCAGCCGCTGCCCGGTGGCCATCGACGGAAAATGCGACACAAGCGTGCCCGCCATGACCCCGGTGGAAGACGGCCACATGGTGCGGTGTTTCCACAACAGCGACACCAAAGAACCCCCATTGCCGCAGGCCCCGGCCCCCCGCGCGCGGCGTTCATTGTTTTCGGGAGGACGAACATGAAGGATGCAGGCCCCCAGGACGCGGTTCTGGAAGTTCATGATCTTGAGAAATCCTTTGGCGTAAAGGGCGGTTTCCTGAAACCTGCGGGAAATCCGGTCAAGGCGCTGCGCGGCGTTTCATTCGAACTCGGCTTTGGCGAAACGCTGGGGCTTGTCGGGGAAAGCGGCTGCGGAAAGACCACGCTGGGGCGCTGTGTGTTGCGGGCGATTGAACCCAGTGGCGGCAGCATCCAATTCGCCAGTTCCAGGGGCAAACTGGATTTGCGCACCCTGGACGCCAAGAGCCTGCGCGCCATTCGCCCCGAACTTCAGATGGTGTTTCAGGATCCCTATGGATCGCTTGACCCGCGCATGACGATTTTCGAACTGGTGTCCGAACCGCTGCGCGTCGCAGGCGAGATGAGCCGGTCACAGATGAAGGCGCGGGTGGCGGAACTGATGACCATTGTCGGGCTGAACACCGGCTACCTGAACCGTTACCCACATGCCTTTAGTGGCGGACAGCGGCAAAGGATCTGCATCGCGCGGGCCCTGGCCACAAATCCCCGGCTCATGGTCTGTGACGAGGCGGTTTCGGCGCTGGATGTTTCGGTCAAGGCACAGATCCTGAACCTTCTGTCGGATCTGCAAAAGGAATACGGCATCGCCTATCTGTTTGTGTCGCATGACCTGTCTGTTGTGCGCTACATTTCGCATCGGGTGGCGGTCATGTATCTGGGCCAGCTGGTCGAACTGGGCACAACCGACGAATTGTTCTCTGCGCCCAAACATCCCTATACCGAGGCGCTGCTTTCGGCGATCCCGAACCCCGACCCGGACACCAGATCGCCGCGCATCTCCTTGCGCGGGGATCCCCCCGATCCCACCAGAACCAGCGCCGGATGCCCCTTTGCGGATCGCTGCGCCCATGCGCAGGACATCTGCACCAAAACCCCGCCGCAATGGCAGGAAATCAATCCCGGTCATCACGTCGCCTGTCACCGCGCGCAAGAGCTTTCGTTGGTTGGCGCGGTCACCTGACCCCTGCACACAGGATTGAATGTCTGGAGAAACGTATGAAAAACAACAGATTGGGAAAATCCGGGATAAAGGTTTCCGAACGGGGCATGGCCACCATGTCCCTTCGTCGGAACCCAATCGCCATGCCACGCCAGATCCGGCTTTTGCTCACTTGAACATCGCGCCCAACACGACGCATATTCCATAAAACGTTGCTTCGAACCCGAAGCAACAGCGCTGTGATACAACCACGGCATCGCGGCGCGGGAAGGTATGGATCGGCACGTGTTGGGCATTGGCAAAAACGCGCATTTCCGGGGGCACACTCCCGGTGCCGACCTTGGCTTGCACAGCCGGGCCCTGACCTTGGCCATAGTCATCAACGGGGTACGTTTTGGATAGGCTTCAGGTTATCAAGGCGCGGAAATTATATGTGGGGGATGGCGGCGCGCCATTGCCCGACCATGCCGTGGTGTTTCGCGGGGCGGAGATCCTTGATGTGCTGCCAGCAGCAAAAGCCCCGCAGGTGGCCGGAGGAAACGAGGCCAGCGGGATCGCGACGGACATTCTTGTGCCGGGGCTGGTCGATCTGCAACTGAACGGGGCAGGCGGGCGACAGTTCAATGACGACCCGACGCGCGACACCCTGGACTGTATGGCCAAAGCGGCGCAGATCGGCGGCACGGCCTGGTTCCTTCCGACCTTCATCACCGACGCGGGGCGCAGCTATCAGCGGGCGATCGCGGCGGTCGAAGCGGCCAGCCCGCATTGTATCGGCGTCATTGGTCTGCACCTTGAAGGCCCGTTTCTGTCGCCTGCGCGCCCCGGCATTCATCCGCCCGCCGCCATTCGCAAGATCGACGACGCGGACGAGCGGCTGATCACCGAGGCCTCTGTCCGAATCCTGCTGACACTTGCCCCGGAAGAAACGGAAATGGCGCGTTTGCAGCGATTGACCGCCAGCGGCGTGCGGCTGTTTGCCGGACATAGCGAGGCGCGATACGACACAATCGTCCAAGCCCAGAAATCTGGCCTGCGTGGCGCGACGCATCTGTTCAACGCGATGAGCCAAATGGCAAACCGGGAACCCGGTCTTGTCGGGGCGGTGTTCGACTGTCCGGCCTTGTTTGCCGGCGTAATTGCCGATGGCATCCATGTGCATCCTGCAAACCTGCGCAGCGCGCTTGCAATGGCCGGACCAGAGCGGCTGTTTCTGGTCAGCGACGCGATGATGCCGCTTGGCACGCAGATGACCGAATTTGACCTGTTGGGCCGCCGCATCCATCGCAAGGATGGCCGATTGATGAGTGACGCCGGCGTGCTGGCCGGGGCGGATATTTCGATGATCGACGCGGTGCGCACCCTGATACGGCTGACAGCCTGCGATCTGAGCACGGCGATCCAGATGGCGACGCAAACCCCGGCGCGGGCGATTGGGCTGGACCATGAGATCGGCACGATCGAGATCGGAAAACGTGCCGGTTTCACGCTTCTGGATCAGGATTTGAATGTCCAATCGGTGCTATACGGCGGCAGCGCGGACTAAGACTGGCCCGCGCGCCCGGGGCCGGATTGACCCGACGCGGACCACCCTTGTGCTTCAGGCAGATCCGCTCATCGCTGCGGAACGTCTGCGCAGCGCTTCCAATGTGAACAGCAGCGCCGCCGAGAGCACGACAAGCAGGGTCGCAACCGCAAGGATGGTTGGATTGATCTGTTCGCGCAGCCCGGAAAACATTTGGCGCGGAATGGTGCGTTGTTCCGGGCCGGCCAGAAACAGCACCAGCACCACCTCGTCAAACGAGGTGACAAAGGCGAAAAGCCCACCGGAAATCACGCCCGGCCGGATCAGCGGAATGACCACGTCCCAGAACACCTTGACCGGAGAGGCCCCCAGGCTGAGCCCCGCGACAAACAACGACCGGTCAAAGCCGCTGAGCGTGGCGGTCACGGTAATGATCACAAAGGGCACCCCCAGCGCGGCATGGGCAATGATCAACCCGCCATAGGTGCCGACCAGATTGAACTGGGTGTAAAAGAAAAACATCCCCGCCGCGATGATGATCAGCGGCACAATCATCGGCGACAGCAACAGCGCCGTGATGATCCGTTTATAGGGCATCCAGGGCGACGACAGGCCAACAGCGGCCACCGTGCCAAGCACCGTGGCGATGGTCGCGGCGGCAAAGCCAACGACAAAACTGTTGCGAATGGCCAGCAGCCATTTCTGATCGTCAAGGATTTCCTGATACCAACGGATGGAATAGGCCTCGGCATCCAGCGCCAACATGCCCTCGGTAAAGGTAAAAAACGGCTCGGCGTTGAACGAAAGCGGCATGATCACCAGGATCGGCAGCATCAGGAACAAGAGCACCAAAAAGGCGAACACCCGCAACCCGTAGTGGCCCGCGATATGCCAAAAGGTGAAATATTCGGGGAAGCGTTTCATGCCTTATCCCAACTTGATGTTGCTTGCGCCGACAAACCGGTCGAACAGCCAGTACAGCAGCAAAATGATCACCAGCAAAAGCGAACCCAGCGCAGCGGCCAGTTCCCAGTTGTTGGAGGTTTGCATGTGGAAGGCGATGATGTTGGAAATCATCTGCCCGTCGGTGCCGCCAACCAGCGCAGGCGTGATGTAATAGCCCACCGAAATGATGAACACCAAAAGCGCCCCGGCGGACAGGCCAGGCAGGCTCATCGGGAGATAGATCTTGTACCACGCGCCCAAGGGTTTGCTGCCCATCGACAGGGCGGCGCGCATATAACTTTGGTCGATGCCACGCATCACCGAATAAAGCGGCAGCACCATGAACGGCAGCAGGATATGGGTCATCGCGATGACGGTTGAAAACTGGGTATACAGCATTTCCAGCGGTTCATCGGCAAGGCCAAGCGCCATGAGCGTCGAATTGACCACACCATTGGTTTGCAACAGCGCGATCCAGGCCGTTGTCCGCACCAGAAGCGAGGTCCAGAACGGCAGCAGGACAAAGACCATCAGGAAATTCGCCATCTTGTCAGAGGCATGCGCCATATAGAACGCCAGCGGATAGCCAAGCAGGACGGTCAGAAGCGTGATGATCAACGCCATGCGCAGGGTTTTGGTGTAAAGCTTGACGTAGATCTGGGTGTCGCGCTGCACGATGCTGCGATCCGCGTCGCGTTCAAGATCGACAGAGGTCAGGTAATAGCTGTCTGTATAAGGCTTGCCCGCGGCCTTGAGCGCGCGCCATGTGGCGGGATCGGCCCAGCGGTCATTTGCGTCTTTCAGCAGGGTCGCGCCATTGCTGGCAATCTCGGCGTCATCGACCCGGCGCAGGGCGCGTGCGGTGGATTTTACCACGCTCGACATGCCGGGCAGGGCGCGGTTGATTTCATCGGCCAGCTTGCCGGATGTGCGATCATTCGCCATCCGCTTCATGTCTGCGGCGAACTGGATCAGGACGGCATCGTCGGGCATGTCATCGCCGGACCATTCCGCCAGAGCCGCCAGCGTTTCGGGCACCAGATTGGCCACCGTGGGGTTGTGGATGCTGCGATAGAGCATCGTCGTGATCGGCGCCACAAAGGCGAAGATGATAAAGACCAAGAGCGGCACGACAAACAGGAATGCCTGAAGCTTGCGCTTGCGCGCCTCGCGCGCTGCGTTGCGGGCATCGGCACGATCAAGATTTGGCGTTGCTGCGGTCATGGGCCATTCATGGTTAAGGGTTGGCATGATCTGGGGGGATATCCCCCGCGCCACGACACGGCGCGAGGGACAGGATTGGATGATCGACGATCAGCGGCTTATTGCAGCAGCCATTCGTTGAACTTCTCGCCAAGGCTTTCGCCATAGTCAGCCCAGAAGATACCATCCGCCTTCAGACCCTCGTCGAGGTGGGCGGTGGGCAGATCCTGTTTCACGCTTTCCGGCAGCAGCGCCTGAGCGGATTTACGGGTCGGGCCATAGGCCACGTCCTGCATCCCCGAAAGCGGCACGGTGCGGGTCGCGGATTTCACGAATTCCATCGCGGTTTCCAGGTTCGGCGACCCTTTCATGATGGCCCAGACATCAAGGTCATAGACATGGCTGTCCCAGACGATGCTGAACGGTGCGCCGTCGTCCTTGATTGCGGCAAAGATCCGGCCATTGGCCGATTGCACCATCTGCGCGCCACCGTCATTCAACAGAACGGGGGCCTGAGACCAGCTGTCATACCAGACGATATCGTCCTTGATGGTGTCGAGCTTGGCAAATGCGCGGGCCTGACCTTCGTCGGTGGACAGGGTGGCATAGACATCTTCGGGGGCAACGCCATCCGCGATCAGAGCCCATTCCATGTTGACCTGCGGACGCTTGCGCAGACCACGTTTGCCGGGGAAGGCCTCGGTGTCAAAGAAATCCGCAATCGATTCGGGACCGGGGCCGTTTTCGGTGTTCACCGCAAAGACAACCGACCACACGATATTGCCGACGCCACATTCATTGGCCAAAGCATCGGGGATGAAGTCATCCGCAGCGGCGGTGCCATCGTCACCATCGGGCAGAACGCTTTGGTCCAGCACCTCAAGATAGCCTTCGGCACAGGCGCGTTCGAGGTCAATCACCTCGATATCCACGACATCCCACTGGATATTGCCGGCCTCGACCTGGGCCTTCATTTCCGCAACGCCGCCGCCGTAATCCTCGAACAGGATATTGACGCCGGTCTCGGCTACGAAGGGGTCGATCATGTGTTCCTTCTGGGCCGCACCATAGGCACCGCCAAAGGACGTCACGGTGAGATCTTGCGCCACTGCGGGGCTGGCGAGCAGCGCGACAGTCGCAAGTAACGTCAGATGTTTCTTCATCGGTTTCTCCTTGTCAGTCCGGGTATTTATCAGGACCCCGGTTTTGCCCTGTGTCGCCTAGCCCGCCTGGAAAGCGATGCAATCGGATGCCAACCAAAGCAGCTGGGCCTCCGCGCCATCGGTAAATTCCGGCGCAGAAAGGTCGTTCAAGATTTTGACAATGATGTCGGTGCCATCAGGCAGCTTGAAATAATAACGAATGAAATCACCGACATAGATCCGGGTTTCGAACCGAACGGTCAGGGCGTTGTCATGCGCATGGGTCGATGGCGGAAAGAAAAGCTTTTCCGGGCGCACAGACACGCGACAGGCACCGCCGACGGTCAGATCCGCTGTTGCCTGGGCAACGATGGTGCCGCCGTCGGTGACGATTTTCGCGGTTGCGCCGTCGATGCTTTCGACCCGGCCGGGGACAAAATTGTTTTCGCCGATAAAGTCGGCAACAAACGCATTGGCCGGACGTTCATAAAGCTCGGCCGGGGGCGCGCATTGCTGGACCACACCGTCGTTGAACACGGCGATCCGGCTCGACATAGACAGCGCCTCGGCCTGATCATGGGTCACATAGATCACGGTGAACCCCATCTGCTTGTGCAGGCGGGTGATTTCATACTGCATCTGTTCGCGCAGATTCTTGTCGAGCGCGCCCAGCGGTTCATCCATCAAAATCAGGGTCGGTTCAAAGATCATCGCGCGGGCCAGGGCGACACGCTGGCGCTGACCCCCCGAAAGCTGGCCGGGGCGACGATCCCCGAAGGCCGACAATTCCACCAGGTTCAGATATTCCGCCACCTGTGCCTTGATCTTGTCCTTTGGCATTTTGCGCACGGCCAATGGATAGGCCAGATTTTCCGCCACCGTCATATGGGGAAACAGCGCATAGTTCTGAAAGACCATGCCGATATTGCGGCGATAGGGGGCCGTGCGGTTGATGGATTTTCCGGCGATGGCGATATCGCCCGATGTGACGCTTTCAAATCCGGCCAGCATCATCAGGACCGTTGTCTTGCCCGACCCCGATGGCCCGAGCAGCGTTATGAACTCGCCCTCTTGGACGTCCATGTTAAAGCCTTTGACCACCAGATTCTTCTGGTCGTAGCTTTTCTTGACGTCGTCAAACTTCAGAAAGGTATCGATATTCAGATCTTTCATCATTACGTCACCACCCTCTTACGCGACTTAATCAGGTGTAATGACATTTGACAATCACCTGTTGCGAATGTTGTGACATCCGAGATGGCAGCGATCAAAAAGCGATCACCGCGCGCATCCGGCACACCCCACGCCGCAACGGAACGCCGGCAATCGGCGGGGGTTTCAAGGCCGGGTTTTGCTGGCTGCGGCCGCGGCCGGTCGAAAAGGAACCCTGCGCCAAGATTTAATCCATCTTGATGATTAAATAGACAAACGGGCAAAACGGCCCTGCAGTCGGGATCAGGGCCGTTTTCTGTCCAATGGATGTGTTGTGCCGTTACTCTGGCGCCGCCGGATGAATAAAGGGCCAGGGGGACGCGTCACCGCCGCGCGGAACCGGCACTTCGATCACAACCGGCGCCTCGGCGCTTAGCGCTTCGGTCAACGCCTGTTTCAGCTCGGCAGGGTCCGTGGCCCGAATCCCGCGCACGCCAAAGCTTTGCGCCAATGCCACGAAATCCGGGTTCTCCAGATCCGCGCCCAGCAGGCGATTGTCATACACGGTTTGCTGATCCCGGCGCACATTGCCATAGGCCGCGTTGTTGAACACCACCGCCACCACATTGATCCCATGCTGGGCGGCGGTGGCCAGTTCCTGCACTCCGAACATGAACCCGCCATCGCCCGAGATCGAAATCACCGCCTTGTCCGGGTTCGCGACCTTGACCCCCAGGGCGGTATTGAACCCGAACCCCAGATTGTCCTGATAGCCACAGGTCACATATTGGCGCGGTTCATACACCGGAAAACACATGCGCGCGGTAAAGCCGACCTGGCTGACTTCTTCGACAAAGAAACCATCGCGGGGCAGGGCGTCCCGAATAACCTTGAGATAGCCCTGCTGCGGTTGCACCGTGGCAAGATCCGCGTCGGCGGCCACCGTCAGCGCGCGATATTCGGCGCTGCGACTGGCCCGGCCGTCAATGCGATCCCCCAGGGCGTCGATCAGGGCGCGCGTGGCCTCACCCGCATCGGCAACAACGCCGTGATCCGGTTTGAGCCGCACGAATTCAGTGGGATCAATGTCGATCCGAAGGGTTTTCAACCCTTCCGGGAACCAGCGCCAGCGGAAGTGCTGCAATTCCAACCGCGACCCGATGCCGATCAAAAGATCGCATTTCGGCCAGAATTTCCATGCGGCGGGCGGCAGCAACGCGAGATCATCATCCTCGGACATCACACCCTTGCCCTGACGGTGGGCGGTGACCGGGGCCTGCAACAGGCGCGCCAATGCGCGCACCTCTGCGCTCGCGTCCCAGGCGCCACTTCCAACCATGATCATCGGGTTTTTCGCCTTGGCAATCATGTCGGCGGCGGCCGCGATGGCATCCGGGTCGGGCGTCGGGGCCGCAACGGCGGTGCTGGCGACGGGCTCAGGTACCTCGGCGGCCATGCCAAACACATCCCAGGGCGTTTCAATGCCGACGGGACCGGGCCGCCCGGATGACATGCGCTGAAATCCGGCATCCATGGTGGCCCCGGCCTCGGTTGGGTGGTTTATCCGATCCGCCCATTTTGTCAGCCCCTTCAGCGTGCCAAGATGATCGGGAAGTTCATGCAATTGCCCGCGCCCTTGTCCGATCAGATGCGACATGATGTTGCCGGTGATGCACATGACCGGCGAATTGGCCCCATATGCGGTACACAGCGCCGCGCCAGAATTCAGCAGCCCCGGACCCGGCACCACAGTATAGACCCCCGGCTTGCCCGACGAACGGGCATAGCCATAGGCCATATATCCCGCGCCCTGTTCGTGGCGAGTATGGATGAACCGTATCCCGTCCTGTCGTGCCAACGCATCATTGAAATCATACATATGCGCTCCGGGGATGCCGAACACCGTATCGACACCATTTGCGGTCAAGGATTTGGCGATCACTTCACCGGTTGTCAGCTTGGCCATATCTGGTTCTCTTTCGTGAATTGTTTGGCGATCACGGGCACAATCGCATCAGTATATTGGTGCCGACCCGCATTGCAAAACCCGACGCAGCGCCCGGATCATGTGACACCGCCCCGGCACTCGGGGGCATGGGACGCCCCTAGGCAAAAGCGATGGCAACATCGCCAAAAGGCCCGAAATCTGCGGTGATCTCGGTGCCGGGGGGGCATTCGATGGGGCGAATGAAACTGCCGGACAGGATGATCTGGCCGGGTTCAATGCTCTGGCCGTATTGCGCCATACGACGGGCCAACCAGATCACGCTTGCGACCGGATCGTTCAACACCCCCGCGCCCAGACCTGTTTCCTCGACCACATGGTTGCGCGATGTGATTGCCCCGACCCAACGCAGATCAAAGGCGTCCGGCGCATGGCGCTGCGGCCCCAGAACCACCCCGGCATTGGCGGCATTGTCGGCGATGGTGTCGAACACAACGCGCGTCTGGCCGGTGTCGGGATCGGCGCGCAGAATGCGGGTGTCGAGGATTTCAATCGAGGGCGCCACGTAATCGGTTGCCGCCAGAACATCCGCGCGGGTCACATCCGCACCGCCAATCGCGGATTTCATCACAAAGGCGATCTCGGCCTCGATCCGGGGTTGGATGAACCGCCCCGCGGGCACAACCGCCCCGTGATCAAAGGGCATGTCATCGAACAAAATACCGCTGTCGGGAATGTCGATGTTCAGCGCATATTGCATGGCCTTGGACGTCAACCCGATCTTCCAGCCGATCACCCGACGCCCGGCATCGGTCTTGGCCTGATGGATGGCATTTTGCACCGCATAGGCATCATCCATGTTCATTTCGGGATGGCGCAGGCTCAGCAAACCGATCTGCTGACCTGTCGTTTCCGCCGCCAGCAGATCCGCCGCCGCCGCTGTGTGATCTTCGGGCGTCATGGTGTTTCGTCCTGAACCGTGTTGCGCAGGGTGCCGATGCCGTTGACCTCGACCTCGACAATGTCACCGGGGACAAGAAACTGTGGCGGATCGAGCCGCGCACCGGATCCGGTGGGGGTGCCTGTGACGATGATATCGCCGGGCTGCAAGGTCATGAAAGTCGAGATATATTCGATCTCGCGCCGGATTGGATGCATCATCCGGGCAAGGACATCATCCTGCCGGACCGCGCCGTTGACCCGCGTGATGATACGCGCATCCTCCAGTTGTGCGGCATCGGTAAAAGGCACCAGCCAAGGCCCCATAGACCCGGAATTGTCCCAATTCTTGCCCTGCGTGACGTTGAATTTGGCATGCCGGACCCAATCGCGAATGGTGCCTTCGTTGCACAGCGTCAGCGCGGCGATATGGTCATAGGCATCGGCCTGTGCGATGCGGCGGCCGCCTTTGCCGATGACAACCGCGACCTCGCCTTCGTAGTCCAGCTGCGGGCTTTCCGGTGGGCGGATCAGGGGCCGGTCGTGGCCGGTGAACCCGCTGGCAAAGCGTGGAAACAGCGACATGTATTTCGGCTGCTCCGATCCGTCTTTGTATTCCGCATTCCGATCGGGAAAATTCACCCCGACACAGAGGATGCGGCGGGCGTTGGGCAGGACCATTTCATATTGGAAATCTTTGTGGGTGACGGGCTTGCCGTCCGCTGCCTGCGCCAGTTGGTCAAGCGCGCCGACCTGAACAGCATCAAACAGGGTCGGCCACTGCGGACAGGTATCATCAAGGGCGATCATCCCGGTGTCCGTCACCGCACCATAATGGGTTTTACCCCCGGCGCTGTAGGTTGCAAAGCGGGTCATTCGGCCTCCTCGACGGGGGTGATCCCGCCCATGCAGATAAATTTGATCTCGGGACTATCTTCGCGCGCCAGATCAGCAGGCACCGCCGGTCGCAACCGCGACGGGGTCTGCACGTCCAGCCCCCTCATGGTGCGATGATCGGGCTGGCTTCGATGTCGGACTCGCGGGTCGCAACGCCAACGAATTTCGAACCATGTTTGAACCAGGATTCTGGCGCGGGCGCCCCCCAGAGCGTCTGGCGTTGGGGATCCTGAAGATCCCATTTGATCGGTTCCAGATCGGGATCAACCGTTTGATAATCCGAGCAATAGATTTCGATCCGGTGGCCATCGGGGTCAAGGATATAGAGGAAAAACGCGTTGGAAATACCGTGCCGCCCCGGCCCGCGTTCGATATTATCAACATAGCCGCTGGTCGCCATCAGATCGAGCAGGTCAATGATGTTCAGCGGCGTCGGAACCCAGAACGCCACATGATGCATGCGCGGGCCGGTGCCATTGGTAAAGGCCATATCATGCACGCCGCCCTTGCGATGCATCCATGCCGCCCAAAGCTTCTTGCTGTCTTCATCCTCGGTATATTCGGTCACCCGGAAGCCAAAGTCGGAATAAAACGCAACCGAGGCATCAACATCATGGCTGAAGCAGTTGAAGTGGTCGATCCGCAGCGGTTTTACCCCGCGATATAGCGCATATTTCTGATGGATCGGCGCCAACCGGTCCATTTTGTGATAGAATTCCAGCGGAATGCCCATGTTGTCCGACGTCAACAGGGTGCGCCCCTGATAGGGGCGCTCGACCCATTCGGTGGGGCGGCCCTTGGCGGCAAAATAGGCCTCGGCCCGATCCAGATCGGCGTCGTCAAAGGTCTTGAACCCCATGACTTCGACCGTGCCGGGCTGATCGGATTTTTGCAGGATGATGCAATGATGCCCCCGCTCCTCCATCGCCCGCAGATAGATGTGGC
This sequence comes from Marinovum sp. 2_MG-2023, assembly GCF_030548265.1. Lineage (NCBI taxonomy): Bacteria > Pseudomonadati > Pseudomonadota > Alphaproteobacteria > Rhodobacterales > Roseobacteraceae > Marinovum > Marinovum sp. 2_MG-2023. Next base: position 2,860 of record NZ_JAUOSD010000002.1, on the reverse strand, counting down.
TGTCGCTTTCATCCGTCAGCTGCAGGCCAAGGATTTCGGTGTAAAACCTCTTTGACGCCGCAAGATCCCGGACGTTCAGGCACACATGGCTAAGCCGGATGGTATTGAAATCAGGGTAGAGGTTCGGTGCAGGTACAGGCATCAGGTTGCTCCCATGAATTGCGCTACCGCTTCGCTACTTGAGCGCGGCGTGACTATTTGCGCTACCGCTTTGCGACTTGAGCGCGGCGTGACTATTTGCGCTACCGCTTTGCTACTTGAGCGCGGCGTATCTATTTGCGCTATCGCTTCGCTGCTTGAGCGCCGAGTTTCGTGATCTTGTGGTGTCCAAGGGCGAAACCGATGTGCTTCTGTTCCATATAGAAATCAAACGACCAATTGCCGCCGTCGCGCCCGATGCCGCTGGCCTTGACCCCGCCAAATGGCGTGGGAAGGTGGCGGACATTTTCCGAATTCACCCAGATCATTCCAGCCTCGAGCCTGTCGGTAAAGCGCAGCGCGCGGGTCAGATCATTGGTCCAGACATAGCCGGTCAGGCCGTAAGGAATATCATTGGCGATCTGCAACGCCTCTTCTTCGGTCGAGAAGGGGATCGAGGTCAGCACCGGGCCAAAAATTTCCTCTTGTGCGATGCGCATGCCGTTATGCGCGCCGGTGAACAGGGTCGGGCGCACGAAATAGCCCTTGCCATCAACGGCCTCACCACCGGCGGCAATCGTGGCGCCGTCCTGTTTGGCGATGTCGAAATAGCTGGTGACCTTGTTGAAGTGTTCCTCGGTGACAAGCGGGCCAACTTCGGTCGTCGGGTCCAGCGGGTGACCAACCCTGATGTTGTTGACCCGTTCGATCAGCCTGGCCTCGAATTCCTGGCGGATCGTGTCCTGCACCAACAGGCGCGAGGACGAGGTGCAGCGCTCGCCATTGATCGAATAGATCATGAAAATCGCCGCATCCAGCGCACGGTCCAGATCAGCATCGTCAAAGACGATGACCGGGTTCTTGCCGCCCAGTTCCAGATGATTGCGCTTCAGCGTATCAGCGCCCTGTTTGGTGATCAGACTGCCGGTGCGGCTTTCCCCGACAAAGGCGATGGCCTTGATCTTTGGATGTTCGCAGAGCGCCTTGCCCGCATCTTCGCCAAAGCCGTTGACGGTGTTGAGCACGCCGGGCGGCAGGCCCGCTTCTTCGGCAATTTCAACCAACAGCCGCGCGGTCAGCGGCGACGCCTCGGCCGGTTTGTGCACCACGGTGCAACCTGCCGCCAGCGCCGGCGCGATTTTCCACGTCGACAGCATGAAGGGCGTGTTCCAGGGCGTGATCACCCCGACCGGTCCAATCGGCACCCGCGTCGTGATGTTCATCAGGGTAGGGGATTTCAGGTGCTGACCATCGCGCGCCTGCACCACCTGATCGGCGAAATAGCGAAAGTTCTCGGCCCCACGCAGCGCCGCCTTGGACATGAATTTATAGGCCTGCCCGGTATCCCAGCATTCGCACAGCGCGATTTCTTCGGCCCGGGCCTCGATCCCTTCGGCGATGCGGATCAGGATTTTCTTGCGCTCCAGCGCCGGCATGTCGCGCCACGCGGCAAAGGCATCATGCGCAGCATTCGCCGCCGCGTCGATGTCTGCGGCGGTGCCATGGGCCACATCGCAAATCAGCGACGTATCAACAGGCGAGGTGTTTATGAATGTGCCACCGCTGCCCGCCACGTCCTGTCCGCCCACCCGATTAAGGATGCCCGTGTCGCGAAACCGCGCCAGATATCCATCCAGCTTGGCAAGATTGTCGTCAAATACGCTCATGGCGTGTCCTCCAGGTGATCACGGACATTTCCGAATTTCGGCGAAAGCGCGGCGTTGATGTCTCTGATCTCGGCCGAGAGCGCGATGGAACGGGTCGCCATCGCCGGGGCCAAGAAATCCTTGAGGCAGGCAAAGATGCGATTGACCGCATCCTCCTTGACCGCCTCGGATCGCCCCTCTCGCAGCCGAATGGACATGTCGATGAAACCATGGTTCGGATTTCCATCGGCCATTGCCACATGATCAACGCGGGTGGCACGCACGCGTATGCCCGCCGTTGGAAAGGTGGCAGTATCGGCCGCACATGCCCGGATCGCTTCGCACAATGCGGCCATGTCGACCGCGCCGTCCAGGTTGGCTGAATATTCGATATGAAAGTGGGGCATGATTTCCTTAACTTATTAATCATTGCGAAGTTAAGTAAATACAGCTATGCCTGTCAAGCATCTTTCGGCATAGGGAAAGACGATTTCGACAAGACGCGAGCGTGCCATGGCCACCAAACTGCCTTCAACGTCCAGATCTTTGCCCATCGCACTGGTGCGCGCCCGCGAGGGTGTGATGTCGCCGATCCGTGAAATGCTGAGCGAAACATCCATCACGGAACAGCAATGGCGGGTGCTGCGGGTGCTGACGGAATGTGGGCCGCTGGATTCCAAAACACTTGCTGATCGGGCCAGTCTTTTGTTTCCCAGCCTGACGCGCATTGTGACCACGTTGAACAAGGGCGGGCTGGTCACCCAAACGCGGGACGCCGTGGATCGCCGCAAACAAATCGTTGCAATCACCGAGGTCGGCAAGAAAATCATCGACGACCATTCCGAAGAAGCGGCCCGGATTGTGGTCGGCTTCAAATCCCGGCTTGGGCCGGAAAACTATGAGACGTTGCTGGATCTTCTGGCGATGCTCGACCCGGCCAATTCCAACGGCGATACCTGAGCCCCGAAATCGCACTTCAAAGGTGCGCGCAACAGCACCCTGTTGCAACCAAGTTGAAATGTCACCGGGTTTGCAAAGCAGAAGTGTCACCGTGGGGCCTGGAAGCAAAGCCTGAC
>NZ_JAUOSD010000019.1:0-87862 GCF_030548265.1 Marinovum sp. 2_MG-2023 | reverse complement strand
AACGCCATCGCGCCCGGCTATATCGCCACCGACAACACCCAGGCGTTGCAGGATGACCCGGACCGGTCGAAATCCATTCTCGAACGTATCCCCGCCGGTCGCTGGGGCACCCCACAGGACTTCGCAGGCCCGGCCGTGTTCCTTGCATCCCCGGCGTCGGATTACGTCAACGGCGAGATCCTGGTGGTCGATGGCGGCTGGATGGGCCGCTGAGATAACGGGTCGGCAGAAGGGGTTTCTGCCGACCCAACCAAACACCGGTCTACCGGCGGGCGGTCTTAGCCGTGCGCCGGATAGGGGCGTTGCCAATAGCGATCATGAAACGCCCCTTCGGGCGGCGATTTGGCATCCGGCACCATTTTGTCGGCATGTCCGGCGGCAAAGCCATCCAGCAGGCTTTGGGTCAAAGCCAGATCAAGCCGGGCGGTTATGTCGGGATGGGCCTCCATCACATTGACCTGTTCGCCGGGATCGGTTTCCAGATCGAACAGGGCCTGAACGCCATTGGCATAGCGCACCAGTTTCCAACGCGCATCGCGCAACATGAAGCCATTCGAGGTCGCGCCGGCAATCGTGCGATTTGCATCCGGATCGTCCAGCGGCCGGCCTTGGGCCTGCGGGGCGGGGTCCAGCCCGGCCCAGTCGATAAAGCTGGAGAAAATATCCAGAAGGGACACCGGCGCGGGTTCCACCCCGGCCCCATGCTCTGGCGCGGGCGCGCGGAAATCGGCAACAATCATCGGCACACGAATAGAGGCTTCGTGAAAGAAGCCTTTGCCCATCAGGCCGAAATCGCCAAGGTAGTCGCCGTGATCCGAGGCAAAGACAATGATCGTATTGTCCAGTTTTCCGGTCTCGCGCAGGGTGTCGATCAGCATTGCGACATCTTCGTCCAGCCGTTCGACCGACACCGCGTAATGATGGCGGATGGCGCGGATTTGGTCGTCGGTGAGCGTGCTGTAATCCAGATCCGCCCAATCGCGTTTGTAGCCCGCCACCAGACCGGGCAGATGCTTTTCGCTTTCTTCGGTGCGCGGCAGCGCCTCTGGCATGGCGGCCGGATCAACCCGCGACAGCTCCTCTGCGGGTGGGTCATAGGGGCAATGGGGCCCGGGAAAGCCGACCATCATGGCAAAGGGTTGATCGCCCTTGAGCGTGCGCAGATGATCCGCCGCCCGATGGGCCACCCAGCGATCCGGTTGCAGATGATCAGGCAACGGATTGGTGCCGGCGCCCTTGGTTTCGTAATAGCCCGGCATGTCCTTGCCGTGCAGCTTGGCCTTGCCTTCGGACACCAGCGCATGATGATAATCATCGCGCACATGAATATGGCGTTTGTCTTCGCCAATGATGCGGTGCTGGAAACCTTCGGACAGATCCCAGGGATAGAAATGCATCTTGCCAATCGCAGCGGTGTAATACCCCGCAGCCGAGAGGATTTCGGGCCAGGTCTGAATGCCCATGGCGCGGCGGTCGGGGCGCAGCCAGCCCATATTATGCATGATGCCGGTGGAATGGGCGTGTTGCCCGGTCAACATCGAGGCCCGCGCCGGGACACAGATCGGCGACGGCGAAATCGCCGCATCAAACCGGCGGCCATGTGCGGCCAGTGAATCAATCGCCGGGGTGCGCAGAAAATCCGCGCCATAACAGCCAAGAAAATCCGGGCGCAGTTGGTCAGGCAGAAGAAAGAGGATATTGGGCGGAGTCGTCATAATGTGTCCCTATGTGGTTTTGTGGAATGTGTGCGCATCTGAACGGTTCCGGCCAGCAGGATCAGAATGATCCCGACCGCCCCGGCCAGACCGGGGACATACCCCCAGATCGCGGCGTCAAAGGCCAACGACCACAGCACGCTGGAATAGCGAAGCGGCGCAATGCGGCTGAGTTCGGACCGACGCAGGGCCGCAATGATCAACACATTGGCAGCCACGAACCCGATCGCCGCCAATGTCAAAAGCGTATAATCTAGGGCGCTGGGCCAGACCCATCCGCCCTCGGACGGCAGCATCGCCGCCACACCCCCCGCCATGGCAAGCGCGACCAGAGCAATACGAAATGTATCGGTTTGCGGCGGCAGCAATCTGGTGGTGATGTCGCGGAAGGCATAGGCCAATGTCGAAACCAGTGCAAGGCTCACCCCCAGCGGCGAAAACGACAGCCCCGGTTGCAGGATCAGCAAGGTGCCGCCACAGGCCAGCGCCAGTGCAATCCAATTGCCGGGGCGCAGGCGCTCTTTCAACAGGATACCGGACAGGATCACCGAAATCACCGGCAGGGTCGCGTGGATGCTTGCCAGAAGCGAGAGCGGGATTTCAAAGATCGCCAGCGAAAAGGTCAGCCCCGCCAAAGCATCCAGCATCGCCCGCGCCAATCCGCGGCGGCCAATCAACCGGTCTGCGGAAGGGCGGCGCGCGACCACGATCACCGCGATCAAGCCAAAGGCCAGCAAGGATCGGATGGCGATCGCCTCGCCAGAGGGGATGGGGCCGATGGTCTTTAGCGCAACACCAGAGGCGACGCCGCTGAACAGCGCAACCAGCGCAAAGGATTGGCCGCTGTCCAGCCCAAGCCAGTTTGATTTCAGCTCGGCCAAGGTGACGTTACCTCAACCATATTGCCGGCCGGGTCGCGAAAGAACGTCCACAGCACGCCGGAAACCCCGCGCCGGGGCGGATGCAGCGGCGTGATCCCCTGCGGTGCCAAATGCGACAGCAGCGGCGCAATGTCGGCGGTGTGCAGGCCGAAATGGCCGGGCGCACAGGCGTCCGTGTCGGCCAGAAGTTCGACAAACACCGCCCCCCGCCACATTTGTTGCAGCGTGATCTGGCCGGTGTCATCGCGGCGGGTGAACCCCGGCTGAAACCCGAAAGCGGCATAAAACGCCATGCTGCTTTCGGGATCGGGCGCGGCAATGGCGACATGGTTCAATGTCAGCTCTGGCGCGTCACTCATGCGGCAACCCGCTGCGGCCAGAGACCGCGCGCGGCATGGGTCAACCCCGCGAGGGTGGCATCATCGGCATCAACCTTGTCGAAATCCGTGCCGAAATGGGTCAAGGCGGCCTCGTATCGTTGCGCGAGCACCCCGCTGGCCATCAGCAACACCGGCCCCGTGATGTCCTGGGCCGCGCATTCCGAACCGATCAGGACACCCGACATCAGCGATGCGACGTCTTCGGGGGCGAGCGTGCCGGTCAGCGTGCTGGCGCGTGCGGCGAATACCGCATGTGACAGGGGCTGGGCCGCGCCGCGATCAAGACCGCGCCGAAAGGCCGCCTCGTTGAAGCTGTCGCCGGTTGCCAGCGCACCCACCAGACTGTTGTTAAGCAGGATCTGATACAATTCGCCGGTGACAAAGGTGCGGAATCCGGTCAGCGCGCCCTGCGCCAGATAGGCCCATTTGCTGTGCGTGCCGGGGATGCAGATGGTGGCGCTGTCGCGTCCGGTCAGCGCCGCTGCGCCAAAGATCTGGACCTCTTCGCCGCGCATCACATCGTTGCCGCCGGTGTCATCTTCGGCGGTTGCGCCGGGCAGAATCACAATTTGACGGCCGTTGTCCTCGAAAACTGTGGCTTGCTCGGCGATTTGCGAAAACCGCACCGGACAGGGGGCATAGGCCGCTTCGACCCAGCCCGTGCGCGACCCGACCATGCCCTGCATCAGGACCGGGGCCTTTGGCGCGGCGGCGAACCAATCGGCGCAGTGCCGGGCGAGGACGCTGGAAAACTGTTTGTTTTCAACCGTCCTAAGGCCGTCCGGCCCGTTGCGCCCGTCGATCACGGCACCGGTTTGATCCATGGCCCAAGCCCGAAAAGACGAGCTGCCCCAATCGACCGCGATGAAAGAGATGTCTGGCATGGTTGGAATCCTTTTTCTGCAAAACGCGTTGACAGGCTACGAATTTCTCATCTATGTTTCAACTATGAAACGTCAGTTGCATATATTGGGAATACACTATGAGTAGATCGCTAAAGGGTGTCTTGCCCATCGTACCGACCCCATTTGACCAAAATGGCCAGACGGACGAGTTGTCTTTGAAACGGGTGGTGACCCATGCCATCGAGGCCGGCGCCTCGGCTCTCGTATTCCCGGGTGTGGCCAGCGAAGATCTTTTCCTGACCACCGATGAACGGCGCAGTTGTCTGGGTCTTGTTGCCCGAATGGCCAAGGATCGCCTGCCGGTGATCGCTGGGGTGAACTCTGCCGATCCCGCCGAAATGGTCGAAATCGCCAAGATGGCGACCGAGGCCGGGGCCGATGGCGTCATGGCAATGGCCGTGCCCGCCATGGGCGAAGAGACCGGCACATGGTTCGCCCGGATCGCCGATGCCCTGGGCGCGGATCGCCCGATCATTCTGCAAAACCTGTTCAAACCGCGCGGTGCCGACCTCAGCGCCGATGACATGCTGACCCTGGCCGCAGAAATCCCCGCCATCCGCTATGTCAAGGAAGAGGGCATCCCCTCTGGCCCCAAAGTGTCGCAGTTGGTGGCGGGCTGTGGCCCGGATCTGGACGGGGTGATTGGCGGTGGCGGCGCGCGCTATCTGTTGGAAGAACTGGATCGCGGCGCGATTGCCACGATGCCGGCCATCGAATTGCTGGAACTGCATGTCGCCCTGATGCGCGCCTATACGGCCCATGACCGCGCCGAGGCGCTGCGGCTTTATGAGCGCAGCCTGCCGCTGTTGCTGATTCAGGCGCCGTACCGGATGCGCTTGACCAAGCTGATCCTGAAAAATCGCGGCTTGATTGACTGTGACGACGTGCGCGAACCTCTGCCCGAGATGGACAAGGAATTGCAGGAGCTGGCGCTGGAACTTTATGAACGCGCCGCCATGACACCGGAGATGGCAGATGCATAAGCGTATTGAAAAGATTGATGTCTTTGCCTTCGAGCGAAAACGCGGCACCGCTTATCTTGGCGATCTGGGGGACGGTGAATTTGCGCTTGGCACACATCATATCGTGCGCCGGTTCAACGGCACGGTCTATCCGCGGATGGACCGGTCGGTTGTGGTGCGGCTGACCGACAGCGATGGCGCTGTCGGCTGGGGTGAAACCTATGGTCTGGTTGCGCCGGGGATCGTCGCGGCCTTGGTCGAGGATCTTTTGGGGCCATACCTCAAGATGCTCGACCCGATGCGCCCCGATGAAACCTGGGACAAGCTTTATGAATTGCAGCGCGTGCGCGGCTATTGGGGTGGCTATCTGGCCGATACCCTGGCGGCATTGGATATTGCGCTGTGGGATTTGTATTCCCGCAGTGGCGGCGAAAGCATCCAGAGCGCTCTGGGCAAGGGTGGTGCGGGCCATATTTCCGCCTATGTGTCCGGCCTTCCGGAACCGACAAAGGAAACCCGACTGGCGCTGGCGCAAAGCTGGCAGGCCAAGGGTTTTGACATGGTCAAAATCCCGGTCAGCCATAGTGACGCGGGGGATGTGCGCGGCGAATTCGAAAGCCTGCGCAATGGTTTGGGGGATGCCCAGAAAATCGCGGTAGATGTGCATTGGACCTGTTCCGCCGACGAAGCGATTGCCCTGGCAAACGAGATTGCGCCTTTTGATCCCTGGTTCCTTGAGGCCCCGGTCGCCCCGGAAGACATCGCCGCCCAAGGCAAGGTGGGGCAGGGGATTTCCTGTCCGCTGGCCCTTGGCGAGGAATGGCGCACGGAATGGGATGTGATTGCCCGCGAAGGTGTGGCCGCGATTGTGCAACCCGAAATGGGCCACACCGGCATCACCCAGTTCATGCGCATCGCCAAACACGCCCGCAAATCCGGCGCGCAGGTGATCCCGCATGCCACGATCGGCATGGGCATCTTCATGTCTGCCAGCCTGCGGGCGGGGCTTGCCGTCGGGGCAGAGGCACATGAATTCCAGCACACCATTTATGGCCCCAACGCCGCATTGCTGGACGGTGCGGCCCCCGTCGAAAACGGCCAGTTCATGATCCCGGACACGGCCGGTCATGGCGTTACGCCAAACCAGGACGGCATGGCGCATCTTAAACCGCTTCTTACGATCTAACACTTATCAGAACGACAACTTGGAGGAGAAAGTCATGAAAACCCTAAGGAAAACCGCAATCAGCGCCCTGCTGGCCGCCAGCACAATGCTGACCGCGCTGCCCGCATCCGCAGAAACGCTGACCTTTGTCAGCTGGATGAAGGACGAGCCGGGCTATGGCGATTGGTGGAATGAAATCATCGCCGAATTCGAAGCCACACACGAAGGTGTCGACATCAACATGAGCCGGGTGTCGCGCGACGAATATGCCAACACCATGTTCACCATGTTTGCCGGCGGCAACCCGCCCGACATCGTGCATCTGGCGGCGTTCGAATTCCAACCCTTCGCCAATGAGGGCTGGATGGAGCCGCTGGGCCCGTGGATCGAAAAGGCCGGCATGGACATGACCGACTGGGCCGGGCAATCGACCTGTGAATGGGACGGCGAAACCGTCTGTGTCATGCTGCTTTATACCGGGTTTGTGCTTGCCTATAACGAGAAGCTGTTTGAAGAGGCCGGGCTGGATATTCCCACCGATTGGGAAAGCTATCTGGATGCGGCGCGCAAGCTGAAAAAAGACACCGATGGCGATGGCATCAACGACCAGCTTGGGATTGCCCTGCCGTTTGTGGGTGATGCCAGCGTGATGCAAGAGGCGCTGAACTATGTGCTGGATGCCGGTGGCAGCTGGACACTTGATGGCGAACCGGCGTTTGACCGCCCCGAAGTGATCGAAGGTCTGCGCCGCTGGAAACAGCTGTTTGACGAAGGTCTGACACCCAAAGAGCTGACATCGGCCGATGTGCGCCAGTTCCTGCTTGAGGGGCGTCTGGGCATGACCGTCGATGGCGGCTGGATCAACAACACCTTCCGCAGTGCAGCACCAGAAGTGCAGCAGCACCTGAAAATCGCCAAATCGCCGTTTACGCCGCCGCTGGGGGGCACGTCCAATGTGCTTGGCATGCCGTCGGATATTTCGGACGAAAAGAAACAGCTGGTCTGGGATTTCATCGAGCTGACAGCATCGCAGAAATATCAGCAACGCTTTGCCGAATGGGGCAAGACACCTGCGCCGCGTCCGGGCCTGGATTACACCCAGTTGAAGGCTGACAACCCATCGTTCGAAGTTCTGGCGGCTGCCGCCGCAGATGCCGCTGCGGCCAATGTTGATCGTCTTCCCAAAGGCTTGGAGCTGGAAAACAATGAAGTTGTGAAAATCTTCTTTAATGTGGCCCAACAAATGATGATCAAGGATCTTTCGCCCGAAGAAGCCGCGAAAATCCTGCAAGAAGAAGTCACCCGGATCAAAGGCTGATCCGAGCGTCTGATCGGCCGGTATCCTGTGCCTCCCCCGGGATGCCGGCCACATAAGGACCATGAATACATGAGCGACACCAGCACACAGCGGCAGGGCAGATCACTGGCCGGGTTGATCCCGTCGATTGATTTCAGCGCCCCGCGTCACCGGGCCAAGTTTGGCTATCTGTTACTTGCCCCCGCCGTCCTTTTGATGGCCGGAATTATTGTCTATCCGATCCTTTTGTCGGTGAATATCAGCCTTCAGGACGTGCGCATTGCCCGCGTCGGGGCCACTGGCGAACCCTGGACGTTAAAGAATTACGCCTGGCTGTTTGGATCGTCCGAATTCTGGCACGCCATTTGGGTGACCTTCAAACTGGTTGCTGTTGTGGGCGGTTTGTCCGTTGTGATCGGTTTTGCCACTGCGATGCTGGTCAATCAGAAATTCCGTGGCCGCACCGCCGTGCGCCTGTTCGTGGCGCTGCCCTGGGCGGTGCCAGAGGTCGTGGCGACGGTGATCTGGGCCTGGATGCTGGACAGTTCGTTTGGTGTCGTGAACTGGAGCCTGTTGAAGCTGGGCTTTGTGGCCGAGCCGATCCAATTTGCCTCGAACCCCGGTGCGGCCTTTGCCGCCGTGTGTTTCGTCATGATCTGGAAGGGCTATCCCCTGATGTCGATCATGTTGCTTGCGGGGCTGCAATCCATCCCGGAAGAACAGATTCAGGCCGCCAAGGTGGACGGCGCAGGCCCATGGCAGCGGTTTTTCTATATCACCATGCCCAACATGTTGCCGGTGGTCGGTGTGACGCTGGTGATGACAACGCTTTGGGTGTTCCGCGATTTCGCCATTATCCACGTGCTGACCCAGGGTGGGCCAATTGGCGCGACAACCACGCTGTCGATCCTGACGTTCGAACAATCGTTTGAATTCTTCCGCATGGGACAGGGCGCAACCGTCGGTGTGATCACCATGATATTCTGTGCCATCATCAGCCGCGCGCTGGTGGGCCGCATGGCCAAATCGGTTCACTGAGGAGAGCGAGACCATGGAAAAAAGATCCCCCCTCGCCACATTCGGCCTATATGCTGCGGCGATATCGGCCTGTGCGATCCTGTTGTTCCCGATCTACTGGATGATCGTCACGGCGCTGCAACCCGCCACCAACCTGCGGTCCTATCCGCCGCAATTCTGGCCCGCGGCGCCGCAATGGAATGTGTTTGGCGATATTCTGGCAAAACATCCCTATGCGATGTGGTTCATGAATTCGATCCTGATCGCGCTGGCGACCATGATCATGTCGCTGGCGGTGTCGATCCTTGCCGCTTATGCGCTGTCGCGCTTTCGGCTGAAGGGTGGCACCGGATTGGGCCTGTTCATCCTGACCTCGAAAATGCTGCCTGCGACGCTGATGATCATTCCGCTGTTTGCGATCTTCAAATCCGTCGGCCTGGTGGGGTCGCTCTGGTCGGTGGTGATTGCCCAGGCGACATTGATCGTGCCGTTCTGTACCTGGATGCTGAAGGGATATTTCGACACCATCCCGCCAGAGCTGGAACAGGCCGCATTGGTGGATGGCTGTTCGCCGCTTGGCACGATCTTTCGTATCGTGCTGCCGGTGGCGGCACCGGGGCTTGCGGCAACTGCGCTTTATGCCTTTGTGGTCAGCTGGTCTGACTTTCTGTTCGGGCGCACCTTCCTAACGACAAATGATGAAAACTGGACGTTGCAGATGGGCATTGCCTCGCTCAAGGGCGAATTTGTGACCGAATGGAATGTGATCATGGCCGGCTCGCTTATGGCCTCTGTGCCGATCATCATCGTCTACCTTTTCCTTGAACGGTTTCTCGTCGGTGGTCTCGCCGCCGGATCCGAGAAGTAACGGAGCAAAACCATGGCAACCGTCGAATTTGAACATATCAAAAAGAACTATGGTGGCGTCGAGGCCATCAGCGATTTCAACCTGCATATCGAGGATGGTGAATTCTGTGTCTTTGTCGGGCCGTCGGGCTGTGGCAAATCCACTGCGCTGAAAATGCTGGCGGGGCTGGAGGCCACATCGGGTGGCACAATCCAGATCGGCGGCCGCGATGTCACCGAACTTGGCCCCGGCAAACGCGACATCGCAATGGTGTTTCAGAACTATGCGCTCTATCCGCATATGTCGGTGCGCAAGAATATCGGCTTTGGTCTGAAAATGGCCGGAATGCCCGCCGACGACATCAATTCCCGCGTGGAAGAGGCCGCGCGGGTGCTGGAGCTGACGCCCTATCTGGACCGCAAGCCCCGCGCCCTGTCGGGCGGTCAACGTCAGCGGGTGGCGCTGGGACGGGCCATTGTGCGCGAGCCCAAGGCGTTTCTGATGGATGAACCCTTGTCCAATCTGGATGCGAAACTGCGGGTGCAGACGCGGTCGGAAATCGTCAAACTGCAAAAGCGTCTTGGGGTGACCACGATCTATGTCACCCACGACCAGACCGAAGCCCTGACCATGGCGGATAAAATCGTGGTGATGCGCGGCGGGCTGATCCAGCAGATCGGCAGCGCCGAAGACCTGTTCCACTCTCCAAAGAACATCTTTGTGGCGGGTTTTATCGGCTCGCCCGGCATGAACTTTTTCCATGGTCGGGTCGAAACCGGCGCGCGCGGTCCCGTCACCCGCTTTGGCGGCCAGGAGATTGCCCTGCCGGATCACTGTGCCTCGGTTGTGGGGCGCGATATGGTGTTCGGAATTCGCCCCGAACATATTCGCGTCGGTGACAGCGGCCCGCATGTCGGTCTGTCGCTGGTGGAAAATCTTGGCACGGAAAAGATCCTGCATTTCCACACACCGGGGGAAAATGTGCTGGAACTGGACCGCACTGTCATGGCCAATGACGAGGAACGCGATGCCCAGACCATGCTGATCCGGGTGATCGACGATCATCGCTACAACGACGGTGATACGCTCAGCCTCGCTTTTCCGGTGGATAAAATTCATGTATTCCACCCGGATACACATGAAGTCGCAAGGTAGGGCAATTGGACAGGTTCGATAAAATAGCCGAAAGATTTCCGGGGGCCGGCACCTTGGTCAAAGGATTGCAGATCCTGGAAATCCTCGATCACATCGGACGGCCCGGCACCTCGGCAGAATTGCTGTCGGCGTCGGGTCTGCCCAAGGCGACATTCTACCGTTTGCTTGGGGCGCTGATCGAATTTGGCTATGTGCGCCATGATACGCGGTTGAAAACCTATGCGCTGGGTCATCGGTTGATCGAACTGGCGGGCAAATCCATGGCGTCTTTTGACCTGCGCACCGCGGCCGAGGCCGAGGTGCTGCGCCTGTCCCAGGAATTGAACGAAACCGTCAGCCTGACAGTGATGGAGGGCGATCGCATCATATATGTCGATGTGCGCCGCCCGTCCAACCCGCTGGCCATTGGCGTTGAAATCGGCCGTGAATTGTCGGCACTGGAAAGCGCGTCGGGCCATGCCATCCTGTCGGCGATGCCACCGCATCAGGTCAACAGTATCATCGGGCGGCTGCCGTCGGACGATCAATCCGTTTTGCTGGCCGATTTCGCCATCAGCCGGTCGCGGGGATATTCGCTGGCCAATTCCCGCAGTCTGGAGGGCGTTGTTGTCATCGCCGTGCCGGTCAGCGGACCACCGGGCATGGGCCACGGCGCGATTGTTGTCACCGCGCTGGCCAGCCGCCTGCCTTATGAACGCCGCCACGTGATCGGTCGTGACCTTATGGAGGCCGCGCGCCGGGTCATGGGCAATATCGGAAGCGCCCCCGTGAGCATTACGCCAAATCCGCGCCGCACAGCGCATGTCGAAGAAGGGCTTGAATGCCTGTCTGCCGCCGGGGCCATCGTTGGCGAAGGCCCGGTTTGGGACGCACGCGAAGGCGTGTTGCATTGGGTCGATGTCGCGGCGCCGGCTTTTCACACCTATGATCCCAAACGCGGCGAAGACCGCATGTTGCAGGCGCCCTATCTGGTCAGCGCCGTGCTGCCGGGGCCGGGCAATGGCATGGTCGCGGTCACCCAGAACGGATTGGAACATTACGATCCGGTCACGGCCAAGCTGGACACGATCTATAACCCCGAGGCCCATATGCCTTCGAACCGGTTCAACGACGCCAAGACCGACCCCAAGGGCCGGGTCTGGGCCGGCTCGATGAGCCTTGATGCCTCGATGCCGTCGGGGTCGCTGTATCGGTTTGACACCGTCAACGCGGCCAAGGCGGTGGATGGCGGGTTCCAGGTGTCCAACGGTCTGGACTGGAGCCCGGATGGGCGCACGTTTTATTTCACCGATACGGCGCTTGGGATCATCTTTGCCTATGATTTCGACGTTGAGTCCGGCGCGCTGTCCAATCGCCGCAGTTTCCTGTCGCTGGAGCCGTCCGACGGCAAGCCCGACGGGCTTTGTGTCGACAGCGAGGGCAATCTCTGGGTTGCGATCTGGGATGGTTGGCGTGTGGCCTGTTACGGGGCTGACGGCAGGTTGAAGCGCGAAATCGACATGCCGGTGCCGCGCCCGACAAGCTGTTGTTTTGGCGGCCCGGATTTGAAGCGGCTGTTTATCACCAGCGCCTCGATCCGTTTGCCGGCCAGTGTGCTGGAAGAAGCGCCGCTGTCGGGGGCCCTTTTTGCCATTGATGTAGATGTCGCCGGGCAACCGGTGTCCGAGGTTGTATTATGAGCGTGACATATTCTGAATTTTCCGGTCGCCATGTGATGGTCACCGGCGCGGCCTCGGGTATTGGTCGCGCGACGGCGCTGGCATTTGCCGCGCAGGGCGCACAGGTGACTGCGGTCGATCTGAATGCAGATGGGCTGGCGGATACGGCGGCCTTGGCCCATGGCATCGCACCGCAGGTCTGTGACCTTGCGGATGGCGCGGCGATGAAGGCGATGCAAACCGAAGCGGTCTTGGCGCGGGGGCCGGTCACGGTTCTGGTCAACAATGCGGGCGTTGATCGGCGCATCCCCTTTGATCAGCTGACAGCCGAGGATTGGCGCTGGATGATGGCGGTCAATCTGGATCATCATGCGCTTTTGTCGGGGCTGGTCGCCCCGGATATGGCCCAGGCCGGGGGCGGTGCAATCGTCAACCTGTCCTCAACCGCCTGGATGAAGCTGGCGGGCAATCTGACGGCCTATCACGCGGCAAAATCGGGGATTGTCGGCCTGACACGGGGATTGGCGCGGGATCTGGGGCCGCAGGGCATTCGCGCCAATGCCATCGCGCCGGGGCGTGTAGTGACCGAACGTGTGGCCGGTCAGGTCGGTGCGGATTGGGTGGCGGAAACCCATGCGTTGCAATGTATTCCCGATCTGATCCGGCCCGAAGATATTGCGGATTGCGCCCTTTGGCTGGCCTCGGATGCGGCGCGTATGGTCACCGGGCAATGTATCGTTGTCGATGGTGGCGTGGTCTAGGATACCGGTCCTGGCGCGTTGATGTATTGAGATAATGATAATATCAATGTATGAATAGCGCGCGCTTGGCGCGCTCTTATTTCGATACACAGGCGGACCTCTTATGGATTATCCCAGAAACGAATTCACCCATTCCTTGCGGCGTGGGGACAAACAGGTCGGTCTGTGGATCTCGTTGGCCAGCAACTTTGCCGCCGAGGTGGTCGCGCCTGCGGGATTTGATTGGGCGCTGATCGACATGGAACATGGGCACAATGATTATGCCTGCGTTCTTAGCCAGTTACAGGCTTTTGCCCCCTATGACACCGTGCCCATCGTGCGCCCGGATTGGAACGACGCGATTGCCGTCAAACGGTTGATGGATATTGGTGCGCCGGGCTTCTTGTTTCCGATGATTCAAAGTGTGGAAGAGGCAGAGCGCGCCGTCGCCGCCACCCGATACCCGCCCCGTGGAATCAGGGGCGTTGCCGGTGGAACGCGGGCGACGAAGTTCGGCCGGGTCAAGGATTACGCGGAAAACGTCGAAAAAGAGACCGCCGTCCTGCTTCAGATCGAGACCCGCGCAGCGCTGGAACAAGCCGAAGCCATTGCGGCGGTTGATGGCGTGACGGGATTGTTTTTTGGCCCGGCTGATATCGCCGCAGATATCGGTCTGTTGGGACAGCCGACATCAAAAGAGGTCTGGGATGAAATCCGCCCCGTGGCACGCCGGGTGATGGATATGGGGGTGCCGGTGGGCACTTTGGTCTCGGATGTGGAACTTGCCGCCGACCTGTTGAACGACGGGTTCACCTTTGTGGCCTGCGGCACAGATACCGGCCTTCTGGCGCGTGGTTCCGACACGCTTTTGGCGACGGTCCAGGGCAAGATCAAACAAGGCTGACAGCCCAGCTTTGCATGACAACCCATGAACGCACCTGATTTCCGGGTGCGTTTTTTTGTCGACAAACCAATCCCGTTTCGTATAAACATATTATGATTAAACAAGTGATCGAGGAGCCAAAACAGGTCATGCACAAGAAGATGTACATTGGTGGTGGTCTTGTGGACGGCCAGGCAACATTGGATATTATCAACCCAGCCACAGAGGACCGCGTCGCAACCGTGGCCGCCGCTGGTCTTGACGATGTGGAAACGGCGCTTCAGGCCGCCAAAGCCGCAGCCCCCGCATGGGCCGCAACACCGGTTGCGGAACGCCAGCGTTGGATGTTGAAGCTGCGCGATGCGGTGATCGCAAACGAAGACATGCTGCGCGATTGCATCCATCAGGAGATGGGCAAGCCCTGGGGTGGCACGCAGGAAGATTTCGATCTGCTGGAACGGTCGCTGAAATTCTATGCCGAAGAAATCCAGCGCGTGCACGACGAAACCCTGCGCGATCTTGAAGGCACCCATGATCACCGCATTGTCTATGAACCGGCGGGTGTGGCCGTGGCCTATCTGGCGTGGAATTTTCCGCTGTTGAACCTGGCGTATAAAATCGCCCCGGCGATGGCGGCGGGCTGTCCGATTGTCATTCGCCCGTCAGCGGCGACGCCGGTGTCGGCCTATGCGGTGGGCGAATTGTGCCACCAGATCGGCCTGCCGGCCGGGGTGGTCAACATCCTGACGACCGATGGCTATGGCCCCTCCGATGCGCTTGCGGCTTCGACCATTCCCAATGTCATCACGTTGATCGGTTCGACCAACACCGGCAAGCATTTGATGAAGACCGCCGCGACCTCGATAAAGAAATTCTCGATGGAGCTGGGCGGCAATGCGCCGGTTCTGGTGTTCAACGATGCCGATCTGGATCGCGCGGCGGATATCGTGACCGCCGTGAAATTCAACAACGCAGGCCAGATCTGTGTGACACCGAACCGGGTGTTTGTCGAACGTGGCGTCTATGACGCATTCCGCGACAAGGTGGTGGCGCGCGCCAAGGCGGCCAAGGTCGGATTTGACCGCAACGCCGATATTCTGACCGGGCCGATGATTGATGGCCGCGCCTGGAAACGGGTCAAGGGTCTGATCGACGATGCGGTGGCCAAGGGCGCAACCGTTCTGGCGGGGGGCGATCGCCCGGCCGGGTTGGAAAAGGGTCATTTCCTTGCGCCGACGGTGCTGGACGGTGTCACAGCCGAGATGCAGATCTATCAGAATGAAATCTTTGGCCCGGTGGTCAGCCTGATCCCGTTTGACGACCGCGACACCATCCTGGACCGCGCCAACGAAGGCGACGAAGGCGGGTTGGCCTCTTATATCTTTACCGCCGATCTGGCATTGGCCGAACAGATGGCGCACGGATTGCGCTATGGCGAGGTGCAGGTCAACGGGGTGAAATACGACATCTATCTACCGCATGGCGGCATCGGACAATCGGGCATTGGCCATGATTGCTCTCGGTTGGCGTTGAACGATTACCTCGTCGTCAAACGTATCAGCCGCGCGCTGGTTTAAAGGAGCCCAAAGATGAAAATCACCCGTATCACCAGCCACGTCCTGCAATGCGATATGCCCGAGGAATTGGGCTATTCGCAGCAATATTATGCCAAGCGTACGGCCCATATTGTCGAGGTGGAAACCGACGAAGGCATCACCGGCTGGGGCGAATGTTTTGGCCCCGGCAATGTCGCCATCGCCAACAAGACCATTGTGGAAAAGGTCATTCAGCCGCTGGTTCTGGGCATGGACCCGATGGACCGCGATGTGATCTGGCACAAGGTTTACAACCTGTTGCGCGACCACGGCCAAAAGGGGATGCCGCTGCAATCGCTGTCCGGCGTTGATATCGCGCTTTGGGATATTGCGGGCAAGATCACGGGCCAGCCGATCCACAAATTGATCGGCGGTGCCCATCGCAGCGAAGTGGGCGCATATGGCTATGGCATGATGCTGAAACGCGAAAGCGTTGCGGATCATGTGGCGCGGTTCGTGGATGAGGCCGCCGCGATCAAGGGCATGGGCTTTGCCGCCACCAAGATGAAGATCGGGCTGGGCGCAAAGGACGACGTCAAACTGGCCGAAGCGGTGCGGCGCGGTGTGGGCGATGATTTCGATTTCATGGCCGACGCCAACCATGCCTATAACACTGCGGATGCGTTTTATGTCGGGCGCGCGTTGGAAGACCTCGGGGCGTTCTGGTTCGAAGAGCCGGTCGCGCCCGAAGACCATGATGGCTACCGCGAATTGCGCGCCGGGCTAAAGGTCAACATTTCCGGCGGCGAAGCGGAATTCAATCGCTGGGGTTGGCGGGCGATTCTGGAAAATCGCGGGTTGGACATTGCCCAGCCCGAGGTCTGCGCATTGGGCGGGATCACCGAATATCTGCGGGTCCTGGCCTTGTGTCACGCGCATTTCACCCCGGTGTTCAACCATGTCTGGGGCTCGGCCATTGCGGTGGCGACCAACCTGCAATTGCTGGCGGCGATGCCGCCAATGCCCGGCGGTTTGTTCCCGCGTGAGCCGTGGTTGGAATTTGACACCACGGAAAACCGGTTCCGCGATCACATGCTGGCTGAACCGTTGGACATCCAGGGTCAGGTCGCGCGCAACGGCGGCAAGATCGTGATCCCGACCGGCCCCGGTCTGGGGGTCGAGCCGGACCGCGATTTCCTGCGCAAATACGCAATGGACATCTGATAGAAATCTGACCGCCGCATCGCGCAACTTGCGGTGCGGCAGGCTATCTTGGCGCACACCATCACAGGGGCGCAAACCCCCGGCGAAACGGCGCCTATTGGTCGGCCATTTCGCCGAATTTCCCGGCGTAAAACGCCAGCGCATCGCCGTCGGTGATCCCGACATTGGTGACCTGACCGACAAAGATCCGGTGATCACCAGCGGGATGGTTGGCAAAGGCGTCGCATTCAAACCGCGCCAGACAGCCAGCCAGCAGCGGCACGCCGCTGGCGCTGGTCGCATGCGGCAAATCACGCAGGGCAAAGGCATCGCGCGAACAGGCAAAGCACAGGTCGGTTTGCTCTGCTGACAGCACATGCACCGCATAATGCTGGGCTTCGCGGAAATAGGGGAACCGGCGCGATGTCACGCCCGCCGCCCACATCACCAACGCCGGATCAAGCGACAGCGAGGAGAAGCTGTTGGCGGTGATGCACACCGGCCCTTCGTCGCTGTTGCAGGTGATGATTGTCACCCCGGTGGCAAATTTGCCAAAAGCATCGCGCAGGGCGCGCGGGTCTTCCAAGGCCGGTGAAAAATGCCGATCCATGTCAGCGAAATGTGTCATGGCGTTCATCAAGCGACCTCTTGCCCCAGGGCGGCTTCGTACAGCCGGAACCAGTTTTGGCGATCAAGTTTGACCTTCAGCGCGTCTGAAATCTGGGCGATGCGGGTCAGGTTGTTGGTGCCCATGACCGGCAGGATTTGCGCGGGATGCGCCAGAAGGAAGGCAACCGCAACCGCGGCACGATCAACGCCGAATTCGGTGGCGATCTCATCCGCAACCTTGCCCGCGGCGCTGTCCGCCGCCATCAGGCTGCCACCGCCAAGCGGTGACCATGCCATCAAGGGATTGCCGTGCTGTTGGTGAAACGCGAGGTCGCCATTGGTAAAGGGCGCGATCTCCGCCAGCGAAATCTCGATCTGGTTGGTGGCCAGCGGGGTCTTCATTGCCGATTGCAACAGGGACCAGTCCCAGGGGCGGAAGTTCGACACGCCCACGGCGCGCACCTTGCCCGAGGCCACCAGATCATCCAGCGCCGCCCCGGTTTCATGGTGGTCCATGAAGGGATCGGGACGGTGGATTAGCAACAGGTCGATATGGTCGATGGCCATGTCGGCAAGCGACAGATCGACGGATTTTTCGATATGGGCGCGGCTGGTGTCATAGTATTTCACCGGCACATCGGCGTAACGCCCCACCGGCGCGACAATATCGCATTTGGTCACGATCTCGACGCTGTTGCGCAATCCAGGGTTGGCGCGGAATGCACCGCCCAGCACCGCCTCGGCGGCGTAACCGCCATAGATGTCGGCCTGATCCAGCGTGGTAATCCCCTGATCGAGACAGGATTTGATCTTGGCCTCGACATGCGCGGACGTGGTATCGGCATCGTCGCCCAAGCGCCACATGCCATAAACAATGCGGCTGAAATCAAGGTCTTTGGTGATTTGTACGCGATCCATCAGCGGCGCTCTCCTGTGCCCAGCGGGGTCGCCGGGGTGGTGTCGGGGACGCGGCCATAGGCATGTGGCAGCGAACAGGTGTTGAGGTTGGGCAGCACGCGGGCGCCAAAATGGCGGGCCTCTTCCAGATGCGGATAGCCAGAGAAGATAAAGGCGCGCATGCCCATCTTGCGGTAGTCTTCGATCTTGCTCATGACCTGATCGGTTGATCCGACCAGCGCCGCACCACAGCCCGACCGCGCCCGGCCCACACCGGTCCACAGACCGGGTTCGACATAGCCGAATTTATCGGCCAGCTCACGCGCCTTGGCCTGATGCGACACCCCAAGCGAGGTGGAATCCAGCGCCCGGTCGCGGATCAATTGGCCGTATTCGTCATCCAGTTTCGACACGATGTAATCGGCATATTCACGCGCCTCGGCCTCGGTATCGCGCACGATCATGTGGACGCGCAGGCCATAATCCAGCGTGCGGCCCTTTTCCTCGGCCACCGCATGCACCGCCTTCATCCGCTCGGCCAGTTGGTCCTTGGTCTCTGGCCACATCAGATACACGTCGCAATGTTCGCCGCAGAGTTCCAGCGCCGATGGCGAATAGCCGCCGAAATAGAGAAGCGGGCCACCGGTCTGATAGGGGCGCACCGGATCGGTGGTCAGCCCGGCAAAATCATAGACCTCGCCCTTGTAGTTGATTTCGTCCTGCGTCCAGGCCTGTTTCAGGATTTCCACCACCTCGCGCGAGCGTTGATAGCGATAGGCGCTGTCCTCTTTCTGGCCGGGGAAATCGGACGAAATGATATTGACCGTCAACCGCCCCTTCAGCATGTGGTCCAGCGTGGCCAGCGTGCGTGCCAGCATGATGGGCTGCATCTCGCCACAGCGCACGGCGGCCAGCATGTTGATTTTTTCGGTGATCGGCGCACATCCGGCGACGAACGACAGCGTGTCCTGACCCACCTGATAGGATGACGGGCAGAGGATATTGCGGAACCCTTGCGCTTCGGCCTCTTTTACGATCGCCGAACAATGGTCCCAGCTTGACCGCAACGCGCCATCCGGCACGCCAAGGAATTGATAGTCATCCGAGCAGAGCGCGGAAAACCACGACACTTCGACCGCGTCGAGATCGGCAGAGGTGACGGGAACGATTGTCATATGGGGGCTCCGGGGATTGGAATTGTATTTCCACTTGCATAACAGGCGCTTTGATGTAGATCAATGGTGTATCAATTTTCCTGCAAACCTGTGAAGCCCGTGCCCAGATCCGCCCGCAACGCCACTGCCCTGCCTGTCTATATAGAGATTGCGGAAATGCTGATCCGCGATATCGCGGCCGGGCGTCTGATCGACGGCGAGCGGCTCGCGCCAGAGCGCGAGATGGCGGCAGAGCTGGGGGTTTCGGTCGGAACATTGCGCAAGTCGCTCCGCGAGCTGGAAAAAAAGGACATGCTGGAACGTGTTCAGGGCTCTGGCAATTACATCCGCGACGGCGCGCCAAGCAGCAGCATCTATGCGATGTTCCGGCTTGAATTGCCCCAGGGGGGCGGGTTGCCGCGCGCCGATGTGCTGGCGGTGGATCACATGGACAAACCTGCGGATCTGCCGACCTTTGGCAGTGCGACACATGCATCGCGGGTCCGGCGGCTGCGCTATCTGAATGATACAATCATCGCGGTCGAAGAAATCTGGCTGGACGGCGCGGCGGGAATCATCGACCCGGCGCTGTTGTCAGACTCGCTCTATCGCTACTACAAGGCCCGGCTGGGGTTCTGGATCCGCCGGGCCGAGGACCGGGTGTCGATTGGTCAGGTGCCCGAATGGGCGCCGACGGCGTTTTCCCATCCCCCCGGCGCAACGGTGGGCTATATCGAACGGTTCAGCTGGGCCGAACCCGCCGCAGCCGTGGAATTTTCGCGCACATGGTTCGATCCGACACGGGCGATCTATGTGCAGAGGCTAAAATGAAAAAGGAGCAGCGCATGGCGCAGATCGTGAAATACGGTATCATCGGCTGTGGCATGATGGGGCAGGAACATCTGCGCAATATTGCATTGTTGGATGGCGCCCAGGTGGCGGCGATTTTTGAACCGGATGCCGCCATGGCGCGGGCTGCCGCCGCTTTGGCCCCCGATGCGGTGCTGGTGGAATCCATCGCCGACCTTTTGGCGATCGAGGATCTGGCGTGTCTGGTGATCGTCAGCCCCAACCATTGCCATATGGCGCAGTTGGAGGAGATCGCCGCCAGCCGCACCCTGCCGATCCTGGTGGAAAAGCCGCTGTTTACCGATCCGGCGGATTTCGCCCGATTGACCGCGTTTCGCGACAGCTATGCCGCGCCGGTCTGGGTGGCGATGGAATACCGGTATATGCCGCCGATCACTGCCCTGCTTGAGGCGGCCGAAGCGGCCACCGGCGGAGTGCGCATGCTGACGATCCGCGAGCACCGGTTTCCGTTTCTGGAAAAGGTCGGCAACTGGAACCGCTTCAACCGCAATTCCGGCGGCACATTCGTGGAAAAATGTTGCCACTTCTTTGATTTGATGCGGCTTATCCTTGGGTCTGATCCGCTGCGGGTGATGGCATCCGGCGGGCAGGCCGCGAACCATCTTGGGGAAAGCTATGACGGCGAGGTGCCGGATATCCTCGACCATGGGTATGTGATTGTTGATTTTGAAAATGGCGCGCGGGCCATGCTGGAATTGTGCATGTTTGCCGAAGGCGCGCGCTATCAGGAGGAGGTCTCGGCCGTGGGTCCGGCGGGCAAGATCGAGGCGCTGGTGCCAGGGCCGGGGCGGTTCTGGCCAGAGGATCTGGGGCCTGCGCCGGTGCCGCGTCTGATCATCAGCCCGCGCAATCCCAAAGGGCCGGTGGATCGCGACATCCCGGTGCCGGCCGCATTGCTGGAGGCCGGTGATCACAACGGATCGACGTTCTATCAACACCAAAGATTTCTGGAGGTCGTGCGGGGCACCGCCGACCCCGAGGTGACGTTGAACGACGGGGCCTGGGCCGTGCGCATGGGGCAGGCCGCGCAACAGTCGATTGCAACCGGGGCGGCGGTGTTGATGGCCGATCTGGCCTAGATCCCTGGGCTTTTGGCGGCGCATGGCTTGGTCTAGAAGACTGGGATGACCCAGAACAATGCAAGATATCTGATTGGTGTGGATGGTGGCGGCACCGGTTGTCGGGCCGCCGTCGCAGATCCGTCGGGGCGCATGATCGGGCAGGGGGCGGCGGGACCGGCCAATGCCACCACGGATCTGGCGCAGGCGATTGCCAATGTCGCCGCGGCGGTGATGGCCGCGATCAAAGATGCCGGGTTGGCACCAGCCGTGTTGCATGACGCGGTGGCCCATATCGGCTTGGCCGGGGTGCTGGGGCCAGAGACCGGCACTGAAATCACCACCGCATTGTCATTGCAAATTGCCCTGCCGCCGCAGGGCGTGATTGTCAGCGATGATTGCGTGACCTCACTGGCCGGGGCGCTTGGCCCGCGTGACGGTGTGCTGCTGGCGATTGGCACGGGGGCTTTGCTGGCGGTGCGGCGCGCTGGTGACATTCGCCGGATCGGGGGCTGGGGGTTGAACCTCAGCGATCAGGGCTCTGGCGCCTGGCTGGGGCGGGCATTGTTGGAACATGCCCTGCTGGTGGTGGATGGTTTGGCCGAGGGCAGTGACCTGACCGGGACGGTCCTGGCCGAGTTTGGCAATGATCCGGCCCGGATCGTCGATTTTGCCACCCGGGCGCGGCCCGCTGAGTATGCCGGATATGCGATGGGCATTGTGACCGCAGAAGCCACCGACGATGCCGTGGCCAGGCTGTTGATGCAGCGCGGCGCTGACCATCTGATCCGCGCGCTCAGAGTGCTGGGGCTTGGGGGTGGTGATGTCCTTTGTCTGGGAGGCGGATTGGGGCCGCATTACGCCGCTTTCCTGCCACAGGAGGCGCGTGATCGGCATGTGCCACTGGCCGGAACGGCGTTGGACGGGGCGCTGGCGCTGGCGCGAGACCGGCGGGATCAAGCGGCGGAAAAGCGGCCTCTCAGGTGAATTTGCGAAACAGCTTTGTCTGATCAAACGCGGTTTCCAGCGCATCGGTGCGCTCTTTGACGCTGTCCCACAGCATTTCCTGAACCGCCGCGATGGTGCATTCAACCAACAGCATCAGCGCCAGATTGGAATCCCAGGCCGAGGGCACCGCGATCCGCGCCCCAAAGGTCAGCCGCGCCAGACGATGGATCGGCGACCGCCATTGATCGGTAAACAGGGCCAGCACCGCACCCCGGTCTGCGGCCATCTGGGCCATCAGCAAGGAATCATTCTGATAGCGCCGCACATCAAACACGATCAACAGATCATCGGTGCGAATATCGAGCAGGTCATGCGCCCAGGCCGAATTGCCCGGCAACAAGCGGACATCGGGGCGGATCATCTGAAGATGCAGGTACATATATTGCGCCAGCGCCCCGGTGATACGTCCACCGGCAATGAAAACCCGCCGCTCGCGGTCGGCAATCAGCTGGCACAGGGCATCGAATTGCGCCAGATCGAGATGTTCCATCGTGGCGCGATGGTTGTCCGAGGCCGCGCGCGAATAGCGCGAAATGATATGCTGGTCCGGCAGATCGGATTTCCAGGCGGTGTGTTTGGCAATCGGGTTGGAAATCACCTCGCCCAGCTCGGCGCGCAGCGAGGATTGAAAATCCGTATAGCCGCCAAACCCCAGCTTGCGCACCATCCGCAACACCGTCGGCGTCGACACCCCGGCCTTTTCCGCGATTTCGGTAATGCTGCCCAGACCAGAGATCGGGTAATCGTTCAGAATGGTTTCCGCCAGCTGAAGCTCTGACCGGGTCATTTCGCCGGTCTTCCCTTGGATTTTTTCGGCAATCGACATCGGTCTTCCGCATATTTTTCCAGCAATGGTAGCAGAAGTTTCAGGTCGTGACAGGACTTTTCAATTCGTTTCAGAAACAATCTTGACAGTCTTCGATAGGCTGGAGAATATTTTACATATGAGTACAGCACGCAACGATTCCAGTTTTGGCACAGATTTTGGCCCGGTTGTGCGGGTCGTGGACGCCCCGGCGGCGGCAGATATTCTTTTGGTCTGTGAACATGCCTCTAACGCGATGCCGGTCGGTTTTGGCGGATTGGGGTTGGACCGGGCGGTGTTGGACACCCATGTGGCCTGGGATCCCGGTGCGCTGGGTGTGGCGACGGGGCTGGCCGCACAGCTGGCGGCGCCCCTGGTGCATGGCTGCGTGTCGCGGCTGGTTTATGATTGCAACCGCCCGCCAGAGGCGCGGGATGCCATCCCCGCCGCCAGCGAGGTGTATGATATTCCCGGCAACGCAATGATGAGCGGCGCGGAACGTCAGGCGCGGATTGATACGGTATATCTGCCGTTTCGCGCGCGGCTTGCCGATGAAATCGCGGCACGGCGCAGGGCGCTGGCGCTGTTGGTGACGGTGCATTCCTTTACACCGCGCTATCGCGGCGTGCCGCGCGACGTCCAGATTGGCCTGTTGCATGGCCGCGATGCCAAATTTGCCGAGGCGATGCTGCGCAATGCGCCAGAAGGGCTGGACTATGTGACCCGATTGAACGACCCCTACAGCGCCGCCGACGGTGTGGCGCATACGCTGGATCTGCACGGGGCGGTCAATGGCCTGCCCTCTGTCATGCTGGAAATCCGCAATGACTTGCTGACCACCGCTGCGGATCAGGCGGCGATGGCCGATCTTCTGGCGCCCTGGATCAGACAGACATTGACCAGTTACCAAAGTGGGGCGGCGGCATGATCGCTGTGCTTCTGGGCTATGTTCGCGTGGTGGATGCCATCAACCGCCGCATCGGGCGGCTGGCCATGTATGGGTTGTTTGTGATGATGGCGATCCTGCTGTGGTCGTCGATTTCCAAGACCTTTTTCCTGCCCTCGCTCTGGACGTTGGAAGTCGCGCAATTTGCCATGGTCGCCTATTACATGATTGGCGGGCCTTATGCGATCCAGATGGGATCGAACGTGCGCATGGATCTGTTTTACGGCGGTTGGAGCACGCGGCGCAAAGCGGCGATTGACTGTATGACCGTCTTCTTTTTGATCTTCTATCTGGCTGTGCTGCTCTATGGCGGGCTTGGCTCGACCGCCTATTCGCTGGGCTACTGGGGGCTTGACCCACTTGGATTTTTCGCCGGACTTCTGACCGGGTCCGAGGAAATTGGCCGTCTGGAACGGTCGTCCACCGCATGGCGGCCCTTTATCTGGCCGGCCAAGGCGATCATGGTTCTGGGGCTTTTCCTGATGCTGTTGCAGGCGATTTCGGAATTGTTCAAGGATATTGCCCGGCTGAACGGCCATGACATCCCGGAGGCCCGCATATGAGCCAGGAATATATCGCGCTCTTCATGTTCGCCTCGATGATGTTGATGCTGCTGACCGGCCAGCGGGTGTTTGGTGCCATCGGCGCGATTGCCGCGATTGCGGCGCTGGCGCTTTGGGGCGGTACGGGGGGCTATGACATCCCGTTCACCGCCGCGATGAAGCTGATGAAATGGTATCCGCTGCTGACGCTGCCGATGTTCATTTTCATGGGCTACGTGCTGAGCGAAAGCAAGCTGGCCGATGATCTGTACAAGATGTTTCACGTCTGGTTCGGCAATGTGAATGGCGGGCTGGCGATGGGGACCATTGGCCTGATGGTGCTGATTTCCGCGATGAACGGGCTGTCGGTGGCGGGGATGGCGATTGGCGCGACGATTGCGCTGCCGGAACTGCTGCGCCGGAACTATGACAAACGCATGGTGACGGGGGTCATTCAGGCCGGGTCCAGCCTTGGCATTCTTGTGCCGCCCTCGGTCGTGCTGGTGCTTTATGCGATGATCGCGCGGCAACCGGTGGGCCAATTGTGGCTGGCCGGCGTGCTGCCGGGGCTGATGATGGCGGCGATGTTTGTGTTCTACATCTGGCTGCGCTGTCGGTTGCAACCAGAGCTGGGCCCGGCGCTGCCCGACGCGGGTGACGTGCCCCGGGCCGAGAAAATCCGCCTGTTGGGCGCGGGGCTTTTGCCGCTGATGATTTTTGCGGTGATGATGGTGCCCTTTGTGAACGGCTGGACCTCGCTGGTGGAAAGCTCGGCGATTGGCGCGCTGGCGGCGTTTTTCGCGGCGGTGGCAAAACGGCGAATGTCCTGGCAGGTGTTCGAAACATCGGTGCGCCAGACGCTGGGCATTTCCTGCATGTTCATGTGGATCATTCTGGCGGCCCTCGGCTTTGGCGCGGTGTTCGATGGCCTGGGCGCGGTCAGCGCGATCGAGGACCTCTTTACCGAACAATTGGGGCTGAGCCCCTGGGTCATCCTGATCCTGATGCAGCTGAGCTTCATCCTGATGGGCACCTTTCTGGATGACACCGCGATGCTGGTGATTGTCGCGCCGCTGTATGTGCCATTGGTCGGCGCGCTGGGATTTGATCTGATCTGGTATGGGGTGCTTTATACGATCACCACGCAAATTGCCTATATGACGCCGCCGTTTGGCTATAACCTGTTCCTGATGCGGGCGATGGCGCCGCCGGAAATCACCCTGCGCGACATCTATATCTCCATCATTCCGTTTGTGGGTGTGATGGTGCTGGCGCTGAGCCTGATCATGCTGTTCCCGCAGATCGCGCTTTGGCTGCCGGAATATGTCTATGACAAATAACAAAACCAAGAGTTTCGCCAAGGAAACCAATCATTTGCAACAAGGAGAAGTCTCATGACCACCACCAGACGCAAGTTTTTGACCACTGCCGCCGCCGGGGCCGCCGCCGCGCCGCTGGCCACACCCGCGATTGCCCAGGGCAAGATCACATGGCGGATGCAGACCTATGCCGGCCCGGCACTGGCCGCGCATGTGATCGACCCGGCGATTGAAATGTTCAACAAGATCGCTGGCGATCGCATGCAGATCGAACTGTTTTATGCCGATCAGCTGGTGCCCACGGGCGAATTGTTCCGGGCGCTGCAACGCGGCACGATTGATGCGGTGCAATCGGATGACGATTCCATGGCCTCGCCCACCGATGTCACGGTCTTTGGCGGTTATTTCCCCTTTGCCTCGCGCTATAGCCTCGATGTGCCGGTGCTGTTCAACCAATATGGTCTGAACGAGATCTGGGACGAGGAATATTCGGCCGTTGGTGTGAAACACATCAGCGCCGGCGCCTGGGATCCCTGCCATTTCGCCACCAAGGATCCGATCCGTTCGCTGGAAGATCTGAAAGGCAAGCGGGTCTTCACCTTCCCCACCGCCGGTCGGTTCCTCGCGCAATTCGGCGTCGTGCCCGTCACCCTGCCATGGGAGGACATCGAGGTCGCGGTACAAACCGGCGAGCTGGACGGCATCGCATGGTCGGGCATCACCGAAGACTACACCGTCGGCTGGGCGGATGTGACCAACTACTTCCTGACCAACAACATTTCCGGCGCATGGGCCGGGTCGTTCTTTGCCAATATGGACCGTTGGAACGAGCTGCCCGAAGATCTGCAAACCCTGTTCCGGGTCTGCTGTGACCAGTCGCATTACTATCGTCAGTGGTGGTATTGGGGTGGCGAAGCATCGTTGCGGGTCAATGGCCCCAAGATGGAGCTGACCACCATCCCCGACGCCGAATGGGCCAAGGTCGAAGAGGCCGCCACCGTGTTCTGGGATGAAATCGCCGCCGAAAGCCCGACAAAGGCCAAGGTCGTCGAGATCATCAAGAAGTACAACGCCGACATGCAGAAAGCTGGTCGGCCCTATCGCTACGGCTGATCCAGACGGACCCCGGACCTGATCCGGGGTCTCACGTCAAATATTATGAGGCCCCGGGTCATGCCCGGGGCTGCGACCGTGAAGAAATGAGGTGTGGCGCATGGCCCCGACCCTGACGCTTGAGACGCTGACACAAAAGGTGGCCAGCGGCGACATTGATACAGTGCTGACCTGCACCATCGACATGCAGGGCCGGTTGATGGGCAAGAGGTTCCATGCCGAAGCCTTTCTTGAGATCGCCGAGGGCGAGACCCATTGTTGCACCTATTTGCTGGCCACTGATCTGGAAATGGCCACACCCGAAGGTTTCGCCGCCACCAGCTGGGACACTGGATATGGCGATTATATCCTGAAACCCGATCTGGCCACCCTGCGCCCGGTGCCCTGGCTCGACGGGACGGCGATGGTGCTGTGTGACGTGTTGGATCACCACGATCACGCGCCGGTGGCCCATGCGCCGCGCGAAATGTTGAAAACCCAACTGGCCCGTGCCGCCGCGATGGGCCTGACGCCGGTGACGGCGACAGAGTTGGAATTCTTCCTGTTCCACGGCACCCATGATGAAATTGCCAATGGCGGTTTCCGCACGCTGCGTCCGATTTCGAACTACAACGAAGATTACCATATCTTTCAGACCAGCAAGGAAGAGCCGGTCATGCGCCCGATCCGCAACCATTTGCGCGCAATGGGCGTGCCGGTAGAGGGGTCCAAGGGCGAGGCCGAGGCGGGGCAAGAAGAGCTGAACATCAAATACGCCGATGCGCTGGCCACCGCCGATCACCACACGATTGCCAAGCACGCGGTCAAGGAAATCGCCCATCAACAGGGCTATGCCGCGACCTTTTTGCCGAAATGGCATCGTGATCGCGTCGGCAGCGCCGCGCATGTGCATCAATCGCTTTGGCGGGACGGCGCAAATGCGTTTTACGACCCCGACCGCCCCTTGGCCAAATCCGCGCTGATGGATCATTACATGGCCGGGCTGATCAAATATGCCGCCGACTACACCTGTATGCTGGCGCCCTATGTCAACAGTTACAAACGCTTTGCCAAGGGCACCTTTGCCCCGACCCAGGTGGTCTGGTCGGTCGATAACCGCACCGCCGCCTATCGTCTGGTGGGGGCGGATACGCGCGGGGTGCGGGTGGAATGCCGCACGCCGGGGGCGGATATGAACCCCTATCTGGCGCAGGCCGCGATGCTGGCGGCGGGGCTGAAAGGCATCGAAGATGAATTGCCGCTGGGTGCGGCCTTTACCGGCGATGCCTATGCCAAACAGAGCGCTGACCACATTCCGCGAAACCTGCGCGATGCGCGGGCGGCGATGACGGGATCAGAGATGTTGCGCGCGGCCTTTGGTGATGCGGTGATTGATCACTATGCGCGCGCCGCCGAGTGGGAACTGGAAGAATTTGACCGCGCTGTGACCGACTGGGAAATCGCACGCGGGTTTGAAAGGGCATGACCATGTTGCAATGTATCTCACCCATTGATGGATCGGTGTTTGCCGAACGCCCCGCGATGGCGCTGGATTTGGCCGAAGCCGCCTGTGCCAGGGCGCGGATCGCGCAAAAATCATGGGCCGCGCGGCCATTGGCCGACCGTATCGCCCTGGTGCGGGCTGGCGTGGCGAAGCTGGGCGCGATGGGCGACGCGGTGACGGTCGAACTGGCACATATGATGGGCCGCCCGGTGCGCTATGGCGGCGAATTCGGCGGCGTGAACGAACGCGCCAGCTATATGGCCGACATTGCCGAGGGCGCATTGGCCCCATTGGTGATCGAGGACAGCCCCAATTTCGAGCGCCGCATTCTGCGTGAACCTGCGGGGGTGGTGCTGGTCGTGTCGCCGTGGAACTATCCATATATGACCGCGATCAACACGGTTGCCCCGGCGCTGATTGCCGGCAATGCCGTGGTGCTCAAAGGGGCGACCCAGACGCTTTTGGCCGGCGAACGGCTCGCGGCGGCGTTTCATGCGGCGGGCGTGCCCGAGGATGTGTTCCAGAACCTGTTTCTGGATCATGACACCACATCGGCGCTGATTTCCGCGCGCAACTTCGGCTTTGTGAATTTCACCGGTTCGGTCGGCGGCGGCCGGGCGATTGAACGCGCGGCGGCGGGCACCTTTACCGGCGTCGGCACAGAGCTGGGCGGCAAAGATCCCGGCTACGTCATGGCGGATGCCAACCTTGACGCTGCTGTCGATACGCTGATCGACGGGGCGATGTTCAATTCCGGCCAGTGTTGTTGCGGTATTGAGCGCGTCTATGTGCATGACAGCCTGTTTGAGGATTTCGTGGAAAAGGCCAAAGCAGTCGTCGACGGGTATGTCCTTGGCAATCCGCTGGACCCGGACACAACGATGGGACCGATGGCCAATGTGCGCTTCGCCCGTACCGTGCGCGACCAGATTGCCGATGCGCTGGCCAAGGGCGCGACGCGGGTGATTGATGACAGCAAGTTTGCCGATGACGGTGG
Organism: Marinovum sp. 2_MG-2023; assembly: GCF_030548265.1. Lineage (NCBI taxonomy): Bacteria > Pseudomonadati > Pseudomonadota > Alphaproteobacteria > Rhodobacterales > Roseobacteraceae > Marinovum > Marinovum sp. 2_MG-2023. The sequence continues at coordinate 58,718 of NZ_JAUOSD010000019.1, read as the reverse complement.
CGCATACCTTGCGCCGCAGATCCTGATCAACGTCAACCACGACATGTCGGTGATGCGCGAAGAAAGCTTTGGCCCGGTGCTCGGCATCATGCCGGTGTCGTCGGATGACGAAGCGGTGGCGCTGATGAACGACAGCGATTTCGGCCTGACCGCATCGCTTTGGACGGCGGATGCCGATCGCGCAGCAGCAATTGGCGCGCGGGTTGAGACTGGCACCATTTTCATGAACCGCTGTGATTATCTTGATCCGGCGCTGTGCTGGACCGGGTGCAAGGACACCGGGCGTGGTGCGGCGCTGTCGTCGCTGGGCTATCAATCGTTGACCCGGCCCAAATCCTATCATCTGAAGAAAGCCTGAACCATGTCCCTGACTGCAAATTGGTCATACCCCACCGCCATTCGTTTCGGGGCGGGGCGGATTACCGAGATCGCCGATGCCTGTGCCACGGCCGGGATCACAAAGCCGCTTTTGGTCACGGATCGCGGGTTGGCCAACCTGCCGATCACCCTGAAAACGCTGGATCTGCTAGAGGCGGCCGGCCTTGGCCGGGCGATTTTTGCCGAGGTAGATCCCAACCCGAATGAGGCGAACCTGATGGCGGGTGTCGCTGTCTATAAATCCGGCGGCCACGATGGGGTGATCGCCTTTGGCGGCGGTTCCGGCCTTGATCTGGCCAAGATGGTGGCCTTTATGGCCGGTCAAACCCGCCCGGTCTGGGATTTCGAGGATATTGGCGATTGGTGGACCCGCGCCGATGCCGATGTGATTGCCCCGATCATTGCCGTGCCGACCACCGCCGGCACCGGGTCCGAGGTTGGCCGCGCCAGCGTTCTGACCAATGAAGTGACCCATGAGAAGAAAATCATCTTTCACCCCAAGGTGTTGCCGCAGATCGTGATTGCCGATCCTGAACTGACGGTTGGCATGCCCGCGATGATCACCGCCGGGACCGGCATGGATGCATTCGCCCATTGTCTTGAGGCGTATTGTTCGCCGCATTATCACCCGATGAGCCAGGGCATCGCGCTGGAAGGGATGCGGCTGGTCAAGGACAACCTGCCACGGGCTTTTGCCACCCCCGATGATATCGAGGCGCGGGCGCATATGATGTCGGCGGCGATGATGGGCGCAACCGCGTTCCAAAAAGGGTTGGGCGCGATCCATGCGATTTCGCATCCCATTGGCGCGCTGTATCACACCCATCACGGCACCACGAATGCGGTGGTGATGCAGGCGGTGCTGGACTTCAACCGCCCCGCCATTGCCGACCGGCTGGCGTTGGCGGCGGCCTATCTGGGGATTGATGGTGGCTTTGATGGCTTCCACGCCTTTGTCGGCGAGATCAATGCCACCTTGGGCATTCCTGCCAATCTTGCCGCTATGGGGGTCACCAATCCCGACCGGGCCGCAATTCTGGAAGGCGCGCTGAAAGACCCGAGCTGTGGCGGCAATCCGATTGAAATGACCCGCGACACTACCGCGGCCCTGCTGGATCGGGTGTTGTAACATTCACGCCGTAAAATGTTCGGTTGCGCGCGTTTGGTTGCTTTTTGCCGATATGTTCTGCCATGATGCAGGACATATCACTCAGAAAGCAGCCCGCCCGTGTCCCAGACCTTTCGCCACCCCGAGATTGTCGAAATTGCCCGCCGTGATGGCAAGGTGACGGTCGAGGGGCTGGCGGATCATTTTGGGGTCACGCTGCAAACCATCCGCCGCGACCTGACCGATCTGGCGAATTCTGGTCGGCTGGAACGGGTGCATGGCGGTGCGGTGTTGCCGTCGGGCACAACCAATATCGGATATGAGGAACGCCGGTCCCTGAACCCCGCCGCGAAATCCGCCATTGCGCGGGCCTGTGCGGCGTTGGTGCCGGATGATATTTCGCTGTTTCTGAACATTGGCACCTCGACCGAGGCCGTGGCCCAGGAGCTGCGCCATCACAAGACAATGATGGTGGTCACCAACAACGTGAATGTCGCGTCGATTCTGGTGGATAACCCGGAATGCGAAATCATCGTCACCGGCGGCCATTTGCGCCGGGCAGATGGTGGGTTGGTCGGCAATCTGGCGGCTGACACTATTCGCAGCTTCAAATTCGATCTCGCGGTGATCGGCTGTTCGGCGCTGGACCGTGACGGTGACCTGCTGGATTTCGATATTCAAGAGGTCAACGTCAGCCAGGCCATTCTGCGCCAGTCGCGCAAGGTAATTCTGGTGGCGGATCATTCCAAGTTTTCGCGCAGCGCCCCGGCGCGCATCGGGTCGTTATCCGAGGTCGATGTATTTGTCACCGATGTGCCCTTGCCCGATGATCTGGCAGCGGCCTGCGTTGCGTGGAACACCGAGGTGGTGATCGCTAAAGACTAGCAACTGTTTTTCATGCGGTGATAGGTCAGCGCCATTGCGGCCATCTGCTGCAATGCTGCGGTGTCAATTGGCCCTTCCAGCGGCAGGGTGACCTCGCGCGCACCATGATAGTCAAAGAGCCCGGGAAACCGGTCGCGGTATTGATCCAGCAGATTGGTGCTGCACGGCACATAGACCGAACACAGGTCCGGGCGTTTTGCTGACCAGCCCAGCCGAATGGTTGTGCCCAGCCGTTTGCGGCGCGGCAGATAGGCGGGCTGACCCCATTTCAGGCATTCCTCAAGCGGCGCGGCGGCGCTGGCCTCGGCCGCATTGATGATCAGTTTTCTCAATTGCATCAGCCTGTTGCATGCCGGGGTGGGCATTTGATCAAACAGGGCTTGCACCTCTGGCGGCGGTGGGGTCATGGCAGGATCACGGCGGCGGCTCCGGTCTGTCGGGATGTGTTCAGACTAGGTCTGTGGCGCGCGTTCGGCAATGGCAAGCCGGGATGCCGGCCCGTTTGGGTTTCGTCAAACCTTCAAAAAACTGACGCCTGCAATTCATATTGCAGGTGCAATTTCGATTGCGATGACACAGCAACCCCGCAGAATCGCCGGTCTTCATGACCTGGTATCCCGCAACTCGGACAGATTGACCGGGGCGGACAGCCGTTTGCTGGACGTGTTGATGCGCGACCCGGTGCGCGCGGCGATGGAAAACGGCAAAGAGGTGTCGAACCGCGCCGGGGTTCACCCGGCCTCGGCGATCCGGCTTGCGCGTCGGTTGGGGTTTGACGGCTATCCGGCGTTCCGCAGTTTCCTGCAAAACAATCTGGTCGAAGGGGACGGCGATTTCACCAGCGCCTCGGCCCGGATGGCGGCACGTCTGGTGGAGGCAGAGGAGGGCGGGGTGCTCTCTTCGGTGATCGCCGGTGAAATTGCCGCGCTGGAACAGCTGCGCGATACGCTGTCCGATCCGCATATCCGAACATTTTCCACCGCCTTGCGCGGGGCCCGACGGATCTTTGTCTTTGGCCAGGGCCATGCCGCCAGTTTGGCGTCGCTGATTGCGCTGCGGCTGGGCCGGTCGGGATACAATGCCACCGACCTTGGCGAACATGCCAATCGGATGAGCACGGCCCTGACCGATTTGAACGCGCAGGACGTGATCTGGGCACTGTCGTTTCGCGGCCCGAAACCCGCCGTGCGCATATTGCGCGATGTGGCGGCCGCGCAGGGGGCAACCTTCCTCGCGCTGACCGACGTTTTAAGCAAACCGATCACCCCGGCCCCCGATCACCTGATCCAGGCCACACGCGGCCGCCCCGGCGAAAGCCAGTCACTTGTGGTGCCGATGAGCATCGCCAACGCCATCATCCTTGATCTGGCTGGCATCGACGAAGGCCGGTCGCTGCGCGCGTTGGAAAATTACCGAAAATTTCGCGGCACTTTGCCGGATCCCTGGCAATGACCCGCCCCGCAACCCACCGATAACAACAAAAAAAGTCACTCACTTTCAATCGTAAATCTTCTGAGGATATACTCATGTCGATCACTCTGAAAACGACCGCCCTGACCGGGCTGATGGGCCTTGTCGCCACTGGCGCCATGGCGGACACGACCGTTGAATTCTGGCACAGCTTCAACAACGCCAGCGGCGAAGTTCTGGATGGCATCATTGCGGATTTCGAAGCGGAAAACCCCGGTATCGAAATCGACGCGCAACATATCGGCAACTACAATGACATCGTGACCAAGCTTCAGGCCGCCATTCCCGCGCGTCGCGCGCCGGATGCGGTGATCATGGAAGTGACCCGCTATGGTCTGTTTGCGGACCGGGGTGTTCTGACCGATCTGACCGGGTATCTTGAAGCAGATCCGCTGAAAGACGACCTGTTCGATTTCGCCCGCGAAGTGGGTGTGTTCGAAGGCAAGAACTATATCGTGCCCTTCAACTCTTCGACGCCGGTGATGTATGTCAACACCGCGATCTTTGCCGATGCGGGCATGTCCGACATTCCGCCATTGACCAACTTTGACGAGATCCTGGAAGCCGCGAAAGCGGTACAGGAAAATCTGGGCGATCAGGGTATTTCGGGCATCGCCGCACCGGGCCAGTTCGCGCGTTGGGGTCTGATCATGGCCAATGACAGCGACCTGATCGACAGCGTTTCGGGCGAGATCCTGATTGATGCCGACAACACCGTTGAAGCCTATGAATGGATGGCGTCGCTGGTGCATGAACACGGCGTTGCCTCGGTGGATGGTGTAACCAAGGAAAACAATGGCCGTGACGCGTTTCTTGCGGGCAAGGTCGGCATGATGATGAATTCGACCGGCAACTATCGCCGTTCGAAAACCGCGCTTGGCGATGATTTGTTGGTGCTGCCGATGCCCTGCAACAAAACCTGCGCCGCGCCGATTGGTGGTGCCGGGATTGGTATCCTGTCGACCTCTGACGATGACGTGAAAGAGGTCGCTTACAAGTTCATCAGCTATGCGGCCGGCGCCGAATCCAACGCCAAATGGTTTGCGGGCACCGGCTATATGCCGATCAACAAAAAGACCAAGGATCAACCGGTTGCCGCCGCCGCGCTTGAGGGCGAGCCGGGGATCACCGTTGCGATCAACCAATTGGATGTGGCCCGTGGCCGTCCGCGCCCGCCGGTTGTGACATGGATGCGCGCCAGCGAATATGACCAATGGCAGGCGATGGCCCTGGGTCAGGCCGATGTGCGTGAGACCCTGAACGATTTCGCAGAGCGGACCCGCGGCGAAGAAGCCCGGACCAACTAAATCTGCACAACCTGACAACGCCGGGCCGCCAAAACTGGCCCGGCGTTTCCCATGGGGATTGCCATGCATTCCAGATTTACGCCCTATCTTTTCGTTCTGCCGCTGATCGCGTTCATCGCGGTCTTTACTTATATTCCGATCGTGACCAGCGTGAATCTGTCGTTTCGCGAATGGGATTTCCTCAGCGATAACAAACCCTGGGTCGGGCTGGACAATTACCGGCTGATCATGTCGTCGAACGAGTTCTGGAATTCGTTGCGGGTGACGGCGATTTTCGCGCTGATTTCGGTGCCATTGCGGCTTTGTCTTGCGATGGCGATCGCCAGCTATCTGGTGCGTGAGGCTTTGCCGCAGCGCCTGTTGCGCGGGGCGCTGTTCCTGCCGTCTGTGACCTCGACCGTGGCGATTGCGGTGGTGTTTTCCTGGCTGTTCGCCACCGATTACGGCATCATCAATGCCTTTCTTGCGATGTTCGGCATCCCCAAGGTCTATTGGCTGCAAAACCCGCAATTGGCGCTTTGGGTGATCATCATCGTCAACACCTGGAAACAACTGGGTTATGACATCGTGATCTATATCGCCGGGCTTCAGGCGATCCCGCAGGAACTCTATGACGCCGCCGCCGTCGATGGCGGGCGCAAGCGGCATGTGTTTCGCCGGGTGACATTTCCGCTGGTGATGCCGACGACCTATTTCCTTTTGGTGATTTCGGTGATCGAGGCCTTTCAGGTTTTCACCGTCGTCGATGTGATGACCAAGGGCGGCCCGGCGGGCGCGACCGATATGCTGGTCAACATGCTCTATCGGGTCGGCTTTACCCTGTTTGACATCGGCATGGGGTCGGCGCTGGCGGTCATGTTGTTCATCCTGCTGATCGGATTGGCCATTTTCAAATCCCGCGTGCTGGGACGAAAGGTGCATTATGAAGCCTGAGACACTTTGGGCCTGGGCCGCGTTGGTTGCCGGGCTGATATTCCTGTCACCGGTGCTGTATACTATCTGGATCTCGTTTCAGACGGTGGATGCCTATTATTCCGGTGGCGCGCATTTCACCCTGGAAAATTATGCCGAGGCCTTTGGCCAGTATGATTTTGTCCGCTATCTGTGGAACAGCATTCTGGTGTCCGGGGTCGTGACCCTGGGCGGGTTGGCGATGGCGACCATGGCGGCCTTTGCCTTTGCGCGGTTTACCTTTCCGGGCGGGGATTTCCTGTTTGCCGCTGTCGTGGCGACGCTGATGATCCCCAGCCATATCACGCTGATCCCCAATTATCTGACATTGGCCAAGGTCGGGTTGCTGGACACCTATGCCGGATTGATCCTGCCGGCGATTTCCAATGGCTTTGCGGCGTTTTTCCTGCGGCAATACATTCGCGGCATTCCGCGTGCGCTGGACGAGGCCGCCTATATGGACGGGGCCCGCCCGTATCAGGTGCTGTGGCGGGTGATCGTGCCGATTGCCCGGCCCGCGATCCTGTCCATGGGGCTCTATATCTTTATCTCTGAGTGGAACAATTACATCTGGCCCTTGGTCGCGATCAGCGATCAGGATCTGTATACTCTGCAAATCGGTTTGGCCCGGCTTTACAAGGAAAACCCCGGCGAGGATGTCATCAACTGGCCCCTTGTCATGGCGGCATCCACCATCACCATCCTTCCCATCCTGTTTGGATTCTTTCTCGTCGAGCGCCATCTGGTGCGCGGCATCACCATGGGGGCCGTGAAATGACGGAACATCACATGACACGTATTGCATCACATCGCGGCGGCACGCTGGAATTTGGCGACAGCACCCCACAGGGGTTTCGCGCCACGGCGGCGCTGGCGGTGGAAGAGGTCGAATTTGATCTGCATCCCACATCCGATGGCGCGATCATTGTGCATCATGATGCCACGTTGGACCGCACGACCGACACATGCGGCGCGATTGCCGATCTAGAGGCCGCCACCGTGCGCGCCGCGGTGATCGACTATGGTGCGGGCGGTCATCCGCTGACCCTGGCCGAGTTATGCGCCATTTATCGCGACAGCCATGTCAATTTTCGCTGCGAGTTCAAGCCGGATCAAAATGGCCGCCCCTATCGCGATTTCATTGCGCCGGTGCTGGATAAGCTGCGGGCCGAAGGCATGTTGGAACGCACGACATTTTCCTCTTTTTTGATCGAAACCCAGGATGAATTGGCCCGGCTGAGCGACCGGCCCCGGCTCTGGCTGGTCAGCCCGCCGGTGCTGCGGCAATTGGGTGATGCGGGCGTTGTGGAAATGGCGCTGGCGCATGGTATCCCGGAAATCAGCGTGATGATCGACACCGCCGATGATGCGCTACAGGCGCGGGCGCGCGATGCGGGTCTGGATTTCGGCTGTTTTGCCGCCCACACAGTGCCGCAGATCGAAAAGGCATTGCGCATGGGGATCAAGGTGTTCACCACCGACCGCCCCAGTCTGGCCATTGCGGTCCGGCATAAGTTTGAGCAGGGGGGCGCAGCATGAGCGGCATTTCCCTCAAGGATATTCGTAAATCCTATGCCAATGGGCCGCAGGTCCTGCACGGCGTATCGCTGGACATTCAGCCCGGTGAATTCGTGGTGATTGTCGGCCCGTCCGGCTGTGGCAAATCCACGCTTTTGCGGCTGATTGCCGGGCTGGAACGTTGCGAAGATGGCGATATCGAAATTGGTGGCAAACGCGTCAACGATGTCGCGCCGCAGGATCGCGACATTGCCATGATCTTTCAGAACTATGCGCTCTATCCGCATATGTCGGTGCAGGACAATATCGCCTTCGGGCTGGAGCTGCGCGGCATGAAACGTGCCGAGCGGGTGGCACGGGCGCAAGAGGTGGCGAAAACCCTGCGGCTTGACCCCTATCTGAACCGCAAACCCGGTGCCCTGTCCGGCGGCCAGCGCCAGCGGGTGGCAATGGGGCGCGCCATGGCCCGCAGCGCCGGGGTGTTCCTGATGGATGAACCCCTGTCGAACCTCGACAATTCGCTGCGCGTCGAAATGCGTACGGAAATCAAGGCGTTGCACAATCAACTGGGCGCCACCATCGTCTATGTCACCCATGACCAGACCGAGGCGCTGTCGCTGGCCGACCGGGTGGCGGTGATGAAAGACGGGCATCTACAGCAGTTCGATACACCGGCGGCGATCTATGACCGGCCCGCCAATCAGTTTGTTGCCGGGTTCATGGGGCAACCGCCGATGAATTTTGTCGACGCCGCCGCATTGCCGGATTGGGCGGACACCAACGGGCTTCACGTTGGATTGCGCCCCGAGGCGCTGCGCCTGCAACCGGATCACGCGGCGGGCAGCGCGCTGGAGGCACGGATCGTTTTGTCGGAAATGACCGGATCGGATCTGACCCTGCACTGCGATACCGTTGCGGGCCGGCTGGTGGTCACCACCCCCCGCCGTGACCTTGTGGAAGGTCAGGATCATGTCTGGCTGGGGTATGACGCAAGCCAGGCGCATCTGTTTGACAGCAGCACCGGCGCGCGGCTGTAAACCGGGTTGCCGGATTTCGAATCACCCGATTTGGCGCAATCTGGCAACCTGTTTCACAGGTTCCTCAGGGCGTCAGATCGGGCTGTTTTGGGCGCGTCGAATGGGGAAGTTGCCGTAACTACCTGAGTTGAAACACTTTTCATTTTGTCTATTTTTTACCGTTTGATAAAATTTCAACCTGTGGCACCATTTCCCAAAAGAACAGGGAGACGGTATGAACACCCCATTGACCCCAGGTGTCGTCGCAGCGCGATTGACCCCCCAGGAGATCGAGGCCAATTTTTCGGACCTGCATCCGGCGTATGATCCGCATGAGGCGCTGGTCGCGGCGGATCGTTGTTATTTTTGCCATGATGCGCCTTGCGTGACCGCCTGTCCGACGGATATCGACATTCCGTTGTTCATTCGCCAGATCGCAACCGGCATGCCCGAGGCCGCCGCCAAAACCATTCTGGAGCAGAATATCCTTGGCGGCATGTGCGCGCGGGTCTGTCCGACCGAAACGCTCTGTGAACAATCCTGTGTCCGCGAAACCGCCGAAGGCAAACCGGTGGATATTGGCCGTTTGCAACGCCATGCCACCGATGCGCTGATGGCGCGTCAGGGCCATCCGTTTTCGCGCGCAGCCGACACCGGCAAACATGTCGCGGTTGTGGGCGCGGGGCCGGCCGGTCTTGCCTGTGCGCATCGTTTGGCGATGAAGGGGCATCAGGTCACGATTTTTGAAGCGCAGGCCAAGCCCGGTGGGCTGAATGAATTTGGTCTGGCCGCCTATAAGACCACCGATGATTTCGCGGCGCGCGAGGTCGATTGGCTTTTGCAGATTGGCGGGATTTCGATTGAATATGGCCGTGCGCTTGGGTCTGATCTGACCCTCGCGGGGCTGTCCGACGGTCATGATGCGGTGTTCCTTGGTGTTGGTCTGGGCGCTGTGAATGTGCTGGGGATCGACGGCGATGACGCCGCCACGGATGCGGTCGATTTCATTGCCGATCTGCGCCAAAGCGCCGATCTGGCGGATCTGCCGGTTGGGCGCAATGTGGTGGTGATTGGCGGTGGCATGACGGCGGTCGATGCGGCGGTGCAGTCGAAATTGCTGGGCGCTCAGAGTGTCACGCTGGCCTATCGTCGGGGTCGTGACCGCATGGGCGCGTCGCAGTTCGAACAGGATCTGGCGGCGACCAAGGGTGTGCAAATCCTGACCAATGTGATGCCGGTCGGCTATGCAGATGGGACATTGACGCTGGAATATACGGCGGATGTGGATGGCCGGTTGCAGGGCACGGGCGAGCAGGTGACGTTGCCCGCCGATCAGGTGCTGCGCGCGATTGGCCAAACGCTGGTGCCGGTTGATGGTCTGGCGGTGGAGCGCGGCAAGATCGCAGTGACCGAAGCGGGCCGCACCAGCATAGATGGTGTCTGGGCCGGCGGCGATTGCACCGCGGGCGAAGATTTGACGGTGGTGGCCGTGGCCGAGGGCCGCGACGCTGCCGAGGATATACACAGTGCGCTGATGGCCGGTGAAGCAACATGAAATCGCTGAGTCCCGCTGAACGAACAGCGCTCAATCAAATTGAAAGGCTGGAAGACCCTGAGAAACTTAGGAACTTGATAGCCAACGCGCGTCGTGTAGGTTCGGTTGCAATTGAACGGGCAGCATTTCAGCGTTTGTGCCTCGTACAACCTGAAGCGACACCTGGAACGGTGGAACATGATGTGTGGCAGACGATTCATGCATTGGAAGAAATGCTGAAGGACGACCGTGGAAAGACAGTGCGTCTAAATCGAACGCGTCAAAAAATCGCTCGTGATGGGGAAGCCAAGACCGTTTCAGACCTCACTCTGAAGCCGGAAGTCTCCACTGGCTTTACGAATCTCATTGAACGGGGCCATCCGGCACTGACTTTCGAAGCTGTTGTGCTTCGCCACCCCAAGACTTTCGACGGAACGATACAGGCTGCTGCAAGGACGAGACTTGAAAACGCCCAAGCCGATGTTCAACAACTTATTCAAGAAGTACCGGAAGGCTGACCCATGGCAGATCTGACAACCACCTTTCTCGGCATCACCTCCCCCAATCCATTCTGGCTGGCCTCGGCGCCACCGACGGACAAGGAATACAATGTCCGCCGCGCCTTTGATGCCGGTTGGGGCGGCGTGGTGTGGAAAACCCTGGGCGAAGAGGGCCCGCCCGTCGTCAACGTCAATGGCCCGCGGTACGGCGCAATCTATGGCGCGGATCGGCGGCTGTTGGGGTTGAACAATATCGAATTGATCACCGACCGCCCGCTTGAGGTCAATCTAGAGGAAATGACCCGCGTCAAACGCGACTATCCCGATCACGCGCTGATTGCGTCGATCATGGTGCCCTGTGATGAGGAAAGCTGGAAACGCATTCTGCCCCGTGTGGCGGCGACCGGTTGTGACGGGATCGAGCTGAATTTCGGCTGCCCGCACGGGATGAGCGAACGGGGCATGGGCGCCGCCGTGGGCCAGGTGCCGGAATACATCCAGATGGTCACCGAATGGTGCAAAAAGTACTATGACAAACCGGTGATCGTGAAGTTGACGCCAAACATCACCGACATTCGCAAACCGGCGCGCGCCGCCAATGCGGGTGGGGCCGATGCGGTCAGTCTGATCAACACAATCAACTCGATCACCGGGGTCAATCTCGACAGTTTTGCGCCGGAACCGACCATCGACGGCAAGGGCACCCATGGCGGCTATTGCGGCCCGGCGGTGAAACCGATTGCGATGAACATGGTGGCCGAAATCGCCCGCGATCCCGAGACCCGCGGTCTGCCGATCAGCGCCATTGGCGGCGTCACCACCTGGCGCGATGCGGCGGAATTCATCGCATTGGGGGCCGGCAATGTGCAGGTCTGCACCGCCGCGATGACCTATGGGTTCAAGATCGTCGAAGAGATGAAGCGCGGGCTTTCGGAATGGATGGATGAAAAGGGGTTCGCCCGGGTCGAGGATTTCGTCGGCATGGCCGTGCCCAATGTCACGGATTGGCAGTATCTGAACCTCAACTACATCACCAAGGCGCGGATTGATCAGGACGTTTGTATCAAATGCGGGCGCTGCTACGCCGCCTGCGAAGATACCTCGCACCAGGCGATTACAATGTCCGACGACCGGGTGTTCGATGTGGATGACAGCGAATGCGTCGCTTGCAACCTCTGTGTTGATGTTTGCCCGATCGAGGATTGTATCACCATGGAGCAACTGGCCCCCGGAGTGGTCGATCCACGCACCGGCCGCGAAGTGCCCGGCGAACCTGGTAATTGGACCAAGCACCCCAATAATCCGATGTCTCAGGCCGCTGAATAACGGCACGGTCAGGGCCGGTCCCCGGACCGGTCCTGATTTCGTCAAAGAGTTTCATTTGCGGGTCGGCCAGTGAAGACCGGCTTGTGCAGGGCGATCAGGGCAGGGCGGTCGGATCAGGTCGGCCAATCTGGTCGGGGCGCGGCGCGTTAACCCCTGTTCGAAGGGCGTCTTTCGAACGACGGATCAGGCGCATCAGTAAAACAAAGCTCAGCGGGGCAGGGTGACAAAATTGTTTGAAAACCGCGCTATACCGCCAGCATTCGCCGGAACAGGGTCTCTAGATGTATGGCCGCGGTTTCATATGGGTCGCCTTTGCCCAGAACCGCCGTCACCTGAACCTCGAAATCGGCATAATGCTGTGTCAGCGCCCAGATCGAAAAAATCAGATGTGTCGGGTCAACCTGGGCAATGCGGCCTTCGTCGATCCAACGTGCAATATGGCCAGAGGTATCCGCGACCAATGTGCGCAGATCGGTTTCCAGATAGGGCAGGATGCGTGGCGCGCCTTGGACGATCTCATTGGCGAACAGCCTGCTTTCACGCGGAAAATCGCGGGCAAGTTCAAGCTTGCGGCGCACATATGCCAGGATCTCGTCCAGCGGTTCCCCGTCGGGGTTCATCGCCCGCAATGGGTCGAGCCAGGTGTCCAGAAGCCCTTGAAGCAATTCATGGTGAATCGCATCCTTGGACGGGAAATAATACAGCAGATTGGGCTTGGACAACCCGGCCTCGTTTGCGATCTGATCCAGAGTCGCGCCGCGAAATCCATGTTGCGAAAACACCTGCAACGCGGCGCGCAAAATCATCTCACGGTTGCGTTTCTGGATGCGCGTACGTGGCTTGCCTGTGCCGCTCGTTTGCGATTTTGCGGCTCTTCCTGCCATTTTGCCAGCACCTTGCCCAAATTTTCATCAATTGCCTGCCCGGACAGCGAATGCCTTGACTGACTTGCTTCCCGTGGTAGCCTTCTTTTGACCGATTGGTCAAATACCATAAACACCGACCAAAGCGCCCAAAGGGCCACCACACCGAGGGGGATGACATGACTGCACCAGCCGCCAACATGACCATCAATGCTGATCGTCTTTGGGACAGTTTGATGGAGATGGCCAAGATCGGGCCGGGTGTGGCGGGGGGCAACAATCGTCAGACCCTAACGGATGAGGATGGCGCGGGCCGCGCCCTGTTTCAGGCATGGTGCGAGGCTGCGGGCTGTTCCATGGGGCTGGACCAGATGGGCAATATGTTTGCCCGACGCGAAGGCACCGATCCCGATGCGCTGCCGGTCTACGTCGGCTCGCACCTTGATACCCAGCCCACCGGCGGGAAATATGATGGGGTGCTGGGCGTGCTCGGCGGGGTGGAAATCCTGCGCACGCTGAACGATATGGACATCAAGACCCGGCACCCGATTGTGGTCACCAACTGGACCAACGAGGAAGGCACGCGATTTGCCCCGGCGATGCTGGCCTCTGGCGTGTTTGCGGGCATTCATACGCAGGATTGGGCCTATGCCCGGACCGATGCCGAGGGCAAATCCTTTGGCGATGAACTGGCCCGGATCGGCTGGAAAGGCGAGGAAGAGGTCGGCGCGCGCAAGATGCATGCGTTTTTCGAATTGCATATCGAACAGGGCCCGATCCTTGAGGCCGAGGGCCGCGACATCGGGGTTGTGACCCACGGTCAGGGGCTGTGGTGGCTGGAGTGCACGGTGACGGGCAAGGATGCGCACACCGGGTCGACACCGATGAGTATGCGGGTCAATGCCGGGCTGGGCATGGCGCGGATGACCGAAGCGGCACATCAGATTGCCATGGCCCATCAACCGGACGCGGTTGGCGCGGTTGGACAATGCGATGTCTTTCCCAATTCGCGCAACGTGATCCCCGGCAAGGTCGTGTTTACCGTCGATTTCCGCTCGCCGGATCTGGGCAAGCTGACCGCGATGCGCGCGGCTTACGAAGCCGAAGCGGCCAAGATCGCGGCGGATCTTGGGCTGGAGTTGCAAATCGAACCGGTCGGGCATTTCGATCCGGTGACCTTTGATGCGGGCTGTGTCAGCGCGGTGCGCAATGCGGCGGAGCGGCTGGGATATTCCCATCGCGACATTATTTCCGGCGCCGGGCATGATGCCTGTTGGATCAATCAGGTGGCGCCAACCGCGATGGTGATGTGCCCCTGCGTTGACGGGCTGTCGCATAACGAGGCCGAAGAGATCACCAAGGATTGGGCCAAGGCCGGGGCGGATGTTCTGCTGCATGCGGTGGTGGAAACGGCGGGGATCGAGGGGTGAGGCCAGTGGCGTCTCCTGTGATTGCCCCCGTGGTTGCCCTCCCCGTGCTTGGCCCCGTGGTTGCCCCTGTCGTGGTCCCGGACCTGATCCGGGACCTCAACACATGTGGGATGCGTGGTCCCGGATCGGGTCCGGGACTGCGTTATGCCTCTGTTAACCATGCGGCAGCAAAATTGCCGGATGGCATTTCATACCTACATTGCGGCCTGCAATTCCAACACCGCGATCTACATCGGTGTGACCGGGGATTTGCAAAAATGCATGGCCGAGCATCGTTCCGGCCGCGGGCCCAGTCACACCGCGACATATCGCATTCGCAAGCTGGTGTATTTCGAAACGCACAAGACGTTGCCCGCGGCGATCGCCCGGGAACGCAAACTCAAACGCTGGCGACGCGCCTGGAAAGACGCGCTGATCGGCGAGTACAATCCGAATTGGTCCGACCTGGTGATGGAGGCCTCGTTTCGCTGAGGTCCCGGATCGGGTCCGGGACTGCGCACCGCAGGGGAGAAACATCATGACCACAGTCATCAAAAACGGCACCATCGTCACCCATGATCGCACCTATACCTCCGACGTTCTGATCGAGGGCGGGGTGATCACCGAAATCGGCCCGGACCTGAAGGGTGACGAAACCCTCGACGCCACTGGCTGTTACGTCATGCCCGGCGGCATCGACCCGCATACGCATCTCGAAATGCCGTTCATGGGCACCTATTCCACCGATGATTTCGACAGCGGCACCCAGGCCGCGCTCTCTGGGGGCACCACGATGGTGGTGGATTTTGCCCTGCCCAGCCCCGGGCAGGGGCTGCTGGATGCGCTGAAGATGTGGGACAACAAATCCACCCGCGCGCATTGCGATTACTCGTTCCACATGGCGGTCACCTGGTGGGGTGAACAGGTGTTCAACGAGATGGAAACCGTGGTCAAAGAGCGCGGAATCAACACATTCAAGCATTTCATGGCCTATAAAGGCGCGTTGATGGTACAGGATGACGAGATGTTCGCCAGCTTCCAACGTCTGGCCGAGCTGGGCGCTATTGCCATGGTGCATGCGGAAAACGGCGATGTTGTGGCCGATCTGTCGGCCAAATTGCTGGCCGCAGGCAACACCGGGCCCGAGGCCCATGCCTATAGCCGCCCACCCCAGGTAGAGGGCGAGGCCGCCAACCGCGCGATCATGATTGCCGACATGGCTGGCGTGCCGCTTTATATCGTGCATGTGTCCTGTGAAGAGGCACATGAGGCCATCCGCCGCGCCCGGCAACAGGGCAAACGTGTCTGGGGCGAGCCGCTGATCCAGCATCTGACGCTGGATGAGAGCGAATATTTCAACAAGGATTGGGACCATGCCGCGCGCCGTGTCATGTCGCCGCCTTTCCGCAATCAGAAACATCAGGACAGCCTTTGGGCCGGGTTACAATCCGGCTCGCTCAGCGTCGTGGCCACCGACCATTGTGCCTTTACCACCGAGCAGAAACGTTTTGGCGTTGGCGATTTCACCAAGATCCCCAATGGCACCGGCGGGTTGGAGGATCGGATGCCGATGCTCTGGACCCATGGGGTGGCCACCGGGCGGCTGACGCCCGAGGAATTTGTCGCTGTGACCTCGACCAATATCGCCAAGGTGCTGAACTGCTATCCGAAAAAGGGCGCGATCCTGCCGGGGGCCGATGCGGATATCGTGGTTTGGGATCCAGAGAAGACCAAGACCATTGCCGCAGACAAGCAGGTTTCCGCGATTGATTACAACGTGTTCGAGGGCAAAGAGGTCAAAGGCCTGCCGCGCTTTACCCTGACGCGGGGCCATGTGGCGGTGCATGACGGTGAATTGCGCAGCCAACAGGGCCATGGTGAATTCGTCAAACGCGCGCCAAACACTGCAACGAACACGGCGCTTTCAAAATGGAAGGCACTGACCTCGCCCCGCGCGGTGGAACGGACCGGAATCCCGGCGAGTGGGGTCTAATCAATAATGGATAACGACGCCGACTATTTTGCGCCCCGACGTTTCCTGCGCGAGCCGATTCCAGAATTGTTTAAATGTGCCTGGATGCTCGACCAAGCAGTCGGTGCGCATTTGGATGGCGACCGAAAGACCGCTGGAAACCTCTTTCGAGCAGCAGACTTGGCCACAGTTCGTGACTATGTCGAGTCTCTTTGGGGGAAGGCATCTCTTTGGCCGGAACAAGTCCATTATAAGAGGCTACGTACCGTCTCCAACCTTCCTGCGAAGATACCAAATGCAAAAGACAGGATGCCTAACGCGAAAACAAAAGCCGCGATAGTGGAACGAGACGGGTACGTGTGCCGGTTTTGCGGGATTCCTGTTATCCCAGCGTCAGTCCGGAAAGCAGTCGTTCGGGACTACCCAGACTTTGTCAGTTGGGGCACGACCAACGCTTCGCAACATGCGGGTTTTCAAGCTCTTTGGCTCCAGTTTGATCATGTTATCCCAGCTTCCTTCGGAGGTTCGAGTGAGATTGACAATGTTGTGATAACTTGCGCTGGCTGCAATTATTGCAAGTGGCATTACCACTTGAAGGAATTGGGGCTTGAGGATCCGCGCAAGTATTCGCCTATCAAAACCTCATGGGACGGCTTGACCAGATACCAGGAATCAAAGGCAGTAAATTGATGGCAGCAGTCATACAAGCGCAGAATCTGGACCTGACCTTCCAGACCGGGGATGGCCCGGTGCATGCGCTCAAAGATGTCTCATTGGACATTCCCAAAGGCGCATTTGTCAGCTTCATTGGCCCCTCGGGCTGTGGCAAGACCACTTTTCTGCGCTGTATCGCGGCGCTGGAACATCCGACCGGCGGCAACCTGACGGTCAATGGCATGACCCCGGATGAGGCACGCCGCGCGCGGGCCTATGGTTATGTGTTTCAGGCGGCGGGGTTGTATCCCTGGCGCACCATCGGGCGCAATATCGCGCTGCCGCTGGAAATCATGGGGTTTTCAAGGGTGGAACAGAAGGAACGGATTGGCCGGGTGCTGGACCTGGTCGATCTGGCCGGGTTTGAAAAGAAATTCCCCTGGCAATTGTCCGGCGGGATGCAGCAGCGCGCCAGTATTGCCCGCGCATTGGCGTTTGATGCAGATATCTTGCTGATGGACGAACCCTTTGGCGCGCTGGACGAAATCGTGCGGGACAGGTTGAACGAAGAGGTGCTGCGGCTTTGGGCTGCGACCGGCAAGACCATTGGGTTTGTCACCCATTCCATCCCCGAGGCGGTTTACCTGTCGACCCATATCGTGGTGATGTCGCCGCGTCCCGGGCGCATCACCGATGTGATCGAGAGCCCCCTTCCCACCGACCGGCCGCTGGACATTCGCGACACACCGGAATTCATCGAAATCGCCCACCGTGTGCGCGAAGGGCTTCGGTCGGGGTACGAGGAATGAGCGCCGCAGGGCAAGGCGTGGTCCCGGACCTGATCTGGGACCTCCGGAAAAACGGGGGCTGCCATGTCTGACGCGCCTGAAACGAGGTCCCGGAGCACGTCCGGGACGCTGGCCCGCTGGTGTCCGCCGGTGGTGGCAATGATCCTGGTGGTGATCGGGCTGTGGTATGTCGCGGTGGTTCCGATGAATGTGCAGGACACCCTGACCCAGGCGGAACGCGCCGGGGTCACCATCTCACCTGAAAGCGCAGTTGCGCGTCGCGATCTTGGCAATTGGGCCTTGGTGCTATCCAACATGGATGCGCTTGGGCAAAGCTGGAGCCTGGATCGCCCGCGTCTGCCCGCCCCGCATCAGGTGGTGGCAGAGCTTTATAAATCCACCTGGGTCGAGGAAACCACCGGTCGCCGCGGGATTGTGAAATCGGGCAGCCTGTCCAATCGCGGATTGGTCTATCACACGGTGGTCACCTTGAACGCCACGTTGCTTGGGTTTCTGATTGGCTCCACGCTTGGCATCCTGTTGGCGGTGGGCATCGTGCACAGCCGTGTCATGGACATGTCGGTCATGCCCTGGGCCATTATCAGCCAGACAATTCCGATTGTCGCGCTGGCCCCGATGATCATCGTTGTGCTGTATTCGATTGGGGTACAGGGGTTGCTGCCCAAGGCGGTGATTTCGGCCTATCTTTCGTTTTTTCCGGTGGTCGTCGGCATGGTCAAAGGCCTGCGCAGCCCGGACGGCATGCAGATGGATCTGATGCGCACCTACAATGCTGCGCCGATGACGGTGCTGACCAAACTGCGGTTGCCGGCCTCTGTGCCCTATCTCTTTGCCTCGTTGAAAATCGCGATTGCGGCCAGTCTGGTGGGCGCGATCGTGGGGGAATTGCCGGTGCAAAAGGGCGGTCTTGGCGCGCGGATGCTTGCGGGCAGCTACTATGGTCAAACGGCCCAGATCTGGGCGGCGTTGTTTCTGGCGGCGGGTTTGGCCGCGCTTCTGGTCTGGGCCATTGGCGCCGCAGAGCGCCGCACCCTGCGCCGCATGGGGGCCAAGCCATGATGCATGTTGTTGGCGCAATTTCGATCTGGGCGCTGGGGTTTGCGCTTAACCTGCGGCTGGCCAATGGGCCGGCGCATGACACCCGCGCGGTGCGTCTTGCGGTGCCGTTGATATTCGGCGCGACGCTTCTGGCGATGTGGCAATTGATTGTAACGGGGCTGAACGTGCCGACCGTGATCCTGCCGCCGCCCAGTCAGATTGCCGCGACCTTTGCGGCCAATATCGCGCTGCTTTGGGGGGATTTCGTGCAAACCATCCTGAAAGGCGCGCTGGCCGGTTGGGTGGCTGGCTGTGGTGCGGCCTTTTTGACCGCGCTTTTGGTGGATCGCTATGACTACCTGCGCCGGGGTTTGTTGCCCTTGGGCAATTTCATGGCGGCGCTGCCGATTGTCGGCACCGCACCGATCCTTGTGATGTGGTTCGGCTTTGGCTGGCAATCCAAGGCCGCGGTGGTGGTGTTGATGGTCTATTTCCCGATGTTGGTGAACACCGTCGCCGGGCTGCAGGAAACCAGCGCGATGCAACGGGATCTGATGCGCACCTATGCGGCCGGATGGCGCAAGACATTGATCAAGCTGCGCCTGCCTGCCGCGCTGCCGTTCATTTTCAACGGGTTGAAAATCACATCGACCCTGGCCTTGATCGGGGCAATTGTTGCTGAATTTTTCGGCTCGCCGACCCAAGGTTTGGGATTTCGCATCTCGACATCAATCGGGGCGCTTGACCTTGGCCTTGTCTGGTCTGCGATCTTGGTCTCGGCAATCACCGGCACGCTGGTGTACGGTCTGGTCAGTCTGGCAGAGCGGGTGACCACATTCTGGCACCCGTCCCAACGCGGGTGATTACAATAGACAGGCATAACAAAACACGACAACAGGAGAGTAAATCATGAAAAACACACTTATTGCCGCCGCAATGGCGACCACGGCCCTGACAGGGACGGCATTGGCCGAAGAGGTCACGATCCAGTTGAAATGGGTCACACAGGCGCAATTCGCCGGCTATTACGTGGCGCTGGAAAACGGCTATTACGATGATGAGGGGCTGGAGGTCACTGTGCTGCCCGGTGGTCCCGACATTGCCCCGACACAGGTGATTGCCGGTGGTGGGGCCGATGTGATCGTCGAATGGATGCCCGCCGCCCTGGCCGCGCGCGAAAACGGGCTGCCGTTGGTGAACATTGCGCAGCCTTACAAAAGCTCGGGCATGATGCTGACCTGCTGGAAGGATGCCGGCATTGAAACGCCCGACGATCTGGACAACCGCACCTTGGGTGTCTGGTTCTTTGGCAACGAATACCCCTTCCTGTCCTGGATGAGCCATCTGGGCTATGCAACCGATGGCAAGGCCGAAGGCTCGGTCGAGGTGTTGAAGCAGGGCTTTAACGTTGATCCGCTGTTGCAGCGGCAGGCCGATTGCATTTCGACCATGACCTATAACGAATATGGTCAGGTTCTGGATGCCGGGGTCGCGCCAGAGGAATTGGTGACCTTCAAATATCAGGATCAGGGCGTCGCCACGATGGAGGATGGCCTCTACGTGCTGGAAGACAGCCTGAGCGATCCGGCATTTGTCGCCAAGATGGAGAAATTTGTGCGCGCCTCGATGGCGGGTTGGAAATGGGCCGAGGAAAACCCGGAAGAAGCGGCAATGATCGTGCTGGATTACGATGAAACCGGCGCCCAGACCGAAGCGCATCAGATCCGCATGATGGGCGAAGTTGCCAAGCTGACCGCCGGTTCCAACGGCGCGCTTGACCCGGCCGATTACCAACGCACGGTCGCCACGCTGCTGGCCGGTGGGTCCGATCCGGTGATCACGATGGAGCCGACCGGGGCCTATACGCTCGACATCACCGATGCCGCGCTGAAGTAACTGCGGTCAAACTATGGATGCAGGCCCCGGCAAACGTCGGGGCCTGTTTCGTTTGCGCGGGCTCAGGCGGCAACCGATGCGGCGGGCAACAAGGCACCATGCAGCTCCGCCACCTGGAGCGCGGCATCGGCGGCTTCGCGGCCTTTTTGCACGAAATGGCTGTGATAAAAGCCGTGATGCGCCTCGCTCGGCTGGAAATGATGGGGCGTCAGCGACACCGACAGCACCGGCACGCCGGTTTTCATGCCGGCCTCCATCAACCCGGACACCACCGCCGAGGCCACGAAATCATGGCGATAGATACCACCATCGACCACCAGCGCAGCGGCGGCAATGGCGGCATATGCACCGGTCTCGCCCAGCTTTTGCGCCAACAGGGGCATTTCAAACGCGCCGGGCACGTCAAACACATCCACATCGCCGCTGTGGCCCAATTCGGCCAGACGTTCACGAAACCCGACAAGGGCCTGATCGACAATGTCAGCGTGCCAGCGCGCCTTGATAAAGGCGAATTTTGGGGATTTTGTCATAGCTCTTGATCCTTTCAACATGACAGAATCCCAGAGCGTCAGAAGCGCCCCGGCCCAATCAAAGCCCGTGCCAAAACGCCCCCATTCTCTACCATCCGGACTATAACCGTCGGCCCCGGAATTTCACCGGATCTGCTGACCCACCCACATGGATGGCGCTCGCGGGCTGTGACCGCCGGTGGGGAATCGCACCCCGCCCTGAGAATGAAATTTTGCTAATGCTCTGTGGCGGGGAAGTCAATTGAACCACATGGACGGGGCAATATTCGGAAATGTTCGCTTTCTTTCGGAAACGGAAAAAGACCACCATTTCAACCGGCAGAAACGCGATGAATGGGTGGGATTTGCCGCTGCACTGCGGCGTAGATTAAAATGTTTACGTTGCAAGTCAATGTGATACTTGATTTCGAACAATTTCGAAAAGATACATGTTCCTTTTTGATTGGTTTGCAGGCATAGTGAGTCGTGTTGTCGCATCGGGGAGGGAGCAACGTGCAGGATTCATCCACCAATTCGGGTATTTGCGACATGTTTGTCATTGGTGGCGGCATCAATGGCTGTGGCATTGCGCGGGATGCATCGGGTCGTGGGCTTTCGGTCAAACTGGCCGAAATGAACGATCTGGCTTCGGCCACATCCAGCGCCTCAACCAAATTGTTTCACGGCGGGCTGCGTTATCTGGAATATTTCGAATTCCGTTTGGTGCGCGAGGCGCTGATCGAGCGCGAGACGCTTCTGCGCGCCATGCCGCATATCAGCTGGCCGATGCGATTTGTCCTGCCATATCATGCAGATATGCGGTTTGAGGGTGAAACGCCGACCTCAAAACTTTTGAATGTGTTCATGCCCTGGATGAAGGGGCGACGCCCGGCCTGGCTGATCCGGCTGGGGCTGTTCATGTATGACCATCTGGGCGGGCGCAAAATCCTGCCGGGCACCTCGACCGTCGATCTGACCGCCGGGGCCGAGGGTGTGCCGCTAAACGACAAATTCGCCAAGGCCTATGAATATTCTGATTGCTGGATCGAAGATGCGCGTCTGGTGTCGCTGAACGCCCGCGACGCCGCCCTGCGCGGCGCTGACATCATGGTCCGCACCAAGGTATTGTCGGCGGAACGGCAAAACAGCATCTGGCAGATCGAAACTGAAGATCGCGACAGTGGCACCCGCCAAATCCATCAGGCGCGTGTGCTGGTCAATGCTGGCGGCCCTTGGGTCGGCGACGTCATTCGTACCAAGATCCGCTCGAACTCGACCGAAGGCGTGCGTCTGGTGCGTGGCAGCCATATCGTGATCAAGCGGCTTTACGACCACGGCAAATGCTATTTCTTTCAGGGCACGGATGGCCGGATCATCTTTTCCATCCCTTATGAGGATGATTTTACCCTGATCGGTACCACCGACAAGGACCACTCTGACCCATCCGTCGCGCCGGTCTGCACGGACGAAGAGCGGGATTACCTGATTGATTTTGCCAATAATTACTTCAAGCAACAGCTTACCAGCGACGATGTAGTCTGGACCTATTCCGGGGTGCGTCCGCTGTATAACGACGGCGCGTCCAGCGCGACGGCGGCGACCCGCGACTATGTGCTGAAGGTCGATGCCGAGGGCGGCGCGCCGGTGTTGAATGTCTTTGGCGGCAAGATCACCACCTATCGTCGGCTGGCCGAAAGCGCCATGGACAAGCTGTCGGAATATCTGCCGGGTCTCGCCGATCCCTGGACCGCGGGTGTCGCATTGCCGGGGGGCGATTTTACGGTTGCTGACAAACCGGCGCTGATCACCAAACTGCGCAAGGATCACGGGTTTCTGAGTGACACCTGGGCCACGCGGTTGATCCGCGCCTATGGCACCGATGCCTGGGCTGTGTTGGACGGGGCCGAAACGGCAGCAGATCTGGGTCAGGATTTCGGGGCCACCCTGACCGAGGCCGAGGTCAAATGGCTGATCACCCATGAATTCGCCCGCACCGCTGACGATGTGGTGTGGCGGCGCAATAAATTGGGCCTGCGGCTAAGTGCCGAAGAAATAGAGACTTTGCAGACGTGGATACGCGGAAACCGCGATGCCTTGGTGGCTTGAACCACCTGACGTGCTGCAATTTGGAGGAGTGAGAAAATGACACTACGACTGGAAGGTGTGTCCAAGGTCGTCGGGGCCGAAACCCATATTCACCCGACCGACCTGGAGCTGGTCAATGGCACGATGAACGTGCTGTTGGGCCCCACGCTCTCGGGCAAGACATCGCTGATGCGGTTGATGGCGGGTTTAGATGTGCCGCACACCGGGCGCGTGTTGTGGGATGGCGAAGACGTCACCGGCATGCGGGTGCAGGATCGCAAGGTCGCGATGGTCTATCAGCAATTCATCAACTACCCCTCGATGAGCGTTTACGACAATATCGCCTCGCCGATGCGGCTGTTGGGCAAAACGGCGGCGGAAATCGACGCGGCGGTCAAGGAAACCGCCGAGTTGATGCAATTGACGCCGATGCTGGACCGCAAGCCGCTGGAATTGTCGGGGGGGCAACAACAACGCTGTGCCCTGGCGCGTGCGCTGGTCAAAGATGCCGGGCTGGTGTTGCTGGACGAACCTCTGGCCAACCTCGATTATAAACTGCGCGAGGAACTGCGCGTCGAAATCCCGAAGATTTTCGAAAAAGCCGGGTCGATTTTCGTCTATGCCACCACCGAACCGGAAGAGGCGCTGCTGCTGGGCGGCAATACCGCCACATTGTCCGAAGGGCGCGTGACCCAATTCGGCCCCACGCCAGAGGTCTATCGCCAACCGGTGAATGCCACCACGGCGCGGGTGTTTTCCGATCCGCCGATGAACTTTTTGCAGGTCACGAAATCCGCAGGCAAGCTGAGCTTCGGGGATGGCCAGACCATTGCGGCCTGGGGCAAAATGGCAGAGCTGGGCGATGGCACCTATACCGCCGGTTTCCGCCCCAACCATCTGGAAATCCACCGCCATGCAGAAAATGCATTGGAATTTCGCGCCACGCTGACGGTGACGGAATTGACCGGGTCGGAAACCTTTGTGCACCTTGATCATCACGGCGACCGCTGGGTCGGGCTGGTGCATGGCGTGCATCAATTGCCGATTGGTCAGGATCTGAGCGTGTTCCTTGATCCGGCGCATATCTACATTTTCGACCCGCGCGGCGATCTGGTGGCTCCGGCCACCTATGCGGCTGCGGCATAAGGGGCTGAGACAATGGCAAAAATCACACTCGACAACCTGGCGCATTCCTATCTGGCGAAACCGACGTCAGAAGATGATTTCGCGCTGAAGGAATTGAACCACGATTGGGCCGATGGCGAGGCCTATGCCCTGTTGGGGTCGTCCGGTTGCGGAAAATCGACGCTTTTGAACATCATTTCCGGCCTGTTGCGCCCGTCACAGGGCCGTATCCTGTTCAACGGCCAGGACGTGACCAACGCCCCCACGGCAGAGCGCAACATCGCCCAGGTGTTTCAGTTTCCGGTCGTCTACGACACGATGACGGTGCATGACAATCTGGCCTTTCCGCTGCGCAATCGCGGCGCGGATGCGGCCTATGTCGCGCAACGGGTCCAGCAGATCGGCAAGATGATCGGCATGGAGGCGGAATTGGGGCGCAAGGCACGCGGGTTGACCGCCGATGCCAAGCAAAAGATCAGCCTGGGCCGTGGCATGGTGCGCGAAGACGTGAATGCGCTGCTGTTTGACGAGCCGCTGACCGTGATTGACCCGCATATGAAATGGGAATTGCGCACCCAGCTGAAATCGCTGCACCACCAATTTGGCCATACGATGATCTATGTCACCCATGACCAGACAGAGGCGCTGACCTTCGCTGACAAGGTCGTGGTGATGTATGATGGCCGTGTCGTCCAGATCGGCACGCCGCAGCAATTGTTTGAACGGCCGGAACATACCTTTGTCGGCTATTTCATCGGCTCGCCCGGCATGAATGTGCTGGGGGCGACGGTCAATGGCAACAAGGCCGTGATCGACGGCACAGAGATCGAACTGGGCGCAGGCTATGGCCCGCTGTCGGGCAAGGTTGAAATCGGGGTGCGACCAGAGTTCGTCCGCCTGTCACGTGACAGCGGCCTGCCGGTCCGCATTCGCCGGATCGAAGATGTCGGCCGCCACAAGATCGTGCGCGCCGAATTCTTTGACCGCGACATCAATATCATTGCCGACGAAAGCTTTGAGCTGGCGGATGACATGACCCGCGTCGTTTTCGATCCGGCCCACGTCAATGTCTATGCCGATGATTGGCGCGTCGCGCCGCTTGGCGCCACAGATGCACCGTTGGGGGAGGCGGCGTAATGGAAAAAACAGTCAATCAGAAAGCATGGTTCCTGGTTCTGCCGGTGCTATTGCTGGTGGCCTTTTCGGCGGTGATCCCGCTGATGACGGTGGTCAACTACTCGGTGCAGGACACATTCGGCAACAACCAGTTTTTCTGGGCCGGTCTGGAATGGTTTGCCGAAATGCTGGAAAGCGACCGGATGTGGGATGCGCTGGGACGGCAATTGATGTTCTCGGCGATCATTCTGGCGATTGAAATTCCGCTGGGTATCTTTGTTGCGTTGAACATGCCCAAAAGCGGCTTTTGGTCGTCCTTCTGCCTTGTGCTGATGTCGTTGCCGCTGCTGATCCCTTGGAATGTGGTGGGTACGATCTGGCAGATTTTCGGCCGTGTCGACATTGGCCTGTTGGGCCATACGCTGGATGCGCTGGGGATATCGTACAATTACACCCAGGATACGCTGGCGGCCTGGGTCACCATCATCGTGATGGACGTCTGGCATTGGACATCGCTGGTGGCGCTTCTGGCCTTTGCCGGATTGAAATCCATTCCCGACGCCTATTACCAGGCGGCCAAAATTGATCAGGCGTCGCGCTGGAAAGTGTTTCGTTTCATCGAGTTGCCCAAGATGATGGGCGTGTTGATGATCGCGATCCTGTTGCGGTTCATGGACAGCTTCATGATCTATACCGAACCGTTTGTTGTCACCGGCGGCGGCCCCGGCAATGCCACAACCCTGTTGTCGATCGACCTGGTGAAAATGGCGCTTGGACAGTTTGACCTTGGCCCTGCGGCGGCGTTTTCCCTGATGTATTTCCTTGTGATCCTGTTGGTCAGTTGGGTGTTCTACACCGTGATGGTCAACCTCGAAAAGCGGGAGGGCTGATCCATGGCCACGCAATCAACTCGTCTGCCAAGAATCAATGGCCGCATGGTGGTGATGACCCTGTATCTTCTGTTCCTGTTGCTGCCGATCTACTGGCTGCTGAACATGAGCCTGAAGACCAACACCGAAATCCTGAACAGCTTTACCCTGTGGCCGCGTGATCTGACCCTGGCCAATTACGTGACCATTCTGACCGATCCGGCGTGGTACATGGGTTATGTCAACTCTTTGATCTATGTGGTGTTGAACACGGTGATCAGCCTCGCGGTGGCGTTGCCGGCGGCCTATGCCTTTAGCCGCTACAGCTTTCTTGGTGACAAACACCTGTTTTTCTGGCTGTTGACCAACCGGATGGCCCCGCCGGCGGTCTTCGCCCTGCCATTCTTTCAGCTCTATTCCTCGGTCGGGTTGTTCGACACCCATATCGCGGTGGCGATTGCGCATTGTCTGTTCAACGTGCCGCTTGCGGTCTGGATTCTGGAAGGTTTCATGCGCGGCGTGCCCAAGGAAATCGACGAAACCGCCTATATCGACGGTTATAGCTTTGGCCGGTTCTTTGTAAAAATCTTCACCCCGTTGATTGCCTCGGGGATCGGGGTGGCGGCATTCTTTTGCTTTATGTTCTCTTGGGTTGAGCTACTGTTGTCGCGTACACTTACTACGGTAGACGCCAAGCCGATTGCCGCGATCATGACCCGCACCCAGGGCGCCGCCGGCATCGACTGGGGTGTGCTGGCCGCGGCTGGCATCCTGACCATCGTGCCCGGTGCGCTGGTGATCTATTTCGTGCGCAACTACATTGCCAAGGGTTTTGCCCTGGGTCGTGTGTAAATCAGAGAAAAAGGAGTAATTCCAATGGATTGGATGGCATGGACTTGGCCGACCGCAACTTTCTTTCTGGTGATTGCCGCGCTTTTGGTCACCTTTACGATCCTGGCGATCAAATTCCCCGAAACGCCCCGCGTTGGTGTTCTGCAAATTGAAACCACGCGGGGGGATCGGCTTTTTATCACGCTTCTCGGCTCGGCCTTTATAAATCTGGCCTGGCTTGGATTGGTCGGCGCAAACCAACCTTTTGCGCTGATCGTCTGTCTGATCTACGCCGCAGCGGTGTTCCGCTGGGTCTAGACCTCAGACCTCTGCGACCCGGCGGCGGGAGAACCCGGCGGGCCGCACCTTCGAAACAAGTTCAAATATAAGGGAGGACCAAATGAACTTGAAATCAACAACAGCCGTGGTGCTTGCGCTTGGCCTGATGTCCGGACCGGCAATCGCCGACATGGACGCGGCACGTGCATTCCTGGACGCGGAAATCGGCGATCAATCGGCCCTGAGCCGCGCCGAACAAGAAGCGGAAATGCAGTGGTTTGTCGACGCCGCCGCGCCGTTCACCGATCTGGAAATCAAGGTGGTGTCCGAAACCATCACCACCCATGAATATGAATCCCAGGTTCTGGCCCCGGCCTTTACCGCGATCACCGGCATCAAGATCACCCACGATCTGATCGGCGAAGGTGACGTGGTCGAAAAGCTGCAAACGCAAATGCAGTCCGGCGAAAACATCTATGACGGCTATATCAACGACAGTGACCTGATCGGCACCCACTGGCGCTATCAACAGGCGCGCAACCTGACCGACTGGATGGCGGGTGAGGGCGCAGATGTGACCAACCCCGGTCTGGATCTGGACGATTATATCGGCACATCCTTTACCACCGCACCGGATGGCAATCTGTACCAATTGCCCGACCAACAGTTCGCCAACCTCTATTGGTTCCGCTACGATTGGTTCAACGACGAACAGAACAAAGCGGATTTCAAAGCGAAATATGGCTATGATCTGGGCGTTCCGGTCAACTGGTCAGCCTATGAAGACATTGCTGAATTCTTCACCGGTCGCGACCTGTCGCGTTTGGGTGTCGAAGGCGAAGTCTTTGGCAACATGGACTATGGCAAGAAAGACCCCAGCCTTGGCTGGCGTTATACCGATGCCTGGCTGTCGATGGCCGGTGCCGGTTCCAAAGGCGAGCCGAACGGCCTGCCGGTGGATGAATGGGGTATCCGGGTCAACGAAAATTCGCAGCCTGTGGGTTCCTGTGTCGCCCGTGGCGGCGCAACCAATGGCCCGGCGGCGGTTTATGCTGTGACCAAGGCCATTGAATGGCTGGAAAAATACACGCCCCCCGCTGCGGCTGGCATGACATTCTCTGAGGCTGGCCCAATTCCGGCACAGGGCAATGTTGCGCAGCAGATGTTCTGGTACACGGCGTTCACCGCCGCGACAGTAGAACCCGATCTGCCCGTGATGAACGAGGATGGCACGCCGAAATGGCGCATGGCCCCCTCGCCGCATGGCGCATATTGGGAAGAAGGCACCAAGATCGGGTATCAGGACGTTGGATCCTGGACGCTGATGAAATCGACCCCGGTGGATCGGGCAAAGGCCGCATGGCTTTATGCTCAATTCGTCACCTCGAAAACCGTGGACGTGAAGAAGGCCCATGTCGGTCTGACATTCATCCGCGAAAGCACCATCCAGCACGAAAGCTTTACCGATCGTGCGGACAAGCTTGGCGGGTTGATTGAATTCTATCGTTCGCCCGCGCGCACCGCTTGGTCGCCCACCGGCACCAACGTGCCTGACTATCCGAAGCTGGCACAATTGTGGTGGCAGAACATCGGCGACGCCATGTCGGGTGCCAAAACCCCGCAGGAAGCGCTGGATGGTCTGTGTTCCGATCAGGAACGTGTGATGGAACGTCTGGAGCGGGCCGGCATTCAGGGTGACATCGGTCCGAAACTGAACGACGAAATGGACCCGGAATACTGGTTGTCGCAGGAAGGTTCGCCCAAGGCGAAACTTGCCAACGAAGATGAAGAGCCGAAAACCGTCGCATATGACGAGCTGATCAAATCCTGGCAGTAAGCCGGATCTGAGGCCAAAACACCGGTCGGGGCGCAATCGCCCCGGCCACCCTTGCCCCTTCCAAATCCGTCCCATACCATCCACTCCGCCAAACCCGAGGGAGGTCGCGGTCCAATGAGCTATACCCTTGCTATTGATCAAGGCACCACATCCACCCGCGCCATCCTGTTTGACGCTGATTTGAAACTGGTGGGATCGGCGCAACAGGAATTTGCCCAGCATTTCCCGCAAAGCGGCTGGGTCGAACATGATCCCGGCGATCTGTGGTCGACGACATTGGCCACCTGCCGCGAGGTTGTGGACACAACCGGCGTGTCGGTTGACGCGATTGTCGGCATCGGCATCACCAATCAGCGCGAGACGACGCTGGTCTGGGATCGCACCACAGGAGAGCCGGTTTACAATGCCATCGTCTGGCAGGATCGGCGCACCGCGGCCTTTTGCCAATCCTTGAAGGATGCCGGCCACGAGGCCACGGTCATCGAAAAGACCGGTCTGCTGCTGGACCCTTATTTTTCCGCCACCAAGGTCAATTGGATTTTGAACAATGTCGATGGCGCGCGTGATCGGGCCAATGCCGGGGAATTGGTGTTTGGCACGGTAGACAGCTGGCTGATCTGGCATTTGACCGGCGGCAAGCAGCATGTCACCGACGCCACCAATGCGGCGCGCACCATGCTTTATGACATCCGTCGCGGCCGCTGGTCACAGACCATGTGTGATATGCTGGATATTCCGCTGTCGATGCTGCCAGAGGTCAAGGATTGCGCGGCGAACTTTGGTGAAACCGACATTCTTGGCACCGCATTGCCGATCCTTGGCGTGGCGGGCGATCAACAGGCTGCGACGCTGGGACAGGCCTGTTTCCGGCCCGGCATGTTGAAATCCACCTATGGCACGGGCTGTTTTGCGCTGTTGAACACCGGCGACACCGCCGTGACCAGCAAGAACAGGCTGCTGACCACCATCGCCTATCAGTTGAACGGCAAACCGACCTATGCGCTGGAAGGGTCGATTTTCATTGCCGGCGCGGTGGTGCAATGGCTGCGCGATGGTTTGGGGCTGCTGGAAAACGCAGCGGACAGCGAAACCATGGCCAAAGCGGCCAGCACAACCCAGGATCTGATCCTTGTGCCGGCCTTTACCGGGCTTGGCGCGCCATATTGGAAGCCTGAGTGTCGCGGCGCGATCTTTGGTTTGACGCGCGACAGCGGACCAAATGAATTTGCCCGGGCGGCGCTGGAAAGCGTCGGGTTCCAGACCCGCGATCTATTGACCGCGATGCAGGCCGATATGGGCGGCGCGGGCGAGGCGACATTGCGGGTGGATGGCGGGATGAGCGCATCCAATTATGCCATGCAATTCCTGGCCGACATCATCGACGCGCCTGTCGACCGGCCACAGATCCTGGAAACCACCGCGATGGGGGTGGCCTGGTTGGTCGGGCAGCAGGTCGGGCTTTACCCCGATCAGGAAGAATTTGCCGCGACCTGGGCGCTGGAGCGCAATTTTACCCCCGGAATGGACGATGGCCTGCGCCAATCAAAATGCGCCGCATGGAAACGCGCGGTCGATGCAACTTTGATGGCGTGACGCCCGCTTGGGGGAGTCCAAGCTGAACGAGGCCAGTCTGAGTGACGCCGGTCTGAGCAAGACCGGTGGACCAAACCGGGGGCGGGATGTCAGCCCGCCGTTGGCGGCGCTGCATCCGTGTCACTGTCCGCAGATGTCCCAGCCTGCTGCGGCCCAGCCTGCTGCGACTCTGGCCGCTGGGGTTTTGGCGGCTGGGGCTCAGTCGGCTGGGGCTGGTCGGTGAAGCGGATTGGCACCCCGCGCTTGCGGGTGACCGCCAGATCAAAGATGTCAAACCGGTTATAGCCTGCCGCCAGATCGTGAAACCGTTTCGGTTCCAGACAGCGGGCCAGATCTATATCGGCATAAACGATGCCCTCGTCCACGGTGCTTTCCCCGATCAGCTGGCCGGTGGGATCAACAAAGAAACTGGGCGCGCGGCTGCATTCCTCCAGCAAGGGGATCAGCGCGGGGTCTTTGCCGGCGACCACCTCGGTTGCGGTTCTGTCAAACGGCGACGCCACGACAATGCCAAAACATTTTGCCTCAAAACAATGGCCCGCCGCGCGGATGTGATTGGCGGCGCGATTGTCGTAATTGCCGCTGTCCTCGGGCGGGCGGGTGGGCCAGATCGGCGGATAGGTCGAAATATGCACCTGTTCCCCCTGGGCAATCAGGCTGTACCGCGACAGCGGATTGGTGTTTTCCCCGCAAATCAGCGCCCCAACACGACCGCAGCGGCTGGCGCTGACGTTCAGCCCGGCACCGTCGCCGGGATCCCAGACCAGTTTTTCATAAAATGTCGGCACCAGCTTGCGATGGTGGTTCACGACCCGGCCGCTTTCGTCAATCAACAGGTTCGAATTCCAAAGACTGCCGACAGAGGCGGGATTGCGCTCTGACAGGCCAATGGACACCATGATGTCATGACGCGCGGCGGCCTGGCGAATCATCTCGATCTCGGGACCATCGGCAAACACCGATGCGGCGGCATATTGCGCAAACAGATCATGGGACCGGATCGGGGCATGTATCGCCGCCCACACCGGGAACCCCGGCAAAAATGCCTCGGCAAAGACGACGATGGACGCGCCGTTTCGGGCCGCCTCTGCGATGGCCGACACCGCCTTTTCCGCGCTTGCGACCGGATCAAGGTAAACCGGGGCGATATGGGCGGCAGCGGCCCGGAAACTATGGGTATCGAACATTCGCAAACTCCTTTGGTTCAACCGAATGTCCCGGAAAGTGGCGGTGATCCCAATATTCATTTGCGAACGCCGCTGTGCTGATTTGGCAATCAGCGCGCGGCTATCCCCATTCATTCTCCAGCGAGATATGTGGCGTCTTCCTGAAACAGTTGGGCGAGGAATTTCTTCAGCGCAACGATATGCGGCAGATGGCGCAGATCCTGATGCACTGTCAGCCACAAGGTGCGCGTGACCGACAGATCCGGCATGATGCGGATCAGACTGTCCTGATCGGACAGGGCGAAATGCGGCAGCGCCACAATACCCAGACCCCCACGGGCGGCGTTGCGCTGTGCGATCATGCTGTTGCTCCAGAAGACGATATTGGGCTGATGCACCATCTCTTCCAACCAGCGCACGGCATCCAGTTCGACAAATTGATCAAGGTATCCAACATAGCTATGCGCCGCGAGATCATGTTGGCTTTCCGGCACGCCGTGGCTCGAAATATAGCTTTCTGCTGCATAAAGCCCGATGCCGAAGGCGCCGAATTTCTGGGTCGCCATCTTGTCCCCCTGGGGGCGAAAGAAGCTGAGGAACATATCCGCTTCGCGGTGGCTGATCTGGACCTGCCTTGATGTTGTCAAAAGCTCCAGCCGGATACCGGGAAAGCTGGCCTGAAACCCGGCCAGCCGCGACGACAGATAAAGTGAGGCGATGCCCTCCATCGTGGCGAAGCGGATCACGCCGCTGGTGTCACCTTCGCCGGACATGTCGCTGCGCAGGCTGTTGATGCCCAGGGCAACCTCCTCTGCGCGCCGCAGCACCATATGACCAAAGGTGGTCAGGACAAGCCCCTCGCGGTTACGCTCGAACAGGGCCGCGCCCAGGGTGTATTCCAACCGCGACAACCGCCGCGATACGGTGGAATGGCTGACCGAAAGGTCACGCGCGGCGGCGCTGACGCTTTGACACCGCACCGAAGTCAGAAAGACCTTCAGATCGTCCCAATCCAGATTTTCCAATGGATCCGCCATGAACCTACCCTTTTGCGCCCGTATACAGCAGCCTGTGACACCTGTGTAACACGAGAACGCGGCGCATGCGTTGAAATCCGAAACCACGGAAAAACGGCCCACAGATCGCTCTGCGGGCCGTTTCGACTGTCTGTCATGTGGCAGGATCAGGTGGTCTGGATCTTGCCGTTGGTTTCCGGAAAGCGGTCGGCCATGTCGTCCTGGAATTCCTTGCGGCGGGCCGGATCAACCGGATCATCGCGCAACAGAGATCCGCCAAAGAACACCACCGCGCTGACAATCAGACCCCAAAGCGGCGGGCCAATCAAACCGGGGTTCGGCAGCAGATTGAACTGCATCGCCACCATCACCCCCCAGCCCAGCAACATCCCCCAGAAGGCCGCCGGTTCAGACGCGCGGTTCCAGAACAATGCCCCCAGCAGCGGCAGCAGGAAGGACAATGCCATCCCGACCCCGATCGACGCCAGCGGCGCAATCAACGACCGCCCCTGTGGCGAGAAGGCAAATGCGACAAGCGCCAGCACAAAGGCCACCTCGAAATAGCGCGCCA
Source organism: Marinovum sp. 2_MG-2023 (assembly GCF_030548265.1). NCBI lineage: Bacteria > Pseudomonadati > Pseudomonadota > Alphaproteobacteria > Rhodobacterales > Roseobacteraceae > Marinovum > Marinovum sp. 2_MG-2023. The sequence goes on along the minus strand of NZ_JAUOSD010000019.1, from coordinate 25,087 downwards.
GCCGCATCCGTTGGCTGTTGTCGACATTCCTGATGCTTGGCACCAGATCCTGGGTAAAGCTGGAGGTCGCGGAAATCATCTGGCTGTCCAGCGTCGACATGCCCGCCGCAAACACCGCGATCACCAGCACGACACCCATCGCCGGCAGGTATTGCGCAAAGATTTCCGGCACCAGCGCGTCGGTTGTGCTGCCTTCGGGGATCGTGATGTCCATGCCCAGCGACATCATCCCGATCACCACACCGGTGAAGGTGACGACAAACAACGCCAGAAAGGATGTGATGGCGGCCCCTTTGACCAGCGTTTGCGGGCTGTCGGCCATATAAAGACGTTGCCACAGATGCGGGGTCAGCACCCAACCAAAAGTCCAGAGCGTCATCAGCGTGATGTAATTGCCTGCTCCACCGTCAAAGATGAACATCTCGGGGCGTGCTGTGGTTGCCGCCACCCAGCCCTCGGACCAGCCACCGGCCCAGCGGATCACCAGCAACATCGTGCCCAGCAACAGCAGGGCAAAGATGAAGCCCTGGATCACATCGGTCCAGACCACCGCCCGGCTGCCGCCGACAAAGGAATAGACCCCGACGCAGACCGCAATCAGCAGAACACCAACGTTAAAGGCAATCAATCCGCCAGAGATCGAATTCAGCGCAATGGCGATGCCGGTGATCTGAATCGCGGAATAGGGGAACAGCACCGCAATACAGATCAGCCCGGTCAGGATACGAATGCGGCGGCTGCTGTTGTAATAGGTCGCCAACAGATCGCCGGGGGTGATGAAGTTGAACTTCTTGCCAAGCGCCCAGATCCGCGGCCCCAGCACCATCACCATGACCGGCCCCATCGCGTTGAAAAACCCAAACAGAAGCCAGTTCACGCCAATCTTGTAGAAAAAGCCGGGCCCGCCGAGAAAGGCAAAGGTGGAAAACCAGGTCGCAAACATCGTGCCGACCAGCATCAGGGTGTTTGCACCACGCCCCATCAGGAACCAATCCTCGGGGTCGTCGTGTTTGTTGGTCTTATACGCCCGATAGGCGATATAGAACATCAGCACGAGATAGAGCGAAATGCCCAGAAGTGTCACAAAGGTGGTCATGTCCTGGGCCCCGCATTTTGGCTTTGTTCAAGTGCGACCCAGGCGCGCCCGCGCACCAGATAATAAACCGCACCCAGAAGGCAATTCAGGGAAAACACCGCGTAGCAGTAAAATATCGTCAGCGGCATCGCCAAAGGCCCCTGTTCCGCGCCGTTGCCAAGGATGTCGAACACCGGCAGCAACGCCAGCACGACGTTCAAAAGCCCCCAGGCCAGGAACATCCGGCCGGTCGTGCTTTGTGGCACAATGCCGAGCCACGGGTAGCCGCCGGGCTGCGTCGCCCCCCCGGCGGCCGTAGAATAGGTTACGTTGGACATGGCAGAACCCCCTTGTTTCCGTTTTTATAGTGCCGCCGGGACTGCCCCGGTCTGCTTAATCCGTTAAGCGTGGCACAAGTTGGCGAGGCCGCCAGATATTGATTGTGCACGGGGCTGTGCAAATACCGTCGGCAGGGCAGTTCCGCCCGTGGATTGGTGGAATTTGCCGGTCTTCTGGGGGGCTTCTGTGTCCGCCCTTTATGGTATTATTTATATTTTTCAGCCTGTTAAGCTAATACCCGGATCTGAGCAGAGTTGCGCAGGCAGGTCAGTGGCCCGGCCAGCCCTCTGCCCCGCATCAAATCGAGGTGCCTGTTTTTTAATCAAATATGCGCCGAATTGCGGGCCGCTGCGGGCAGAACTGCACAAAGGCACACAATGGAACAGTCGCAGATCAAAGCCGGGCGGCGACATAGGCCTGACACATTGCAACCAGTTCCACGCGAAGCGCCTCGGCCTCGGGCGGATCAAGATTGCGTTCGAACACATTGCGGACAGCGCCAAAAATGACCGTGACAAGCGTCAGATGGGTAATGTCCGGGGTGCAAAACCGCGCATTCGGCGCGCTGATCAGCATCGCCCGCGTCGCTTCGTTGGTCCGGGCGGCAAACCGCTGGACCAACGCGTCATTGTCCATCTCGACCACGGATTTATACAATGCGCGGGTGGCCTCGGCGCATTCGGTCTTGGCCCGCCAATAGGTGTCGATCAGGGCGTCAATCATCTGGTTGATCGCTGCGCCATGCTGCGATTGGCAGGTCGCCTCAATCCGCTCTGCCAAGGTTTCGAGATACCGGGCATTCAACGCATAGATCAGCGCCTGTTTGTTGGGAAAATACTGGTACATCGTCCCAACCGACACCCCGGCCCGTTCGGCCACGCGGGTGGTTGTCAGGCTGGCCATGCCATCGCGAATCAAAACCTGAATGGCGGCCTCGAAAATGGCATCCAACGTCACCTTTGCGCGGCTTTGGCGCGGTGTTTTACGGGCGGTCAGGGCCGCCGGGGCCGGGTCGATCATATGCGAATCCAAAAGCTGAATGATCCTTCATATATTTTGAACACAGGTCAAACCGAAGGAAAATTTCAATGGAACAGCAACCTATCGCCCTGGTCACAGGCGCAAACAAAGGCATCGGGCTGGAGATCGCCCGCCAACTGGCCCAGGCCGGGGTCAGGGTTATTCTGGGCGTGCGCGACGCCACGCGCGGCGCGGCGGCGCTCGCAGATCTTGCCAGGGACGGGCTGACGGCAGAGACCTGTCTGGTCGATATTGCCATCCCCAAAAGCGTGACAGATGCCGCCGCCGACATCACCGCGCGGTTTGGGCGTCTCGATATTCTTGTGAACAATGCCGGTGTGTTCGATTTCACCGATGGTACGCCCGGCAGCGCCGCCATCGACAGCGTGCGCAGGGTATTGGACGTCAATTTCATCGGCACTCTGACAGTGACCCAGGCCATGCTGCCCTTGCTGAAAGCGGCGGGGCAGGGCCGGATCGTGAACCTGTCCAGTTCGCTGGGCTCACTGGCGGTAAATGGCGACCCGACCTCGCCTTATTTTGCCGCCCGCTTCATCGGTTACAATGCCTCGAAGGCCGCGCTGAACATGCTGACCGTACAATTGGCCGAAGAGCTGCGCGACAGCGGCATCAAGGTCAATTCCGTCAGCCCGGGGTTCGTCAAGACCGACCTGACCGGTATGGGCGACATGACCCCGCAGGAGGGCGCGGTATTGCCGGTGCGCTATGCCCTGGAAGGTCAGGAGACCGGGACATTTGTCGAACCGGCCGGGGTGACGCCCTGGTAGAAGCGGCCCAATGTGCGGGCCGGGCAGGATATGTGCCCCTGGCACAGATCTGTCCGGCACCAGCGGGGCTCAGGGGCAGGGTACAGGGGCGCTTAATCAGGCTGGTTTGTGACGCAATCGGCCGACCGGGGCCGCAGGAGTTTCGGCAACAACGTGTCCAATGTAATGGCACCGAAGCTGGAGATGAACAAAGCCTCGGATTGCGCCATGGTGTCCTTCAAGGCCAAATTCACGTTACGCTCGACCAGACAGTCGGGGTTGTCCGAGCGCATGCCAATGGCAAACAATGTCGGCCGGCCCAGCGCGTCATACACATCCAGCAGGGTAATCTCTGCCAAGGGTCGCGCCAGCGACCAGCCACCGCCATGCCCACGCCCCGATTGGACATATCCAGCGTTGCGCAATCCCGCCATCGTGCGCCGAAACACCGCCGAATTGGTGCCCATGCTTTGCGCCAGCCGCTCTGAGGTGACAGGCACATCGACCTGATCAAGATGCAGCAAGACATGCAGCACATCCGACATCCGGGTGTCCCGGTTCATGCCGACGGCCTTCGCGTGCCGGATACGGCCCGGCGCGAACGGTTGATTACGTTGATTGACAGTCCTGGAATTTCTCGTATCTTTAATTGATACATGAATCACCTCTCTTTTCGTATCAGTTAAAGATACATCTCAAGAACACCGATGTCCAATCTTCAGACCAGCGTACCGCGCCGGTCCAAATCCGAAGGAAACCGAAGATGAAATATGATGCCATTGTTGTTGGCGGCGGCTTTGCCGGTCTGGCGGCCGCCACCTATCTTGGCCGGGCGCGGCGCCGCGTGCTGGTTCTGGACACCAGACGCCCGCGCAACCGGTTTGCCGCCGCATCGCATGGGTTTCTGGGCCATGACGGGCGCGCGCCACAGGCGATCCTTGCGGATGCGCAGGCCCAATTAACCCGCTATCCCACGGTCAAAATCCGCGAGGTCGCAGCGCAAAGGGCCTCTGCTCATGATGGCGGATTTGCGGTCGATCTGTCCGGTGACGCGCCGGGCGCGACACCTGTCGAGGCCCGGATTCTGATCCTTGCCTTTGGGATACAGGACAATTTGCCCGACATCCCGGGACTGGCCCAGCGTTGGGGCAGCAGCGTTCTGCACTGTCCGTATTGTCACGGCTTTGAGTTCAGCAATCGCCGACTTGGCGTGCTCTATCGCACGGACATGTCGGTGCATCAGGCGCAATTGGTGGCCGAATGGGGGCCGACGACGCTGTTTTTAAACGGAAATACCCTGTCCGACGACCATCAGGCCGCACTGGCGCACCGCGATGTGCGGGTCGAACCCGGACTGGTGACTGCGGTGCAGGGGCCGGGACAGGCGCTGACCTCTGTGCAACTACAAGACGGCCAGGCGGTCGACATCGAGGCGCTTTTTGTCGCGCCGCAGTCCACCCTGACCAGCCCGCTTGCCGACCAACTTGGGCTGGAGATGACAGACTCTCCCATGGGGCCGATGATTGTCACGGATGACAGCCAGATGACCTCACGCGTTGGGGTCTATGCCGCCGGGGATATTGCGCGTGCGCCGCATAGTGTCAGCTGGGCGGTTGCTGACGGTGTCACCGCAGGCACCGCAGCCCATCGCACGCTGGTCTTTGCGCCATGACGCCGGACCCTTTTGCCGATCCCGACCGGGTGGCCCGGTATTGTGCGGACACGCCGCGCCGCGTTCCGGGCTACACCGATCTGCATCACATGGCGCTGAACCTCCTGTCAGAACGGGCGGCAACGGGGGCCTGCATCCTTGTGCTGGGGGCGGGCGGCGGGCTTGAGCTTCGGGCCTTTGCCCGGGCACGACCGGATTGGTCCTTTGTCGGCGTCGACCCATCGCAGCCGATGCTTGATCTCGCCGCAAGGATCCTGGAACCCGAACGCGCGCAGGTGGAATTGATCAAAGGCCGGATCGACGAGGCCCCGTTCTGGCCGTTTGACGGCGCGACCTGTCTGTTGACGCTGCATTTTCTGTCGATCCCGGAGCGGCTTGAGGTTCTGCGCGGATTGCGGGCGCGTCTGGCACCCGGCGCGCCGTTGATTGTCGCACATCATTGCGCGCCAGAGGCCGGCGCGGCAAAGGACTGGCTTGCCCGCTCCGCTGCTTTTGCTGCCGGACCCGAGGGCGACCCGCAGGCGGCCATCAAATCTGCCGATACCATGGCGCAACAGCTGACCCTGCTGACCCCGGATGTGGAACAGATGCTGCTGCGCGACGCCGGATTTGTCGCGCCGTCGCTGTTTTATGCCGCCTTGTCGTTTCGGGGATGGGTGGCCTATGCCGGGGCCCTCTAATGGCGCGACCGGCCCCAGCCGAATGCAGGCGCAGCAATCGACAGAAATATGGGTGTTTCTGGTGACTTGGGTATTCGTGGACAGCATGGATCATTCCACCCACGAAATGGAATACCAAACACAGGTGCCCGATTGGCCCGACCTTGGGAGGAATACACATGTCTATTTCTTTGAAGCGCCGCGCCATGCTGGCCACGGCCCGTTGGTCCGCGAAGTTGCTGATTTTGAACCACATTGGAACGCGACTCTGTTTGCCCAAGGCACCGAGCTTGAGGCCATCGCAGTTGGCGATCTGGAATTTTCGATCACCTCGGCGTAGGAACTGGCAACGGTCTTCCCGGAGTTTTCGATTTTCACCGCCGGATACGTGCATCAGGATGCCGCCCATCAGGTTGCGGTGTTCAACGATCCGCTGATGGATGCATTCAAACAAAAAGCCGAAGACGAACTGAGCTGGGCTTCAACCTTTTGGCCGTAATGTATCACGGGCCGCCGTCAGGGGAACCTGCGTCAGACAAAGAACGAATTGACGGATTCGACCCCGGATGATCTGGCGGGTGTAAGCCTGCGGATGCCGGGCACCGACGTATGGCAGTTCCTAGGGCGCGCATTGGGGGCCAACCCGACGCCAATGTCTTTTGCCGAGGTTTATACCGCGCTGATCCTGAACTTCATCGTCGCTTCGGACAACATCGCGTCGATGATGGCTTCCGTGTTGGTTGATCTCAAGATTTCGCCGCTGGCCTTCTTGTTGTCGATCAATCTGCTGATCTGGTGTTGTTCCAGCCGGGCACGCTTGGCTATCAGCGCCAGGGCGGCAATTTCGCCAATATGTGACGGGATCGCGGGGTTCGGGGGCACCCGGCCCTGCTTTTGCTGTCAAAAAATCCACCTGTTCTGACCAAGATCGCCAAATGATGGCGTGATGCCGGGGGACAGAAGCAATTTATTAATTTGCTTGCGATACTCAGGTCCCGGAAAACTATCCATGGGACTGCATAATGCGCCACTTCCCGGAGCTTAAGAACACGCGCGACGGCGAAGAGACGGCCGCTTCGGCGCCGCAAGAAATACAATTGCCCCTTCGCGACAGATCGTTCGAAGGCTGGCTCTCCTTGATCGCGACACTTTTTTCCGTCGGGGAAATGCTGTGTTTTCTGGCCGTTGCAGTGATCAGTGTGGTCTTCGCCTCGGTCGTTGCCCAAAACGGCGAAGTGAACATGATCGCGCCGCTGGTTGCGGTTGGGCTGTCGCTTGTCCTTGGCATGGTGATGTTGGGGTATACCTATACGCGGGCGCTGGCCGGACATCGGAACGCACGACACAAAATGGCCTTGCGGGGGCGGGCCGGTGTGGCGCTGATCCTATGTCTTTGCCTCGGCTTGATGCATCCCTTGATCGGTGCTGCGGTGCCGCTGGCCGCCGGCCTGGGCGCCGCGGCACATTACGTTTTGGCACGCTATTTCTCTTGGGAACCGGCCTGGGATTTTCTGCAATCAGAAGCGGTGTCCATCATGGCGGGGCGCGACGCCATCGGCAAGCGTATGGCGCAAAAGAGGTCGACCGACCATGGAATGTCCGAAACGGTGCAGCGCGCCGGGCGGGCATTGGCAATTGTCCTGTCGCTTGCGGCGACAAGCTATTTCATTGCGGTGGAACATGTCAGCATGGCCGCCCTGGCGCCGGTTCTGATCGGCTCTCTTTGGGCGGTCGAGGCGCTTTTGGACTATGCGCATGAATGGGCCTACCGGCGAGAGGCCCATTTGATCCCCGCCACAGAGGTGCGCAGCGGCGACACCGTCAATCTGGACGAAGACCACCCCGGCCTGTTAGTGCACGACCTGAGCGTGCGCAATCAACATGGCACGACCCTGCTGTCGCAGATCAACTTTTCGGTCGATCCCGGCACGGTCACCGGTGTTCTGGGGGACAGCGGGGCGGGGAAAAGCCTGTTGTTGCAAACCCTGATTGATCCCTTTGCGCTCAATGACATGGAAGTGGCCGGCGGGGTGCGGCTGAATGGCAATGACCTGTGGCGTCGCCGCGCAGAAGAGCAAACAGTGTCAGCCGCGCTGCTGCCGGAAGAATTGATCATTCTGCCGGCATCCGGGGCGGAAAACCTGTCCTGTTTTCACGATGGACCTTTTCTGGAACGCGCACGATGGATGCTGGAACAATTTCTGTTCTCCACCGATCTGGTGGAAAACATCTGCGCGGCTGAGCAGGCCGGCGATTTGCCGTATATGCAACGCAAGGCGCTGGTACTGGCCCGGCTCTTTGCGCTTGGTCCGCAACTTTATCTGTTGGATCGGCCGGAAACCGGTTTGCCGCCACGTCAGATCGGCGTCTTGATCCGCCGGATCGAACATGAAGCCAAACTTGGCCGCAGCTTTGTGATCGCGACGCATGACCGTGCCATTCTCGAAAAATGCGATCGCATTATTTCGCTGCAAAATGGCCGGGTGATGGATTTCGGGGATGGTCAGGATGTCCGCGACCGCCTGGGATCTGGCTGGGTGCGCATGATCGCCAATCGCTCGCTGACCAGCGATGACAGTCTCCGGCTCTGGGTTCGGTCGAATTTCAACCGCAGTGGGGACGATGGAAACCGTCGCAAGGTTGGCGTCGTGGCCTCCAACATGTTGATATTGTCGTGCCAGTCGGCGGATCCGGTCATGCCCGGGCCTGTACATTTCACGTTCAAACATTTTGTCGGCCATTGCATCCTGCGCATGCACGACAGCGACGCCCCGATTTCCGATGCCCAGTTGAAATTGGCCAAAGAGCAATCGGAAAGCGACATGCCCGATGCCAAATTAACGCCCCTCGCGATGATTTGCCGTCACTGTCTTGAGGTTGAAATGGGCAATCAAATCGAAGATCGCTGGATCGAGGCCAAGATAGAAACATACGATCCACGAAAATCAGGGTCGAAACCGGGGGCGTTGAATGCCAGCCCGGAAAGCTAAAATCCGCTATACAGCGGTGCCAAAACGGTTTGTTCGGCCAAAACGATTGTTCTGGCTGGCCGTCGGCGCAGGCGCAATGGCCGCCGGCGTCAGTCTTGGCGTGGCGATGGTTTCGGGTGCAACCATCGGATCGTATCGCAGTTTTTCAGGCACCTTGCGCCCTGAAGTGGACCCCTTGCCGATCTACCTTTTGGAAGGTGCAATTCTGGAAAAAGTCCTGATTGCGCCCGGCGACACAATTGTCCAGGGCCAGACCCTCGCAACCCTGGACAAAGCGGCGATGTCGGCAGCGGTCAAGGAGCTTCAGGCAGGCCTGTTGCATCACACGGTTCTGCGCGATTGTCTGCTTTCGACGCAGAAACCCGGCACCCCGGACATCAAAGGTGTCACAGAGGATCAGCAAACGGCGGTGTCACTGGCCGTGCAGGAATGCAGCGGCTTCACAGATGACAGGGTCGAGGTGCATGTGCGGTTTGGCACCCATCGCGACGCGTTGCTCAGCAAACGAAAACTGGTCGAGGATTACATTCGTGTATTGACCACAACCAAGGACAATCAAGACAAAGTACGGCGCGAAGACGATGCGCGCCGCGCCCTGGCACTGGCGCTGGTGCGCGCAGATCTCGATTCGCAACTGGCGGAAAACGAACTGGAACAGCGCGCGGAATTAAGCAGTCTTCGGTCAAAGCGGCTCGACCGCGTTCAGCAACTGGAGCAAGAGATCCAGGGCAAACGAAATTTGCAAAAGATCCTGAAATTGCACATGGACACCCCCCGGATTGCAGCACCCTTTGACGGTGAGATCGTGCGCGTGCGCAATCTGGTTCAAACCGGACCCGCGCAATCGGATATCAACCTGATTCAAATGCGCCCGCCTGAAAGTGATCAGTTCCAGGCCTATTTCGATGTGCCTCAGTCACAAATAAATGGCATCACATTGGGCCGACCGGTTTCGGTGAAAATTGTTGGACAACTTGAAACCCATCGCTCATTGCAGGGCGAAATCACCGATTTACAAGCTCTGGGCGCAAATGACATTCGGATCAGCGTCGCGCTGGATTCAGAAAGTCAGCTGCACTTGCTAGAACTGAGCGACCGGCTTGCCCTGTTTGGCCGCGCGACCGCGACACAGGTCAAAGTGCGCCTGGGGGATCTGCCCATCTGGGAAACGATGATGCAGAGTACCATTTCTGCAAGGCGCGGAAATTCCGCCAATAATCCCATGTTGGACGCGGGGAAAGCGGCGCGGGTGACCGACATTCAACCCGCGGAAAAGGGGCAGTTCGCGACGACCCGGCCAAAGTAGTATCTGGAATTCGTTCGAAATTTTATGCAAAATTTCCACCTGCATTCGCAAGTAGAAATAAAACTCGATTATCCGGTGGCATTCAAAACAATTGGTTCAAGCAATGATGATCGGTCCCAAGGGACTTGCAATCCGGACGTCGACCGAATGACGTCCGACCGTACCCGCCGCGACACTTCCGCCAGGTCCAAACCGGGCACTGTCAGTGTTTCGCGCAAACCGCGGGCAAACGGGCTATAGCCATCACCGCCGTCCAACGATCCGGCGCCGGGTTGCGTGGCATAGCTGACATGGGTTCCCGCCAAAAAACCCGGTGCATAGACCCCGCAATCCCCAGCCGGGCACCCGGATAATCCCGGCACTTCGCGACATGTGTCCAGGAACAGAACCTTTTGCCGGGGTTTATCGGACACCGCCCGCAACAACACCGTTTCCGGCACTGCCTGGGACAAGGGTGCATTGGCGAAATCTGCGTCCCGGGGGAAAATGACACTTTCACCACCACGCATAAGCCCATGCGCGGCCACATAAATTACCACTGTCCAGGCGGCCTCCGCCCGAACCCGAAGCCGTGCAAGAGACAAAAGAAATTCCTGGTGGCTTGGGTCTGATATATGCTCGGTCTCATAGCCCAATTGCAAAAATGTCGCCGCCATCAGGCGCGAATCCCGATTGGCGGAGGGCAGGGCAGGGCCATGTGCGTACGATGAAATCCCGACCGACAACGCGGCGATGTTCCGACGCGGCGCGGCATTCACCACGCGCGCCGCTGCCGCCGACAACGGCAACGCGGCGAGTCTGGCGAGCAGGGAACGTCGATGCATCCCTTATCCACACCCACCGTCGCCACGCGGCCGCGCCAGAATCTCAACCCGACGATTGCGACCATCGGCGGGGTCAAGATTAGGCAAAGGCTGGCTTTCGCCTTTGGCACCGGTGTGAATCCGCGCCGCGGCCACCGATCCCGGCCCCGCCATGTAGAGCCGGACCGTTGCGGCGCGTTTGTTGGACAGCGCTTGATTATAGGACGCCGCGCCGACGCTATCGGCATGACCAACCAACATCAGACAAAGGTCCGACAACGGACCGTTCAAAAGCCCGGCAAGCCGGTCCAAATGCGCCCGTGAGGGTTTTGAAAGCGATTCGGAATCAAAGGAAAATTGCACCATATAGCCATCGTTCGGTGGCGTGCTGCGAAAGATGCCCTGCGGCGCGGGGGGGGGCGCACAGCCGGTCAGCGCCTTTCCTGTCAGTGCAAACGCAATAGCACAGCGGTCTGCGTCGATCGGCAGACTGGCAAGATTTGGTTGTGCTATCGCCGACGATCCGGAGATCAAAACAGCGAAAACAGCCGTCAATAATAACCGCATTGGATGTCTCGCAACCTATTGGACTCTGGGCTTGAGAAATATCGCAAAGTTATTAATGGAATATGTGAGGTTTCGGGAAAAATTTTAGAATATTGAAGCTATATCGACCACGTCCCACAATGAGTTGTCCGTGACTATTTGTTAATCACCTTACTTTAAGTCTGTTTCCAGTTCCGAGCATAGAAACGGTGAATTTGGTGAGGAAACGGGTCGAAAGAGGCAGAAGCCGACAGCCGATATGGGCAGGTCTACTATTGCTCGCAGGGGCAGGTGGGGTCGCGATCGCATTGACGGGCAGCGTCGGTACGGCGGCCCGTGACATGTTCCTGCAGGCACAGGACGAGGTGGATCCCATCATTGCCGGGGGCGATCTTGATGATTTGCCTGCGTTGATGCGCGGCAATGTGCCGAATGTCACCACCAGCGTGTTCTACAATGAACCAAAGCGTAGCAAACCGCCGCGCATGTGTGAAATGCCGGACAATTACTTTACAGCCCTCGATCAGGGGCGTGATCGGGAAAGCGGCTATACCAGACGCAATGAATATGTGCGCAAATTTCGACCGCGTCGGGGTTTCCTGAACGAACGTGAAATGCGCGCCGCCGAGGTGGCCTGGAAATATTTTGAGAATTTTACTCAAGAGACCACCGGCCTGGCAAATTCCGTCGGCAATTATCCGTCCACAACCATGTGGGATACGGCGTCCTACATGGCCGGCGCCACCGCAGCCTATGAGCTGTGCATCATTGAAAAGCCCGAGTTCGATCGCCGGATGACCCAGCTTTTGACCACGATCAAGGGTCTGGACCTGTTCCGTGACGAGATGCCCAACAAGGTGTATCATACCAAGACCGGCGCAAAGGTCGATTATACCAACAAACCTGGCGAAATCGGCTTTTCTGCGCTTGATATTGGCCGTTTCCTGGTCTGGATGCGCATTCTGAAAAACCGCTATCCGCATCTCGGCAATACAATTGATGCCGTCCTGCTGAAATGGGATTTTTCGAATATCATTTCCAAAGAAGGCCTGATGTTCGGCACCTATGTTGACAAGGAAAGCGGCGAAACGGTTTATGCGCAAGAGGGCCGTTTGGGGTATGAGGAATATGCCGCCAAAGGGTTTGCACTTTGGGGGTTCCGGCCAATCCTCGCGCATCGGGCAGAACCGTTTCTGACCGCGTCGATTTTCGGCGTCCAGGTGCCCTATGATGGCCGCGATCCAAGGGTGTTTCATTCCCAGAACTACGTTGTTACCGAATCCTATTTGCAGGATGGCCTGGAGCTGGGATTTGATCTGCCGCATGACGATCATTCCCCGGATTGGCTGTCGTCTGATGGTTGGCGGGCGGAATTTGCCGACAGGGTGTATCAGGTTCAGGAAAATCGCTGGCGCCGGACCGGGTTCATGACTGCCCGTTCGGAACATAACGTCAAGGGGCCGCCGTATTTTACCTATGACACGATTTTTTCGGATGGCTATCCGTGGAACACGGTCACACCGCGCGGCGATTACACGCCGGATCATGCCGCCGTCGCCTCCAAGGCTGCGCTTGGGCTTTGGGCGCTGTGGGACACCGAATATACCGATGTCCTCTACGAGGCGATCATCGAACTCTATAATCCCGAAAACGGCATGTATGAGGGGCTGTATGAACGCGGGCAGGGCCGGGTTGAAATCTATACCGCCAACAACAACGGCATCATCCTGACCAGCCTGCTGCACAAGGTTCAGGGCAAGATCCTGACGCCCTATACCGGCGAAACCGAGGTGTGGTACACGGCCTATCGCGATCAGGATATTCGGGAACGCCGACAATACCCGGATCCCCCGCAACGCGACGACTGGTTGCCGGCGCTACGTCATTCCATACAAAGAGAGGCAGATTTCTGATGGCTCGTAAAATTTCAAATATCTTACTTGCCTTCGCGACATGCGCAACTTTCGGCTTTGCCGTACCTTCCGCACAAGCGCAGCAACAAGGACAGTTCACGGCACCCGAGGATTCCTTTGCATCCGAAAATGCGGTGCTGGACACGTCGATCCTTTTTGCGATTGGCGCCCATGAGGCACGCCAGGAATTGCGCGGCGCTTTTGGCTGGCCAACCTTTCAGGAAGGGTTGGTTGAGGGCGTCTATTTCCGGTTTGATCCGGATGGGTATGCCCGGTTCTCGCCAACACCGCGTCTGGACACCGATGTATTTGAGGTGATTTGCCGCCCACGCACCTTTATTTGTATGGGGCGCAAGGGGCCCATACAGGTCACCTTGACCAACCGCGGCCAAATGCAGTTGCAAATCGAAGGGGTTGTCGAGGCTGACACATTCGCATTGGCCGAGGGGATTGATGAAATTCCCTTGCCCCGCACCATCTTGCAACCACTGGAATCGCGCGCCGAAACCCTGTTGGGATCGGGGGGCGAGTTGATTGTGCGGCGCCGAAACAATGAAATCAGCCGCACGTCTCTGGCGGGATTGTTTGCCGTCACCACCTACCTGCGTTGGGTCGCGGCACAACAAGACTATACCGTATTGCCACGTGGCTGGCCGGTGCCAAATTCCGGCTATGGCAAATCAGAGCCAAGCTTGACGCAGACTCAAAGCTGGCAATCCCCGATGCCGCAACCTTCCGCGATCGCCCCGGCCAACCAGCGCATGCAACCTGCGTTCTCAGGTGTGCAAACCGAAGTGGCCGAGGTCAGAGGCGAGTTGAGCGTGCTGCGCGAGATGTTGATGGATCGCCAAACAGGCTCATCACAACAAAGGACCACCGGTTCCGAATTTCCGGCGGCTGGCTCTGCCGCACGCATTGCAGAGTTGCAGGGGATCGCCGACGAATTGCTGCAAGAAATTGCGCGACTGCAAGGGCCAGGGGCCCCGGCGGCACAAATGCCGGCACCGGCGGCGGGAACCTTGCAGGTTCCAACAATTTCAGCCGGGGTGACGGCCCCAGTGTCCCCCCCGATGCCGATGCAACAATCGGGCGGCGACACAAGTCGTCTGGCCCGACAGCTTGAATACCTTATGAGTGAGATTGGCCTCGCGCCGGATGTGGCGCTTATGGTGGTGCAACATGCAAATGCGGCATCTGACCCCACCTATAAAGAGGCTTCAGCCCAAAACCACGATCAGGTTATCGAAAACATCCTGGAAGAATTGCGGACCCAGGTCACAAGCCCCGACACCACGGTGCCAACGCCCGTGTCGCAACCCGAAAACCCGCAAGATTTTCAGATCCTGAGCGATTATTTCCAATCTGTCGCGGCACAGCAGTAACAAGACCGATGCCGAGACACTTCGTCTAAAACCGTTGGTTTCTCACGCATTCCTGCTCTTCTCATGACGCAATTTGCCCCTAATGTGGGTCCAGAATTACCTTCCATAGAATTGGGGGTGCGTTATGGTCTGGAAATTGGTGCTTGTGTTTGTACTGGCAATTGCGACGTTCAATTTGATTCCAAATTTATCCAAACCGGATACGCCGCAAAACGCCCGCATCCTGGATGAAATTGCGATCGACGGACCGGCAATTTTCTATGAAATTGACAAGGACCTCCGGCGTGAATTGTGGTCCGTGGATTGCCGCCAACCGTTGCGCGGTTGTGTGGCGCGCGCGCCCGGGCTTGTCCTGCGCGTCGACGACCACGGCGCACACTGGTTGATTGCCGCCAGCCATCCAGGCGCGCGAAAGTCGGTCCAAACCCGAAATTATACGCGCGACACGCCGGAAATCCTGTCGCGCCCATTGTCGGCGGATACATTGGCGCAATTGTCCCAGAAAAACACGTTTTTGGTCATCGAAGAGCAAAGCACGGTTGTCCTCAGGGCGCAAACGACCGGGATCGCCCATGTTGCCGGGTATCTGGCCTGGATCAACAGCGAAACCGCGCGCACATTACGCGATGCCCGCCTTTGGCCCAAAAACGAACCGTTGCAAACCGACAACATGACGCCGGACGTTCTCGAACGATATCAGGTCATGCAACGCCGCAGATTGGAAGCGCAACGACAATTGGTGCCAGCCACCAAACCGCAAATCGAATTTGCAGTTCGGGCCCAATCGGGCGACACATTCTATTCCCCGAACGGTCGGGCCGGATATTGAGGTCAAACGCCTCAAAATCCAGGGCGAGGGGGATCGTTGACGGTGTCAAACGGCCGAAATTGAACTTCTTGAACCCGGGCTTGCGCCGAAATTTTTGCCGGCGTTGTGCCGGCCCATTCGGAAATACTGGGATGCGCGGCCCAAAGATTGACGAACAATCGGCCAGGCACCTCCGGGATTTTCCCATCTCGTGCGTGATGTTCGAAAATCAATTTTCCTTCGGAATACCACCGCAACTGATCGGGTTGCCATTCGAATGCAAAAGCGCGTTCCCTTTCCGCCGCATCAAACCCCAAGTCTATGAATTTGTTGGTTAATTCCCCATCAACAAACCAGGCCACATGCATTTTTGTGGTATCTTTTCCCAAAAACTCAATGTCGATCTCATCATGACGGGTTCCATAGTGGGGACCGGAATAGGTGAAGAATCCGGTCACCAGCCCTTCGCCACGCGCGGCCCGCATCACGACCTCGTATCGCCCGTATTGCGTTGCCTTGTTCCGCCGGATCGACCCGCCGATGAACCGATTGCCATCACCGGCCTGTGGCGAAAGTTTCAGAAGAAGGCCACCGTCGGTCTGAACCTGCGCACGGCGCCAATCAGTATCAAAGGCCGGATGCGAAAAATCGTAATGCGCCACATGCCAATCATCACTGATCGTCGAAAAATCTTCTTTGAAAGCAGTCGGTTCTGCCACAGCTACCGCGCCGACGAATGTCATTGAACTGAACAGTACAAGAATGCGACCCCACATCACGTCCCCAAAGCGTTGCTTCCGGGGAAGGTTAACAAGGGGTTAACAAAAAGGGGCGAAAATTATTAAAGTTGGTTAATTTAAAATTTTATCTAATGATGCGAAAGGCAAAGCTCCGCCTTAGCTCAGAAGCCGACTGCAATATTCTTGGAATCGTCAGAATTCAGGAATTGTGTTGACAGGTCCGCGCCCAGAGCGTCACACGACGTTGCCAGGGGCTGTTTCCAGCGATATTGGCCAACGGCGCATCCTCTCCGCGGATGACAACCTCGGAAATGCGGCCCGGATCTGACAAGAACCGAGACAAGGCGGTGCGAACCGTCTCGACCCTGCGGGCAGCAAGGTCAGTGTTCACATCCGCACTGCCGCTGGTATCGGAATGCCCCTCCAACCGCAGACACGCATTTTGCATGGGCCTGCTGTTCAGGACGCGGCCAAGACGGGCAATTTGCTCTTGCGCCTTCTGATCCAATTTGGCGCCACCCGACACAAAAAAGATATTACTTTCCAGTTGTTTTTGCGTCGGTGCACCGGCTGCGGTGGCCGATGGTTGCGGTGTACCGGCACAGGCAGCGGGCACAATCTGATAAATCGCTTGGATTTCATCACATTCCGCGGGCGTCAAGCTTTGCGCGCTTACCGCAGATGCAGACATAAGGAAAATTCCGACAACAAGTTTCATTGGCATGTTTACCCTTCTCATCACGATTTACGCAATTGTTCTTAATAAGCGCCTAACTTCGCCGATCCGTGGTTTCAAATTTTTCCGTGAAAAAGAGAAACACATTAAAAATTTGCTAAAATGCGGATGGATATACTGCCCGCACAAGAAACCATGTAAATCTTTATATAATTTGTGCGCTATTTAGCCCCACCCGTGCACGGATAAAATATAGCACCCAACGAATGGGCGCGAGACAAACGCAAGATCCCCTATATAAATATGGTCAATCGCAACATTTCACCCATGTAATCGCCGAATTGGACAGAAATCCCCGACCGAGATTTTGGCGCATTCTACGCTTCACGTTCCGTTTACCGCCGAGAATTTTTCTGCAGAAAACTTACCGATTGTTGACCTGATCCGCCGATACCATTCGATATGAATTGGAATGGGGCACGATATGTCGCGGTCGGAACGATACATTTGGATTGATTGCTTGCGGTTGATCGCGGGCGTGTCGATGCTGGTGTTGCACAGCACTGCGGACCCAAATGGGCTGCCTTGGGTCAACTATAGTGAAAGCGAACGGTTTGCGCCGCTTTTGCTGCGCGCGATTGTCTATATCGCCCGGACCGAATTGTTTTTGATCATCTCGATTTTCTTGTTGCTGCTTGCCCTGGATCGCCGACCGCGCAGCTACGGCGCAACCATTGCCGAGCAGGGCCGGAGGCTGTTGATTCCGTTTCTGTTCTGGACTTTGTTTTTCGCCGGATACGGTCTGATCAAAGCCCAGGCCTTTGGCTATTCCCCGTCCGTCTGGCAAGAACTGGCCGACCCCGGCGCATGGTTGCGCTATCTGTTGCTTGGCGATGTGAAATACCACATGCATTTCCTTCCGACCCTGTTTGGGCTGGTCTTGCTTTACCCATTGTTCCAACTGGCCGTCAAACATCCCGCACTTGGGTTGTCGGTCGTCATTTTCCTGATGATTCGCAAGGAGTTGGACAGTTTTGTTTATGCCAACTTCTGGGGAACCGAGGCGCTGGGTTATTTGGTGCGCGCCATCAAGATCCTGACCTATGCCGGGTATGGCATGGTTGCTGGCGCCGCGCTGGGTATCTGGCGGCGCACGCATGGGGCCGACAGGCAGGCTTGGGTGGCTCCGATCCTGTTCGTCGCTGGATTGTTGTTTCTTTTCAAACTCATCGCGATCTGGAACACGTTGAAAACCGGGCAATGGCAATTCACTTATACACCGGCCTATTGGGCAGATTTCCTTTTCCCGGTTCTGCTGTTTTCATTGTGTCTGGCGCTCGGGCATCGTCGATGGCCGGGGTCGATTTCCAGGTTGGCGCGCTATGCCTTTGGGATCTATCTGTGCCACCCCATTTTTCTGGACCTCTGCGAAATTGCACTGAAACACAGTGACTTACCGCCCATTTATCAGGTCGGGATCAAGGTTTTGGTGACATTGTCCGCAACCAGCGCGCTGGTTGTCGCGCTCGCCAGAATACGGCCTCTGGCATGGACCATCGGCCTTGGCCCGCTGCCATTTGCCACGCTTTTGCCGTTTGTGAAAAAGGAGACTGCTTGATGCTTCTGACCACCCAACTTGTTGACGACGGCCTGGCGGTTGTTTCAGTGTCGCGGGATCTTGTGCATGCCTCTTCCCTGAGGAAGCTGACAGAGGCCTGCGAGAACCTGAACCAACGCGGGCGTCGTGGCATCCTGATCGATATGGCGCGGGTGCGCCGGATGAACATGTCGGGGTTGGCGGCGGTGGTGGAACTGGTCGCGCGGCATCCGAAATGGGATATCGGTCTCTGCGCCCTGCCTGCGAAAATCGCCCGAATGGTCAGCCAATCCGGGCTGGACCGCGGCCTGCCGATTTTTCCGGATGTGGAAACGGCATGCAAAGCGCCAGAGTTTCGCGGACGCAGCCTATGCGGGACGCGAGCGGTATTGCTCTGTGCCGACCGGGGTAGGCGGGCCGCGCCGCTGACCGATGTGACACCAACACCGATGCTGGATGTGGTGGGTCGGCCGATTTTGCACCGGATCATGGATCATCTGGCCGGTTTTGGCCTGAGAGATGTGATTTTGAACCCCGGTCACCACGGCGATCAGGTTGTCGAATACGTTCGCGCCCATGCCTGGCCAGATCATCGCATTCAATTCGCCAACGAAGGCAGTTTTCATCAGGGGCAATGGCGGGGCGATCCCATTGGCACGGCCAGCACGCTCAAACGGCTTCAGGTGACATCCTCGGCATTTTCCAACGATCTCGTGGTGTTATGCGGTGACGCCTTGGTTGACATTGATATGGCCGAAATGATGCGCCAACACCGGCAAAGTGGTGCAGCCGTGACCATTGCCGTGCAATCAATTGCGCCAGAGCAAGGCCATGGATACGGCGTCATCGAAACCTCGGTCGGGGGACGGATCACCGGGTTTGCGGAAAAGCCGCGATTGGGTCTCGCTGAAAACCAGCTAGTCAATACCGGCATCTATATCATGAAGCCGGACGTGCTGGATCTGGTATCAGACAGCATCGGGCTGGACATCGCCACGGATCTGTTACCTGCGGTCATGGCTGCGCGGCTGAATATGCAGGTTTTTTCCCAGTCATTTCAATGGATTGATATTGGGTGCAGCCAGGATTACGCGCGGGCGACGGCGCTTTGCCTGTCTGGGGAATTGCCATTTGCCCGCCCGCTGGGGTTGGAAATCCGCCCCAATGTCTGGGCCCTTCCGGGGGCAGAGGTTGCGGCGGATGCCCGGATCGACGGGCCTTGCCACATTGGGGCCAATGCCATCATTTCCGCCAAGGCCCATCTTTCCGGCGGCTGCGTCATTGGCGCCGGAGCCGAGGTTGAGGGTAAGACCCTTCTGAAAGATTGCATTGTCCTGCCGGAAACCCGCGTTTGCGAAGGCGCCTGGAGCGATCACAAGATCCTGAGCGGCGCCTGGGCGATGGATCGAAACCAGGCCTTCAATCCCGTTCTGGACAAATCAATAGGCGACCATGTCACCCCGCGCCAGGACATGCGTCAACCGGCGCCCGAACTGCGCAAATCCGCCTGAATGGACCCGGCAATGGCTTCTCGACCGGCAGACCAACCGTATTTCGCCGCCTTTCTGGATCGCACCCCGGAAAAGGTCACCAGGTTTGAGGGGCCTGCGCGTCAGCTGTGGCATTTGTTGGCCGGGGTCACCATCGGGCTGGGCATTTGGTATCTGCATTGGCGGTGGAGTGCCTCGCTCAACACCGAGGCACTGGTGTTTTCCGTTGCCGTCGCCCTGGCCGAGACCATGGCGTTTCTTGGTATGCTGATCTTCTATTTCAACATCTGGGACGAGGGCGATACGCCAACCCAACCGCCACCTGAAAACCGGGGCGACGCCGGGCTGGACGGGGGCGGCGATATTCTGGTCGATGTCTTTATCACCACATATGACGAAGGTACGGAAATCGTCGCGCCGTCAATCGACGCCGCCAAGGACTTGATTGCGCCCTTGGGGACAAGGGTGGCCGTGCATCTTTTGGATGATGGTGGACGCGCGGAAATGCAGGACCTGTGCCGCGCCAAGCGGGTATCCTATCTGCGCCGTGATCAAAACCGCGGCTACAAGGCCGGCAATCTGGCCAATGCGCTGTTTCAGACAGAGGGCGATTTTGTGGTGATCTGCGATGCGGATACCCAGCTTTTCCCCCAGTTTTTGACCGAAACACTTGGCTATTTCCGGGATTCCGAGATCGCCTGGGTCCAGACCCCACATTGGTTTTATGACATTCCCGAAGGCACCTCCTGGCGAATTGTTCTGGACCGTATGTCGATACCCTGTGCCGGTTTTTTGGCCCCGGTGATGCGATTTCTGTCCGGGCGGAAAACCGTGGGGGCCGACCCGTTTCTGTCGGAACCTGCCATGTTCTTTGACGTGATCCAACGGCGGCGCAACCGGCATAACGCCTCGTTTTGTTGCGGTGCCGGGTCGGTGCATCGGCGTGAGGCAATCTTTCACAATGCGATGCTCGAACAGGGGCGAAAATTGAAGCACAGCGAACAGTTGGTGGCTGAAAACACTGGCCGGGCGCTCTTGCCCCGGCTCGACATGCAACCGTTTCGCTATCACGTCTCCGAGGATATTTTTACCTCCTTGCAACAACAATCCAACGGCTGGAAATCGGTATATCACCCAGAGCCTCTGGCGCGCATGTTATCACCTTGGACCGCCGAGGCCTGGGCCATGCAGAAACTGAAATATGCCGGTGGCACCTATGACATCATGTTTCGCACCGGTCTGATTTTTCGCCGGGGCCTGCCCTGGCAAACCAAGCTGCATTACCTGTCAACCTATTGGTCCTATCTTGGGGTCTTTTGGGTGCCGATCCTGTTTCTGGCGCCGATGTTTTCCCTGGTCACCGGGCTGGCACCGGTTGATGCCTATTCCATTACGTTTTTCCTGCATCTTCTGCCACTATTGGCCTGTAATGAACTGGCGATGACAGTGGCGGCCAAAGGCCATGACATCCATGCGGGTCGCATTTTGTCACTCGCGACCTTGACCATCCAATGGCGGGCATTGATCCAGGTCCTGCAAGGCCACAAGCCACATTTTCCACCCACCCCCAAAACCCCGGTGGTGTCTGCGTCTCTGCGCTATGCCGTGCCAAATCTGCTCCTGCTTGCGGCGATGATCCTGTCGGCGACTTACGGCTTCTGGGCCTTCAAACATGGCTCCGAAACACACAGTCTGTCGCTCTTGCTGGTGAATTACTTTTGGCTGGGTATCAACGCATTGGCGCTGGTGCGGGTTATCCGATCCGCGTTCTGGCGTCCGCGTTTGCCGGATGGAACTCTCTTACAACCCGCTGAATAAAGGGAAGAATGTCATGATGCTTGTGAAATCCCCGGCGCAACGATCCAGCTTGATCTTCATTCTTGGGCTCGCGTTGGCGGCCGTCCTCGCGGTGGCCATTGACGGCGGTTGGCGTTACCAGATGCGTGCCGGCACGCTGTCGCTTGATCTGTCTGACACCGGCGCGTTGGAATTGCGGGCACCCGCCCCCCTGACCGAGGCCAACCGTGCCGCGGCGCAACGCGCCTGGACCTATTTCGACCGCTATACACAAGACGAAACCGGGTTGGTAAATTCGGTCGGTGATTTCCCCTCGACCACGCTTTGGGATCAGGGGTCTTATGTGTTTGCATTGGTGGCCGCCGCCCGTCTGGGCATCATCGGGCCCGGGGAATTTGACACGCGCGTCGACCGGCTGTTGAACAGTTTCGACCAATTGCCGCTTTTTGACGGCATGCTGCCGAACAAGGCGTATGACACCCGCACGCTGGCAATGGTGGATTATGAAAACACGCCGGTCCCTGACGGGTTGGGGTGGTCGGCGCTGGACATCGCCCGCATGTTGATGGCGTTTCGGGCTTTGGAAAAGCATTTCCCGGACCGGGGCATGCGGGTGCGGGCGGTGATTGCCCGCTGGGATCTGTCGGCCATGGCGTTTGAAGGCGAACTTTGGGGCGCTGAACGGATCGAGGGTAAGATCCAATACCACCAGGAGGGCCGCATCGGCTATGAACAATACGGCGCGCGGGCGGCGGCGATGTGGGGGATGGACGTGTCCCAGGCGATCTCGGCCCGCCGCGCACTTGGCTGGACCGATGTCCAGGGCATCGAAGTGCCCATGGACCTGCGGCGCGCTGTGGCGTTTGGCGCGATCACACCGATCCTGAGCGAGCCCTACATGCTTCTGGCGATCGAACTGGGGTTGGACAGCGAAACCCGCCTGTTGGCGGACAAGGTTTTTCGCGCCCAACAACAACGATTTTCCGAAACCGGCGTGCTGACGATGGTGTCCGAAGACCACATCAATCAATCGCCACATTTCTTGTACAATTCCGTGTTTTCCAATGGCACGCCCTGGGCGGTTGTGACGGAAAATGGCACCTTCCACCCGGACCTGCGCACCCTGAGCGTCAAGGCCGCGATCGCCTGGGACGCGATTTATGGCAATGATTACACCCAGTTGCTGCGCAACCAAATCGAAGGGATTGGTGACATTTCGCGCGGGTGGCCGGCCGGGATCTATGAGGCCGACGGCACCGTCAACGATATCTATACCCTGAACACCAACGGCGTGGTTCTGGAGGCCATTCATCACACCGTTTACGGCCCCCTGTGGCAAACGCGCTGAACAGATATTTCAGACGGTTCACCGGCGGTTAACCCGACTGGCGGATACTTGGCAAAAACAGGATTCATTTCGAATGGTACGTCTGGCCGCAACCTTGGGACTCGCATTTGTCGTCGTGATGGCACATTGGCCAGCGGCCGCTGCGCAGGACTGGTTATTGATTGAAACCCGACGGGTGCCGAACCAATGCAGCCAACCTGTGGAATGTATCGACCGCTCGGTGCTTCTGGCGCGCAATATGGCCTATCTGTCGCATTCCGATCGCGACACGGTCACGCAGTTTCTCAACCAGATTGCGACGATACGTGGCATTCCTGACGATATGGCGATGCAAAGCCAATTGTCGGTACCACAAGTGATCGAGACTCTGCACCCGCTTCCCATGTCGGAAAAACTGGCGCCGCTGGTGGCACATCCGGGTGCCTATTTTGACCCGGAATCTTTGGATGGCACAGAGGCGACGGCGGGCTTCGGCACCTATGTCGCCACCGAATTGCAACGGGCCGGATTTCGCATCCTGACCGAAGCGGAAATGGAAGTCACGCCGGGGCGGCCCAAATTGCGGGTCCGCTTCTCCAAGCGCAGCGAATCTGCCGGCTGCATCATTCCGTTTTCAATCTCGATGTCGATTTCGGAAGAGGTCGCAATGGTCCGCAACCCGGCGCTGAAACTCTCGGCCAATGCCTGGTCGAAACTGGTCAAGGAAAACCTGGCCAACAGCAACTACACCCCGCGCAGCGCTTTGGAAGAGGCGGTCAAAGCCTTTGTCAGCGACTGGCAGACGGCGAATTCCAGTTGACCCCGCACGCAGCAGTTCCGCCGGTATCGAAGCCTTTGACCCTATGGGTAACCCTATGAAATTATTTGCGTGTCCTGCCCCCTGGCGTCGGTTTTGGCCTTCAATCGCCTTCGCAACCACGGTTGCTTTGGCCGGCTGTGGACCGACAATCGACAAATTGGCACCGGTTGCCGCCCAGCCCAAAACGCCAGTGGCCCGAAATATCACCAATTTCTCGGCCTCGCTGCAATGTATGGATAACCTGCTTGCCGCCAAGCCGCGCAAACGCATCCGTCTGTCGGCGACACCGATTTCCGATGACACAAAGCGCATATATGTCGGGGCGGACGACATGCTTATCAGCGCGGTGAACCAGATGAACCGCCGCAGCCGGGCCTTTGTGTTTCTGGATCAACCCCTGATCCGCGAAGGGTCGCTTTATGAATTGCAGACCGTTGACCCCAAGCGGCGCGACGACGCCATTTGGCCGCATTATTACATTCGCGGCTCTATCAGCCAACTGGACGACGGGGTGCGCGATCTATCTTACAACGGCAGCTATTATGCCGATGACACCGGGTCCGAAGACCTAAGCTCGGTGCGGCCCAGTGGCGGGCGTTCGAATTCAGTTGTTTCCGTCGATCTGCACCTCGTGGCCTATCCCTCGCGTGAGGTGTTGCCCGGGGCCTCGGTCAGCAATTCCATGGTGGTGACCGAGCGGGGGTTCGGTTCCGGGTTCACTGGCAGAATTGCCAAGGGCACGCTTGGCCTGACGCTTCAGATTGATAGCCTGGAAAGCAACGGGCAAGCGGTGCGCAATCTGATAGAATTGGCAACCATCGAACTTTTGGGTCGCTTTTCCGGGGTGCCGTATTGGGAATGCCTGTCACTTGACACAACGCTCGCCCGCAAAAATGCCAGAAAGGAATACAAACACGCCCTGAGTGGCGAAGCTGCCAGCATCCGTGAGGCCCAGCAACACCTGCTGGAGCTGGGCTGGCTCTCGACCACGCCGACCGGCAGGCTGGATTCGAACACCAAACATGTTCTGTCACAGTTTCAGGCCAAACACGGCCTGATCGCCAGCGGCCGCCCGGATTTTGACACGCTGGCGGCGTTGCGAAAGGCCGTTGCGGCCTTGAATGCGCCCAAAAAGCGAAAACCAAAACCAAAAACCGTGACAGTGGCGCCAGCCAGAACGCCAGACACCAGCGGATATCGCAACATCAGCGAATACATCGGCGGTGGGTGAACGGCCGGCAGTGTTGACTCAGGATGGGCAGCTCCAAAATCGGAATTCGCCGTGTTGCAACCAAGTTGAAATGTCACCGGGTTTGCAAAGCAGAAGTGTCACCGTGGGGCCTGGAAGCAAAGCCTGACA